>JBEKGP010000055.1:0-14620 GCA_050012735.1 Candidatus Dormibacteria bacterium
GTCGCCGAGCAACTCGGCGTGGAGCCGGACCAGGTGACGCCGGAGGCGTCGTTCGTCGAGGATCTCAACGCGGACTCGCTCGACCTCGTGGAGCTGATCATGGCCTTCGAGGAGGAGTACCAACTGGAGATCAGCGACGAGGACGCGGAGAGGATCGGGACGGTGGGCCAGGCCTGGGACTACATCAAGGAGAAGAGCGGGGCGGAGAGCTAGATGCTCCCGTCCCCGAGCTAGCCTCGGGCACCGGCGGCGGGGCTGCCCCGAAGCCGGTGGAGGTCGTCGCCCCCGCCCCCGGCACCCCTGTGGATGCCGGCGGGGCGGGACCGGCGACCCAGCCGCCCTCCGTGACCGAGCCCGGGCCCCCGCGGCGGCACCGCTCCCGTTCCCGCAGGCCGTCGGGTGCCGCGAAGGCGGCGAGCACGACGTCGCTGGACGTCGCCACGGGGCCGGCGACACCGGCCGCCGACATGCCGGCGCTGCTCGAGGTGGCCGTCATCCCCGAGCTTCCGCTGGTGCCTCCGGAGCTGCCGCTGAGCCCGGCGCACACGGACGCGTCGCCCACCACCTTTGCCCAGCCCCCCGAGCCACCCACCCTCTTTGCTCAGCCCGCCGAGCCACCGACCCGCCTCGCGGAGCCGTCGCTCTCCTCGCCTCAGCTCGCGCAGCCCTCCGGTCCGCTGCCGGAGCTCACCTCACGCGTGGCGCTCTCCGCCGATGAGCAGAAGGGTCTCGACGACCTGGCGGCCCGCCTGCAGATCAACTTCCGGCGACCGTCCCTGCTCCGCGAGGCGATGACCCATGCCTCCTGGAACAACGAGCGCGGCGAGCCGAGCGGTCCCGGGTACGACAACGAGCGGTTGGAGTACCTGGGCGACGCGGTCCTCGAGCTGGTCGTCGGCGAGTATCTCTTCCGGCGGTTCCCGGGGTACGATGAGGGCCAGCTGACCCAGCTCCGGGCGGCCCTGGTCAACACCATGTCGCTCGCCAAGCTGGCCGAGCGGCTGGGACTTGGCGACACCCTGCTGCTCGGCAAGGGGGCGGCCAAGACCGGCGCGCGGCTGCTCCCCTCGCTGCAGGCCAACTGCTTCGAGGCGATGATCGGGGCGATCTTCCTCGACCAGGGGTACCGGGTCGCGACCCGTGTCTTTCTCCAGAGCATCGGCGACCTCTCCGAATGGAGTGACGAGAACCACAAGGGCCGGCTCCAAGAGGCGGCTCAGCTGCGCCTCGGCGCCACCCCCTCGTACCGGGTCACCGCTATCGGCGGGCCCGGCCATCACCGCGAATATCGCGCCGAGGCCGTGGTGGCGGGCAAGGTGCTCGCCGAGGGGCGGGGCAGCACCAAGCAGGCGGCCGAGCAGGCCGCCGCCCGCGTCGCGGTGGAGGGTCTGACCGCTCCCGCGGCCGCGCGCGCCGCCGCGCCCGTTCGCGCCCGGCGCCCGGCGCCGCCCGCCGAGCCGGCCAGGGTCCGCCGCCGGGTCGCCGAGGTCGCCGCCGACCGCCGTGCCGCCTCCCGTCCGCCGGCCGCCCAAGTGGCGGTTCCCCCCGCCGAGCCGCCGCGAGCGCGCGGCCTGCTGGGCGCGCTCCGGGCCGCGGCCCAGGGGCTGGTCAAGCGTCACCCCGAGCCCGTCGCTCCGCCGCCCGCCGCCGCGCCGGAGCCGTCGGCCACCCCGGCCCAGCGGCGCAACCATCGCGGCCATCGCGGAGGCCGGGGACGGCACCGGCCGACGTCGGCGCCCGGGTCGCAGCCATCGGGGTCGACACCGGCGGGGATCGCAGCGTCGGGGTCGTCATCGGCCCAGCTCGGTCCCCCGCCGGCGGCATCCTCGCCGTCGGGGTCGGGAGCCTCGGGCTCGTCGCCCTCGCCGCCGCCCCGCTCCGCATCTCGGTCGTCGCGCCGGAGGCCCTCGCACTCGGGTCCGCCCGCCTCAGCACCGCCGCCTGCCTCAGGACCTCCGCCCGCGGCGCCACCGCCTCAGTGAGGACCGGCGCCGAGCGGGAGATCGCCCCAGTATCTTGTGGGGGTCGCTCTCCGGAGGCCCCAGATGTTGACGCGGGGGCGGCCAGACACGGAGAATCCGGCGGGTGAGGCTGCAGCGTCTCGTCCTCAGCGGGTTCAAGACCTTCGCCCACCGCACCGAGATCCGATTCGAGCCGGGCATCACCGGCGTGGTCGGTCCCAACGGCAGTGGCAAGAGCAACCTGGTCGACGCCGTCCGCTGGGCGCTGGGTGAGACCAACGCCCGCGAGCTTCGGGGCAGCCGCCTCGACGAGATGATCTTCGCCGGCGGTCAGGGGCGCGACCGGATGGGCGTGGCCGAGGTCGAGCTGGTCTTCGACAACGAGGACGGACAGCTGCCGGTCGACGACGCCGAGGTGGCGATCAGCCGCCGCGTCGTGCGTGGAGGCGACGTCGAGTACCGGGTCAATGGCGAACGTGCCCGGCTACGCGACGTCGAGCGGCTTCTGGGTGGCACCGGGCTGACCCAGCACGGCTATGCGGTGGTCGCCCAGCACGACATCGAGGCGATCATCGAGGCGACCCCCCGCCAGCGGCGCTCCCTGGTCGAGCAGGCCGCCGGTGTCCGGCCCCTCCGGGTCGCCTGTGACGACGCGCTCCGGCGCCTCGAGCACGTGGGCGCGGCGGTGCAGCGGCTGACCGACCGCCTCGGCGAGTCCGAGCCCCGTCTCGAGCAGCTGGCCGGCGAGCGGGAGGCGGCGCTGGAACAGCGGGGCCTGGCCGAGCGTCTGGCCGAGCTCCGCGGCAGCCTGGCGCGTGAAGAGTGGCGCGCTGCCCGGGCCGAGACCCGGCTGGCGCGCCGGCGGCTGGAGACGGCGGAGCGGCGCCTCGAGGCTGCCAACGAGGCGGAGGCGGGGTACACGGAGCGTGTGGACGCGGCTCGAGCCGGCCTGGACGCCGCCCGCGCCGGGCAGCGGGCCGCCGGTGATCGTCTGGAGGCGGCCCGTGTCGCCGCCGAGCGATGCCGCGGCGAGGCGCGGCGTTTCGCAGATCGGGCCTGGACCGCGGTGCTGCATCGGGCCGACGCGCGCCGCCAGTCGCGGGCGGCGGCTGTCGAGATCGGGGCCGCCGGGCGCGTGCTCGAGGAGCTGGCGGGCGCGGGCCGGGAGGCCGGGGAGCGCCTGACGGAGCTGGAGGCTGCCGCCACCCACCTGAGTGCGCGGGGTGCCGAGGCGGCCACGGAGGCGGAGGCGGCGCAGCGCGCTGCGGAGGCGGCCGAGCGCGAGCTGGTCCGGGTCGTGGCGGCGGCCGCGGCGGCCCGGGCCGCGGCGCGTGATCGTGCGGAGAACCGCGACCTCCTCGAGCAGTCGGCGCAGGCGGCCACCGCGGAGCTGGCCTCGGCCCGCGCTCGGGCGGCGGAGCTGGAGTCGGCAGCCCGCGCCGCGCAGGCGCGGCTCACCGAGCTGGAGGCCGCCGCCGGAGCGGCGGAGGCGGACGCCACGCGGTGCACCGCAGACCTGGAGGGGGCGCGGCGACGGCTGCGCGAAGCGGAGGAGCGCAGGGTCGAGGAGCGTGAGCGGACGACCAAGGCGCTGGCCCGGGCCGCCAGTCTCCGTGGCCAGGTGGACGGTCTCCTGGGCGGTAGCGGGGCGATCGGCGCGCGGGCTGCCGAGCTCGGTGCGGTCCGCCTGGTCGATGCCCTCAGAGTTGTGGACCCGGCGGACGCCGCGGCGGTGGAGGCGGCTCTCGAGCCGCATCTCGGCGCCTGGGTGGTCGCTGATGTCGACCAGGCCCTCGGGCTGCTGCGCGGGACCGAGGTCCGGGAGGAGGTTCTGGGGACGGGGGAGGAGGCCGGGAGGGCCCACGTCGACGGTTGGGTTCCGCCCGCGCCGGTGGAGGCGGAGCCGGCGGTCACTGGGGCTCGCCATGCCATCGACGCCGTCGAGATCGAGCCGCGGGCCCGAGCGGCGGCGGTCCACTGCCTGGGCGCGACGTGGCTGGTCTCGGACCTCGCCATGGCGCGGAAGGTCGCCGCGCAGGCCGGCATGCGAGCCGTGCTCCCGGACGGGGTGGTCATCACCGCCGCCGGGGCGCGAGCCGGGGGCGGGAGCGCGCCCACCCTCTCATTGGTGGCATCCGCGCGCGAGGCCCGGGTCGCCGCCGACGGGGCCACCGCCCTGGAGGCGGAGGCGGAGGCGGAGGTGCGGCGTCGCTCCGGCGTCGTGGCGGCTGCGGACTCCGCCCTGGCCCATGCCGGCGCCGAGCTGGCCGCGCGCCGGCGGGAGGCGGCCGAGGCCACCGCGCAGTCGGCGGCCGCCGGCATCGCGGCTGCGATGGAGAAGCGGCGGCTTCCTTCGCTGGAGGCGGAGATGACCCGTCGCGTCCAGGCCCGCTCGTTGGCGGCCGCGGCGGCCGAGAACGCCGCTCTGGAGGCCGACCGCGCCGAGCATGGTCAGGAGGGCCTCCGGGTGGCGGCGGAGCAGTCCCGGCTCCGCCACACCGAGCTGCGCGATCGCAGTGATGCGGTCGCCGTTGAGCGGTCCCGTGCTGACGCCGAGCTGGCCGAGCTGCGGCTCGCCGCCGACGCGGCCGATCGGCGCCGCCTGGAGAGCGAGAGGCGGCGTCTCGAGGCCATCGCCCGGCTCGCCGAGGCGGACGCCCGGGTGGTGGGTGCCGAGACCGACGTGCTCGCGGCGCTGGCCCACGGGGGGGCCGCCGCCGGCGCCGCTCGAACCGCCGAGCGCGGGGTGGAGCTGGCCGCGGCGCACCTGGCGCAGACCACCGGGCCGCTCGCGGAGGAGGAGAGGGCGCTCAGCATCCTGGAGGCGGAGCGCGGCGAGGTGCGAGTGGTGGTCGCGCGCGCCGAGGACGAGGTCAACGCGGCGCGGAGCGAGGTCGGCGTGGCGGAGATGCGGCTCGCCGAGCAGGCGGAGTCGGTACGCGACCAGGTCGACGACGACATCGCGGAGCTGGACCCGGCCGCCGCCGAGCGGGCCGAGCGCGAGATCTCCCGGCTGGAGCGCAAGATCGCCGCCATGGGGCCGGTCAACGCCCTGGCGCCGGAGCAGCATGCCGCCCTCGAGGAGCGGGTGGGCCGGCTGCGGACCGACCGCGACGACCTGGCGATCGCCTCCGCCGAGGTCGGCAACCTTGTCCGCCGTTTCGAGGGCGAGGCGGGACGTCGTTTCGGGGCCGTCTTCGGAGCGGTCAGCGCCCAGTTCGCCGAGGTGTTCGCGGAGCTGTTCCCGGGCGGCCGGGCCACCCTGCGCATGGAGAGCCCCCCGGAGCCGCCCGCGAACCCCGGGGAGGAGGCGACGCCGGCGGTTAGGGGGAAGACGGACGACGACCTCCTGGGAGTGGCGATCCTCGCCCAGCCGGCGGGAAAGCGGCTCCAGCCCCTCAGCCTGCTGAGCGGCGGTGAGCGGGCGTTGACCGCCCTGGCCGTCGTCCTGGCCCTGCAACACGTCAATCCCTCGCCTTTCTACATCTTCGACGAGGTCGACGCCCCCCTCGACGACACCAGCGTGCTGCGCTTCACCAAGCTGCTCACCCGGCTCGCCGCCATTCAGCAGTTCATCGTGGTCACGCACAATCACGTCACCATGGCCGCCGCTGACGCCCTCTACGGGGTGACCATCGATCGCGCCGGGGTCAGCTCGCTGCTCTCGGTCCGGTTCGCCGCTGACGCCGGGACTGCCGACGTGACCGGGACGCTCGTGTCGCCGCTGCGCCGTGTCGCCTCGTAGCGGACAGGTCGGGCCGCCGGCCACCAGCGAGCAGACCGCGGAGGGACGGAGATGAGCCCCACGGAGCCGTTCAGCCAGCCCCGACGGGATGCCTGGTGGCGGCGGATGTCGCGGCGGATGGATCGCGCCTCGCTCAGTTTCAGCGAGCAGGTGCGCGATGTCGTCCTGCTCCGCCGGGACCTCGACGAGTCCTTCTGGGACGACCTTCTCGAGGTGCTGGTGGGCGCCGACTGCGGCCTTCCCGTGGCCGAGCGGCTCGTGGAGCGGCTGCGCACCCGCGTCCGTGAGGAGCGGATGACCTCCGCCGAGGAGGCCCTCCGGGCGCTCAAGGCGGAGATGCTCGCGGTGCTGGAGGCGCGTGATCGCCGTCTCCGGATCGAGGCCGTCCCGGCGGTGGTGGTCATGGTCGGGGTCAACGGCAGTGGCAAGACGACGACCATCGGCAAGCTGGCCCACCGCCTCCAGAGCGAGGGGCGGACGGTCTTGATCGCCGGCGCCGACACCTTCCGCGCTGCGGCCATCGATCAGATGCGCCTCTGGGCCGATCGCAGCAGCGCCCAGTTCATCGCCCATCAGCCGGGTGGCGATCCCGGGGCGGTGGTCTACGACGCCCTGCAGGCGGCCGTCGCCCGGGCCACCGACGTCGTCCTGGTGGACACCGCCGGGCGTCTGCACACCAAGGTGAACCTGATGGCGGAGCTGGTCAAGGTCCGCAACGTCGCCCGGAGGGTCATCCCCGAGGCGCCCCACGAGACACTCCTCGTCATCGAGGCGCCGACCGGGATGAACGCGATCGCCCAGGCTCGGGTCTTCCACGAGGCGCTCGGGCTCACCGGGATCGTGCTGACCAAGCTCGACGGCACCTCACGGGGCGGGACCGTGCTCGCCATCGAGGAGGATCTGGGGGTGCCGGTCAAGCTGGTCGGCATGGGGGAGGGGATCGACGACCTCAACCTCTTCGAACCAGTGGCGTACCTCGATGCCCTCTTCGCCGGAGTGCTCGAGTCGCCGGCCACGGGCTAGCTTCCGGTTTGAACCGGCCGCGCAGAGTCCGTTCGTGGTCGGCACGCCGGCAGATCGGCGGGCGGCGATCCGTACTGAGTTGGAGCCGGCCCGGATGAGGGGAGCAAGGGCGAGACAGCGCCGAACGTTGCTGGCGATCGCGCTGGCCCTCGTGCTGGGGCTCGCCGCCTGCGGGACACGCTCCAGTTCCCACGATTCGGCCGGCCATCGGGCCGTGGTCGGGAGCACGGCAGCCCTTCCGGCGGCGACCGTGACCCCGGCTGCCGCCGCTGCGTTGCCGACCGGGACGCCTGGCCTGCCCACACCCCCCGTGCTCGCCCCGGGCGGCTCGGGCAGCTGCGCCGCGGGCGTGCCGAACCTGATCAACGTGGACCTGACCACCCAGGAGCTGGTGGCCAGCGCGGATGGTCAGGTGGTGCTCAGCACTCCCATCACCTCCGGAGGCGCGGCGGGCCTGCGCACGCCGACCGGCTGCTTCTCGATCTTCCGCGCAGCGACCGACCTCACCTTCTACAGCCCGTGGCCCGCGGGTAGCCCGTACTACTACCCGCCCATGTTCGTCGCCTATGCCTTGGAGTTCCTCGGCCCTGGTGTGTATGGCGGGTATACGGCCTTCGCGGCCCTCTATCTGCACAGCGACCCCAACGAGCCGGACACCTCCTTCGGTCCCGGCTCCGAGAGCGGGCAGTACGCCAGTGAAGGCTGTGTCCAGGTTCCCACCTACATGATGCAGTGGCTGTTCCCCTGGGCTGTGGACGGCACCGCTGTCTACATCCACTACTGAACGGCTGATCCGCTACACTGTCCAGGCTTTGACCTTGACACTTCTCCACGCCCCAGGCTCGGCGGACGCCCTCGCCCGCACCGCCCACCTCCAGCGCCTCCTCGACGTCTACGGCGCGCTGCTCACCGATCACCAGCGCGAGGCCTGCCGGTTGCACCTGGACGAGGATTGGTCCTTCGCCGAGCTGGCCGAGAGCCTTGGCTGCAGCCGGAGCGGCGCCCATGACCTGGTACGCCGGGGCCTTGCCCAGCTCGAGCACTTCGAGGCCAGGCTGGGACACGCCGCCGAGCTGTCCCGGCGCGACGCGGTCGAGGCGGGGCTGCGCGCTCGCCTGGGGGAGCGCGACTGACCATGTTCGAATCCCTTTCCGACCGCCTCGGTGAGATCTTCAAGTCGCTCTCCGGACGCGGCCGTCTGACCAAGGAGGAGGTCGAGCTGGGGATGCGCGAGGTGCGCCTCGCCCTCCTCGAGGCGGACGTCAACTTCAAGGTCGCCCGCGCCCTGGTGGATCGCATCCGCGAGCGCGCCGTCGGTGCCGACGTGCTCGAGTCGCTCACTCCCGGCCAGCAGATCGTGAAGATCGTCAACGAGGAGCTGGTGGCGCTGCTGGGCGGTGAGCAGCGCAAGCTGCGCTACCAGTCGCAGCCGCCCACCGTGGTGATGCTGATCGGCCTCCAGGGCAGCGGCAAGACCACCACCTGCGCCAAGCTCGCGCTCGCCACCCGGCGGGAAGGACATCGGCCGCTCCTCGTCGCCGCCGACACCCAGCGCCCGGCGGCGCCCCAGCAGCTCGAGAAGCTGGCCAAGGACAACCAGATCCCGGTCGCCATGCCCGACGGCAAGAGCAAGCCCCCCGACCTCTGCAAGCGCGGGCTGGAGGAGGCACGCCGGCTCAATTGCGACGTCGTCATTCTCGACACCGCCGGGCGCCTCCAGATCGACCAGCCGATGCTCGCGGAGCTCAAGGAGATCCGCAAGAAGATCACGGTCCACGACACCGTGCTGGTGGTCGATGCGATGACCGGCCAGGAGGCCGTCAACGTGGCCCGGGAATTCGACCAGCAGGTCGGCGTGGACGGCGTCATCCTGACCAAGCTGGACGGGGACGCCCGGGGCGGCGCGGCCCTCTCCATGAAGGAGTCGATGGGCAAGCCCATCCTCTTCACCGGAGTGGGGGAGAAGGTCTCCGAGCTGGAGCCCTTCCAGCCGGAGCGGATGGCATCGCGCATCCTCGGCATGGGCGACATCCTCACCCTGGTCGAGCGCGCCCAGTCCCAGATGGACCAGCACACCGCCGAAGCCACGGCCAAGAAGATGCTCGCCGGGCGTTTCACCATGAACGACTGGCTGGATCAGATGCGCCAGCTCCGCAACATGGGGCCGCTGGAGGGGATCCTGGGGATGATCCCGGGCGGCCGGCAGATGGTCAAGAACGCGGGCAGCATGATGCCGACGGAGAAGGACCTCTCCCGGATGGAGGCGATCGTGCTCTCGATGACCGCTCACGAGCGCATTCATCCCGAGGTGCTCAAGAGCCAGCGCCGGCGCCGCATCGCGGCCGGCAGCGGCACCACCCTGGCCGACGTCAACAAGCTGCTCAAGGGATTCGAGCAGATGCAGTCGGTGATGAAGTCGGTGGGCGGCAAGGGCAGCAAGGGGGTGCGCGGTCGCGCCCGCATGCTGCGCCAGCTGCAGGGGATGGACCCGTCGCAACTCGGTCTGCCCCGGCCATGAGCGTTTCTATGCTTTCGATGCCCGTCAGCAACGGGTGCAGAACCACGGCAAAGGAGAAGTTTTGGTCAAGATCCGCCTGAAGAGGATGGGCACCACGAAGCGCCCCTTTTACCGGCTGGTGGTCGCGGACTCGCGCAGCCCGCGCGACGGTCGCTTCATCGAGGCCCTCGGCTACTACGATCCGCTGCCTCAGCCTGCCACGGTGAAGATCGACGCGGATCGCGTCCGGGAGTGGCTGCGTAAGGGCGCACGGCCGAGCGACAGTGCGCGTGATCTGCTCGTCGCGCAGGGCATCCTGGCCGGCAACCCCAAGCGCGAGCGGGGTTCGGTCGGCCTCGGTGCGGCGGTGGCGCTGGAGCCGGAGGAGACACCCGCCGAGGTGAAGCCGGCCGCGGCCGTTCGGGAGAAGAAGCAGGCGGTCCCCGAGGCGGAGCCCGTCGCGGTTGCCAAGGACAGCGAGCCGGTGGTCGCCGAGCCGGAGCCCGCCGCGGTTGCGGTGGCGGTCGAGACCGAGCCGGCCGCCGACTCGGCCGATGTGGAGACGGCATCCGTCAGCGAGGACCACTAAGTGACCGACTACGCTGACCTCACCCGTTTCATCATCGAGCGGATGGTCGGCGCCCCGGAGGCGGTGACCGTCCGGTCGGAGGTCAAGGGGCGCACCACCATCATCGAGGTGGGGGTTGCGGAGGCCGACATGGGCAAGCTGATCGGCAAGGGCGGGCGCAACATCGACGCGGTGCGCGCCGTGGTGCGGGCCGCTGGGCTGCGTGGCCACGAGCGGGTCCAGGTGGAGCTGGCCGAGCAGCGATGACCCCTCGATCCACCCCCGGTCTGCCGGACGGGCGTTCGGACCTGCTCCGCGCCGCGCACGTCCGCCGCGCCCACGGGCTGTTGGGAGAGGTGCGGGTCGAGAGCCTGGGTGGCGATGCCCGCCGCTTTCGCCGTGGGGTGCGGGTCACGGTGGAGGGCACCCGGCGCGAGCTGATCGTGCGATCGGCGCGGGGCATGGGCGATGGCGACCTGCTGCTCGCCTTCGACGGGGTCGACACCCCGGAGGCGGCCGGCCTCCTGCGCGGTGCCTACCTCTGCGTGGAGCCGGAGCGGGCACGACATCTTCCTCCGGGCGAGTGGTTCGTCTGGCAGCTCGTGGGGCTCGCCGCCGTGGATGCCGAGGGGCACGCCGTCGGCGTGGTCGCCGACGTCGAGGCCGGCCCCGCTCATGACGTGCTGGTGGTGGAGAGCGAGGCGGGCGAGCGGCGATTCCCGATGGTGTCCGCCTTCGTCCGCGAGGTGGACCTGGCCGGAGGCCGGATCGTCCTCACCCCCTGGGAGGAGGAGGAGGCCTGAGCGGGCTGATCCGTAAAGAGATGCGGTTCGAGGTGCTGACCATCTTCCCCGAAATCTTCCCTGGCCCTCTCGGGGTCGGTGTGGTCGGGCGCGCCCTCGAACGTGGCGACATCGAGCTTGGTGTCCACGACCTCCGGGAATTCACGACCGGTCGCCATCGGCAGGTGGACGACATCGCCTTCGGCGGTGGGCCTGGCATGGTGCTGAAGCCCGAGCCGCTGGTCCGAGCGCTTCGCCGGATCCGGAGCGAGGTGCCGGGGGTGAGGTCGATCCTGCTCTCGCCCCAGGGGCGGCCCTTGGACCAGGTGGTGGTCCGGGAGCTGGCCGCGGAGAGCGCCCTGCTCCTCGTCTGCGGCCGCTACCAGGGCGTCGACGAGCGCGCGCGGGCTGAGATCGGCGAGGAGCTCTCGGTCGGGGACTACGTCCTGAGCGGCGGCGAGATCGCCGCGATGGCGGTCATCGACGCGGTCGCGCGACTCGTCCCGGGCGTCGTCGGATCGGCCGACTCGCTGGCCGACGAGACCTTTTCGGCGACCACCGGGGGTGGTCTCGAAGCTCCGCTCTACACTCGGCCGGCCGACTTCGAGGGAGAGGTGGTGCCGGAGGTGCTGCGAGGGGGAAATCACGCTGCGATCGCCGCGTGGCGTCGCGGCCAGAGCCTGGAGGCAACTCGGCGCCGGAGGCCCGACCTGTTAGGGTCGTCGGGCGCGATTTCTGGAGGTACGAAGTGAACGTCGTCGAGCTCCTCGAGCGGGAGCAGGAGAAGGCCGAGGTCCCTGTGCTTCGCAGCGGGGACACCGTGCGGGTGCACGTCAAGGTCGTCGAGGGTACTCGCGAGCGCATCCAGGTCTTCGAGGGGGTGGTGATCGGCCTCTCCCGCAAGACCGGGATCGGCGCCAGCTTCACCGTCCGCCGCATCGCCTCGCACGGGGTGGGCGTGGAGCGGACCTTCATGCTCCATTCGCCGCGGATCGACCACATCGAAGTGCTCCGCCACGGTGACGTGCGCCGGGCAAAGCTGTACTACCTCCGTGAGAAGGTGGGCAAGCGGGCCCGGATCCGGGAGCGCCGCCAGCCGGTCGGAGGCGAGGCCGCCGTGCGCCGCGCCCAGGCCGCGGGCGCGACCGCCGGGAGCGCGGAGGACGCCCTCGACGCGGACGTTGACGAGCTGGAGACGGCCCCGATCAGCGAGGTCGAGGCAGCGGCGGAGGAGTCGGAGCCGGGGAACGTCTGACCGGTCCGCAGCGGACCTTCGGGCGCCACGGGCCGTGGCGCCTCCCCAGCCGGGAGCTGTATCTCGTGGCCGTGCCCCGTCGCCGGATCGCCGGCTGGTTGGCCCCGCCGGTGAGGCGGCCGCGCTCGCCCACCTGACGGCGAGCGGCCTGCGCGTGGTGGCCCGAGACTGGCGCTGCCGGCTCGGCCAGCTCGACCTCGTCTGCGAGGAGGCCGGGGTGCTCGTCGCGGTGGAGGTCAAGGCCCGCCGGGGCAACCGCTTCGGCCTTCCTCAGGAGGCGGTGGACCGGCGCAAACAGGCCAAGCTCCGGGCCCTCCTCGACGCCTACCGCCAGGCCTCCGGCCGGGGCGACCAGCCCTGCCGCATCGATGTCGTGGCGGTGCGCATGGACCGCGAGCTGCGGCTGCTGAGCTGCGAGCACATCCGGGACGCCGTCGGAGGCTGATCCGCCCGCGCTCGCCGCTCCCGGCGAGGCGCGCCCTGGTCAGGCCTTTCCCGCACCCGCCGGAGGGCGTGACCGTATGATCCCCGGCGGATGACGAGCCGACACCCTGTCGTCGCAGTGGTCGCGGTGCTGGCCGGCTTGGTGGCCGCCTGCCAGGGCGCGCCGGCCTCCACGCCGCGCTCCACCGGCACCGCGGCCGCCGGGGCAGCGGGAGCCGGCCTGGGCGAGGCTCCGACCGCGGGGGCCTCGGTGACAGCTGGCACCACGCCGTCGCCGAGCGGGCCCCGTCCGACCACCGGCCCTGGTGGCTGCTCCATCCCCGCTCCGACCACCGCGGCGAGCGGGCTCACCCTCTACGTCTGCTACACGATCAGCGGGTCGGTGAGCGCCAGTGGCGGCTTCATCGACTCGGATCAGGGGGACAACGCACTGAGCTGTGCCGATTGGGCGCAGCACGGGGGGGAGGCGCCGAGCTCGGCCGCAGCGGCGCTGCAGGCGCCGGACCCGGGCGACGCCCAGGTCACCGTCAACGGGCAGGATCTCGGCTTCGACCTCGTCATCAACCCCTACAGCGGCCCCGGGAGCTACCCGTCGACCGCGGTGGCCCAGAGCGTCAGCCTCGGCGACACCGTCAGCTGGTCCACCAACAACACCAAGACAGCCACCTTCACCGCCCAGGTGAGCGCCGACGGCTCCGGTTCGGTGAGGGCCGGCGAGCTGGCCAACGACTCGAGCAACGGTTCCATCGAGAGCGTCTCGGAGAGCTGGGTCTGTGTCATGGAGCCGGCCACCTGAGCCGGTTCGTGGAGCATCCGAGGGGGGCAGGGGCGCGCTACCACTTCGCTTGTTATACTGAATTGTATGGTCGCGACCGACATAAGCCGTGCAGTGCAGGGGCTCTCCGGCGTCCCGGTCACCGTGGAGGTGGACGTGGCCAACGGGCTGCCCAGCTTCACCATCGTCGGGCTCACCGGCCGGGCCATTCAGGAGGCGCGCGAGAGGGTCCGTGCCGCGGTCCGGAACGCCGGCTTCGACTTCCCGCAGCGGCGGGTGACGGTCAATCTGGCGCCGGCCGAGGTTCCCAAGGAGGGGAGCGGCTTCGATCTGGCCATCGCGGTGGCCCTGCTGCGCACCTGGCGGGAGCTCCCCCTCGACGATGTCGCCTGCATCGGTGAGCTGGCCCTCGACGGAGGGGTGCGGGGCGTCATCGGGGTGCTGCCGATGGCCCGCCGCCTCGCCGCGTCGGGAATCCGGCGGCTGATCGTCCCGGGCGAGAACGCGGCCGAGGCGGCCCTGGTGGAGGGGACCGAGGTCATCGGCGTGGAGAGCCTCGCGGTGGCGGTCGCGTACCTCGAGGGGCGCGTCGACCTGGCCCCGGTGGCGGCGCCGCCGATGGGCGAGGTGGGCGCCTCTGGCGGCGTCGACCTTGCCGCCATCCGCAGCCAGGCGCTCGCGAAGCGGGCGCTCGAGATCGCCGCGGCGGGACGGCACAACCTCCTCATGCTCGGGCCTCCCGGGGCGGGAAAGACGATGCTGGCCCGTGCCCTCGCCGGATTGCTCCCCGATCTGGACGCCGACGAGGCGCTGGAGGTGGCCTCCCTCTACTCGCTACGCGGCCGCCTCTCCGACCGACCGGCCACCAGCCTGCGGCCGCCCTTCCGCGCTCCCCACCACTCCGTCTCCCGGGCGGGCCTGATCGGCGGCGGCGCCGGCATCGTCCAGCCCGGGGAGGTCTCACTCGCCCAGCCCAGTGTTGGGCTATCACACATGAGGCTGGGGGCTCAGCGGAGGGATCTACGAGCGCACCACCATGGCCCGAGACACCCAGCGAGCGACGAGGCTGAACGCTGCACGCTGTTACAGCGCTTCCTGTTCGGGTTCGGGACCCATCCGGGCCACCCGGTCAGCGCTGCCGGGCCGTGGCCCGGACGCGGCCCAGCGCCCGCCCCTTGACCGTCGTGAATGGGCGGTTGAGAATGACCGTAGCCGCCTTAGGTACAGCAGCCAACAGGGCCTGCCCAGAGAGCAGTGAGCGAGACGGCGGCGCCACCCCCATCTTGGGAGGCTGTCTTGCGCGGCTCTCATCGGCGCCACTGGCGGCTCGGTTCATCCTGGCGGCCTTGCGCCACCGTCGTGGTGTTGTTGCTCGCGGTCTTCGCCTCGGCGTTGGTCGCCGTGGACATCGTCCACTTGCCGGCCGCTGCCGCCAGCATCTTCGTGATCTCCGCGTCCACCGTGATCGCGGGCGACCCTGCCGGGGCGCTGCGGCCATCGCGTCAGCGGCGTCGGAAGCGCCCGCGGCGGCACCACCATCACGGCCGGCGAGGGTGAGAGTCGCCGCCTC
>JBEKGP010000056.1:0-14475 GCA_050012735.1 Candidatus Dormibacteria bacterium
GAGAGACTTGCACCTGACAGGTGACCCCCTGCTGAGACGTTGGCTTTGATCAATTCCATTGTCCCAGTTGGATTGGTCGCCTGTCTTTGCGTCCGGACACCTACCTCGTCGGTGGATCCGGGCTTAGAGAAGTCCAGGAACGAGGCCGGCGAGAGCACCGGCGGTACCACTGTCGCGAGGCGGGTGAGGTCCTTGTCCCCGGACACCAGATGGCCGACGTCAGTGGCCTGGGCCCGGGCGATCAGGTAGTGCGCTCGGCACTAGAAGTCTCGTTCTCTATCGTCATGTTCGTCGTCTTGGCTGTTCACCCGAGGCCAAGAGCATCGGTTCAACGCTCGCGGTCACGGCGTCAGCCGGCGGATCAGAACGCAGCGGCGGCGAACTGCTCGAAACTGCGCGGCGGCCGCCCAGTGACGCGCTCGACGTCGGGCGTGACCCTGTCCTCAGCGCCCGCGGCGATGACCGCGTCGAGCTTGGCCAGCGCCTGCGCGAACGGCAGCGGGTAGGTGCGGGCGAGCCGCTCGACCAGCTCAGCCTGCGTCACCGACTCGAAGGCCACGGGACGACCACGAGCCGCGCCGACGACCTGGGCCACGCGCCCGTAGCTGAGCGCCTCGGCCCCGGTCAGGACCAGCTCGGCCGCCGGCCTAATTTCGTCGAGCAGCGCGTGCACGGCGACGGCGGCGATGTCGTCAGCGTCGACGAAGCCGACGCGTCCCTCGCCGGTGGCGGTCACGATGCGGTCCTCGTCGCGGATCATCCGAGCCAGGTGGTGCTCACCGGTCACGTTCTGCATGAACCATGAGGGTCGCAGCACCACGAAGTCGTCGGGCCCGCCCTCGGCGAGGGCCTGGTGCACGGCGCCGACGCCCGGGCCGCCCATCGGGAAGACCGAGTTGCTGAGCAGCACCAGCCGTTCGACGCCGTTGCGGCGGGCCAGCTCGATGAACGGCACCATCGAAGACGCGACGTCGAGGCCGGCGGGCGGGAGAAGGTAGGCACGATCGCAGCCGTCGAGCGCCGCCGGCCAGGTGTCGCGATCGTGCCAATCGAAATGGACGTCGCTGCCGTGCCGGCTGGCGGTGCGCACCTCGGCCCCGGCCGAGCGCGCCCCCGCGGCCACGCGCGACCCCGTCGTCCCGGTGGCACCCGTGACGAGCGCTCGAACGGCGCTCATGACGCTTCGGCCGGGCCGGCCCGGTCGCTCAACGTGCCCGGGTTCCAATATTCGCGGTACGACACGACGCGGCCACCGGCCGAACGGACCACGGCAACGTAGCGTCTCGCGAAGGCCCGACCGTCATCAACCATTCGGAGGCCGATCGTCATCTCCGCCACGATGGTCCCGGCCACGTCGGTCTCGTACACGATCAGGGCGCTGATCTCATCGTAGGCGACGCGTGCGAGCAGCGGCTCCAGGTACCGGCGAAGGTCCTCGCGTCCGCGCACCCGCTGCGGCCGGCCGGGCGGCGCGAAGGGGAACTCGACCTCGACATCTTCGCTGCACAGGTCGAGGTAACCGCCGAGGTCACCGCCGGCGAGGCGATCCAAGCCCGCTCGGAGCAGGTCTGCAGTCTCCGACATGCCGTCCTCTTTGCTGTTTGCGATCCGGACCGACAGCCCAGTTGACGAACTATACTATGCGGACCGTCAGTCCGCTAGGCAGAGGAGGCTCCACGACGTGACGCGCGCCGAGCGATCTGACGCCGCGCGCAACCGTGCCGCCGTGCTCGCCGCCGCCGACGAGCTGTTCGCAACGGTGCCGCAGCCAGCACGGTTGTCGATGGACGACGTGGCAGCAGCTGCCGGCGTGGGCAAGGGCACCCTGTTCCGCGCCTTCGGCAATCGGGCCGGGCTCCTCCAGGCCCTATGGCAGCGTAGGTACGAGCCTCTCCGTGACGCGGTCGAAAGCGGGCCGCCGCCGCTTGGCCCGGAGACCGACCCACGCCAGCGCGTCGCGGCCATTCTCGACGCCATCCTCGTCATCAAGCTCGACAACCGCCATCTGACCCTCGCGGTCGAAGAACGTTCCGGGGGCACGAGCCTCTATGAGCAGCCGCAGTACCAATTGGTGCACCGGCTGCTGTGCGCCCTGGTGCGCGCCACCGGGGGCGGCGGCGACAGCGAGCTGCTCGCGCACCTCCTGCTCGCGGCGGTTCGAGCCGATCTTCTCAACCACCTCGCCAGCCGCCGGGGGATCTCCCGCCGCCGCTTGCGCGCTGACCTCGCCAGCGCGGTCGATCTCGTCCTGGAGGCCGCTGATGCCTCGCCGCCATCAGATTAAGTGTGGCCCCGTCGTCATGAAAGGCTTGTTGATCCCTTCCATCGACGTCGACCAGCTACGAAGCAAGTGCAGCAGTTGACCTCGTGACCGCCTATGCGAGTGACGAGAGTCGAATGCGCTTGCTTTGGTCGCAAGAGGTCCCCAGTTCGAGTCTGGGCGCCCCGACCATCCTCCCTCCGGATGGCGATTCTGAATTCAGATACAGCATTTGCTTGCGGTCCGGAGTTCCTCCTGGTGATGGCTGAAGTTGTCCGGCCCGGAGCGCCGCTGGCGACGCCAGGGCTGCAGTGAGGGCGGCCAGCACCACCAGGAGCGCGCCGGCCGCCCGGGGCGATCCTCGGGCCACGCTCGCTCGTATAGGCGCGTGTGCGGCGTTCGCGGATTCTCAGCGAACTGTTACACGCGTTGGCTGAAGAGCGGCTTCGTGATGAGCGCCCACGCAGCAGAGTGGTGCTCCGCCGGGTAGCGCAAACGCCGCGTACGCCAATGGACGGACTGCGAGAGGCTCACTGCGACTGCCGGGGTCCTCGCTCGCGTTCGGTCTCTCGGCGGGCCTGCTCGGTGGCCTCGCGGGCCGGTTCATCCCGGAGTCGTTGCTCTTCCTCCGGTGTGTGCCTCACGTCGCTCACAGACCGACGAGAGGGTGACGTGGACAGGCTGCCCCGAGTCCGGTGACGGGCGGGGGTGCGAGAGTGGATGGGAGTAGTTCAGCTGGCAGAGCGCCAGCCCCGGACGCGATACAGTGCCCTGATGACTTCACGTCCCACTCGGCGTCTCGGCGCGCACCACGTCTCCGCCATCGGTTTCGGCGCAATGCAGCTCCCCGGCCCCCGCGTGTTCGGCCCACCCAAAGATCGTGACCAAGCGCTGTCGGTTCTCCGCCGCTCGGTGGAGCTTGGCATCAATCACATCGACACCGCGCAGTATTACGGGCCCGACGTCGCCAACGAGCTGATCTACAGCGCGCTGCACCCGTATCCCTCCGACTTGGTGCTCGTGAGCAAAGTCGGGGCAGACCGGGACGAAATGGGAGGCTGGCTACCGGCGAACAAACCCGAGGAGCTCCGCGCCGGGGTCGAGGCCAACTTGGCGTCGCTGCATGTGGACCAATTGGGTGCTGTCAATTTGCGATTCGGCGAAGCGGGGGAGCCCAATGACCTTTTCGACGCTCAGGTGGGAGCGATGGCCGCCATGCAGGAGGCGGGGATGATCGCCGGGGTTGGTGTGAGCAATGTCTCGCTTGCCCAGCTGGAGCGCGCGCGGTCCATCACCGAGATTGTCTGCGTCCAGAACGCCTACAACCTGCGCGACCGCGGATCCGAACCGGTGCTGGAAGCTTGCGAAGCCGCTGCAATTGCGTTTGTACCGTTTTTCCCACTGGGGTCGGCATTTGGCGCTTCGGTCGACGTCACCGCAGACCAAGCAGTGATCAACGTCGCCCACCGGCTGGACGCAACCCCGGCACAGGTGGCACTGGCATGGCTTCTGGCACGGTCCGCTCAGATTCTCCTCATCCCCGGGACGTCATCGGTGGGGCACCTGGAGGAAAACTTTGCCAGTGCCTCGCTTGTTCTTGACGATCAGGCACTGCACGAGCTCGCCATCTCGACCCCGCTGACCCCGACGAAATAGGGCTCGTACCTATCTAATTCGCTAAACGAAGTGTTCGGCCCCCCAAGAATTGGTCCGCCACGGATGTCGTGGTCACGAGTTGTGTGAGGGCTGAGTGGGGTGATCGATGCCAGGTAAGCATGGCTCCCGCTACAGCCGGACGCTCCACGAAGGGCGGGGGTATCAGAGCTTCGTGGAGGCCCGATTCGTTAGGCGGCGCGGCTGCCGCCTGGCAGATCGATGGGTACCACCTGGTCAGGGAACACAGCCGTCAGCTGCAAGCGACCGCCGAGCGCCTCAATGTATCGGGAGAGGGTCGACAGGTAAAGGTCCTCTGAGCGCTCGAGGCGGGAGACGTTGCCCTGAGTGACCGCGAGCGCCGCGGCCACCTCCACCTGCGTCAGGCCTCGTTGCTGCCGGAGTCGGTGCAGGGTCATCACCGCGTCCATGAGGCGGCGGTAGGTCTCGACTCGCTCTCGCCCCTCCGGGGTGGCAGTCACGCGGTCGGCCAGAGCTTGGAACGGCTTGTGGCCACTCATCTCAGTTCTCCCTCCCGCCGCAGCTCGGCGAGATGCTCGTCATACAGACTGTCGGCCACCGGGATGAACTCCACGTACCACTCCCGCCAGCGGTGCTGCTTGTTGCCCCCGATCAGGAGGATGGCGGTCCGGCGAGGGTCGAAGGCGAAGAGCACCGCAGCGCGGTTGCCGGGGGGCGAAGCTCCTTCATGTTCCGATGGCGAGAGCCGTTGACCGTATCCGCCAGAGGCCGCCCAAGGCCGGGCCATCGCGCTCCAGGAGCTGAACGGCGGCAGTGAGAGCTCGTTGCTCGTCCCCGCGGAGCGTCTCCCACCACTCCTCGAACTGGTCCGTGAACTCGACGATCCACAAGGTCATTATGAACCTTGCCTCATATTAGCCAAGGGTCATAGTCTAGCGGGGGCAGGGGCGTCGCCCCGCGGTGGCGGAGGGATGCTAAGCTTGAATCGTGGTCACGCGAACCAAGCTCAAGAGACGACGTGGATACACCCGACTCTCCGGCAAGCGACAGATCACGCTACCGCTCGCCGCCGTCGAGGCCATGGGCCTCGGGCCGGGCGATGAGCTTCGGGTGGACGCAATGGGGGGGCAGATCATTCTCACTCGGGAGGAAGGCCTCGCCGAGCGCCGGCGACGGGCGCTCCAGCTGGCCGCGGGAGCTCTCACCGGTCTCTACGAGCCCGGGTACCTCGATCACCTCCGCGACGAGTGGCACTGACTGTCATCGACGCGAGCATCCTGATCGCGTTGCTCGACTCGGATGACGGACTACACCGCGCCGCCACCGCGGCGCTGCTGGCCCATGCGGGCGACGAGCTGATCATCCCGGCCTCCGCGTATTCCGAGGCGCTCGTCCGGCCGGCGCGTGTCGGCCGGCTGGAAGAGGCCGAGGCAGTCGTGGGAACCCTTCTCATGGAGGTAGTCCCGCTTAGCGCGCCCATCGCCGAGGCGGCCGCGATGCTGAGAGCCTCCCACCAGGCCTTGAGGCTGCCTGACGCCTTGGTGATTGCCACCGGCACCTCTATGGACGCCGGCAGCATCCTCACTGGGGCTACCCGGTGGCGTGGCATCGCGGCGTCGGTCGAGGTCGTCGGGTGAGGGCACGCCGGCGCGGGTTTACGATGCCTGTCGCCCTTGCGCCTCACTGCTTCCGGACTGTCGCCTCACCCTTGAAGCAGTTGCGCCCCGAACGACAAGCCGCGTGCAGACGAAGGGATCCATCATGCGAGCAGCGATCTTCAACGGCCCGCGTTCCATCACCGTCGGCGAGCGACCGGACCCGGTCATCCAGAGCCCCACGGATGCCATCGTCCGGGTGGTTCTGGCCTGTGTGTGCGGCTCCGACCTCTGGTACTACCGGGGGGACAGTCGACACGAGGTGGGGTCGATCGGCCATGAGTTCATCGGGGTGGTCGAGGCCGTCGGCGGTGAGGTGACGGCGGTCAAGGCCGGCGACCTCGTGGTCGCGCCGTTCATCTTCAGCGACATGTCCTGCCCGAACTGCCTCAACGGCTCGACGATCACCTGTCCAGTGGGTGGGAGCTTTGGCAACGGGCTCATCGACGGCGGTCAGGGTGAGGCAGTCCGAGTGCCGCTCGCCGGCAGCACTTTGGTGCCGGTACCTGGCGAGGGCCACCCCGATGAAGTTCTCAAGTCCCTGCTCGCCCTCTCCGACGTGATGTCCACCGGGTATCACGCCGCTGTCAGCGCCCGCGTTCGAGAGGGTTCGGTGGTGGCCGTAGTGGGTGATGGCGCCGTCGGACTCTCCGCGGTGCTGGCGGCAGGCAGGCTGGGTGCTGAGCGGATCATCGCCCTCAGCCGCCATCCCGAGCGCCAGCGGCTGGCGAGGGACTTCGGAGCGACCGACATCCTCGAAGAGAGAGGTGAAGCCGCGAAGGAGAAGGTGCTCGAGCTGACGGGCGGCTTCGGTGTTGACAGCTCGATGGAGTGTGTTGGAACCGCCGAGGCGATCGCCACCGCCTTCGCCATTACCAAAGCGGGATCGACGGTCGGTGGCGTCGGCCTTCCACACGGTGGTGTCCCGTATGAAGAGGTCTTCTTCCGCAATATCGGCTGGGGCTGCGGTCCCGCCCCAGCTCGGATCTACATTCCCGCCCTGATGCGGGACGTGCTGGACGGGCGCATCAACCCCGGGCGAGTCTTCGACTTCGAGACCGACCTGGAGGGGACCCCAGGTGCGTACGCCGCCATGGATGAGCGGCGGGCCATCAAGTCCATGATCCGGGTGAGCTCAATCTGAGCGAGTCGACCAATCAACCATCTGGTCAGCCGAAACATTGTGGCAACGTTGGGGCGTCAGCCTCGCTTCCGGACCGCCTCTCCACGGCGGCGCACACGGACAGGGAGGAAGCCCACGATGTCCCTTCGACACACGATTCGCTCGGCTCCGGCACGGGCAGCCGGTCTGGTCGGTGCCGCGGCCCTGACACTGGTGGCGGGTGCCACCGTAACCGCCCAGGCCTCCGCCTACCATTCGACGGTCCTTTACACCGAGAGCGACGCCGCCGCGGCGCAGGGCGGCAACGCGGTCCTGGCCTTCCGCGCCCAGAGCGACTACGTCATCCCGTTCGCCAGCTTCGCCACCGGTGGTGACGGCACCGGCACGGCGCTCGCCTCCCAGGGTGCGCTGGCGCTCGCGGATTCCGGGCAGCGCCTGGTGGCGGTCAACGCCGGCTCCAACACCGTATCCGCCTTCGCGGTCGAGTCGGACGGCAATCTCCGGCTGCTCGACACTGCGCCCTCGGGCGGGACCGACCCGATCAGCGTGACCGTCTGGGGCCAGCTGGTCGAGGTCCTCAACGCCGGGAACAACACCGTCTCCGGCCTCTGGCTCGGCGACGGCGGCCTGCACCCCCTGCCCATTGCGGATGCCTCCGCGAGCCTCTCCGCGGGGGCGAGCTCCCCCGAGCAGGTGTCGTTCACTCCTGACGGGTCGCGCCTGGTGGTGACCGAGAAGGGGAGCAGCACCATCGATACCTTCACCGTTGCCGCCGACGGCGGACTCGGCACGGCGGTGACTACCCCCGCGACCGGGGCCGCGCCTTACGGCTTCGGTTTCGACGCCGCCGGCGATCTGGTCGTCTCCGACGCCGCAGGCGGTCCGGCCGGCACCGCCGCCGTGACCACCTACCGGGTCAAGGGGAACGGCATGCTGGCTCCGATCAGCTACGTCGCTGACGGGCAGGACGCTGCCTGTTGGCTGATCGTCAACGCGGCGGGCAACCGCGCTTACACCGCCAACGCCGCCTCGGGAACGATCTCGTCGTACGACGTGGGCGCCTTCGGCCACCTGACTCTCCGAGCCTCGGTCGCAGCCACGACGGGTGGGCATCCGGTCGACTTCGCCATCGCCGGTAGCACCCTCTATGACCTCGTGAGCCCCCAAGGCGAGATCGCCACGGCCCCCATCTACCCGGACGGGAACCTCGGCACCGTCACCCTTCCGGCGACCGGCCTGCCCGCCTCGGCGACGGGGCTGGTCGCCGTCACCCCGTAACCTGCATCGACCAGTGGGGGCCGGGCGGCATCGTGCCGCCCGGCCCTTCCCCCGAAGATCGCCGAGCTGGTCCAGGCGGCGGCTCGGGACATACTGAGGAGACCATGGCCGAGGTCACTGCGCCGGCACCCGCTGCGCCGATCCTGCTGGTCGAGGACGACCCGACGACGGTGGACGTGGTGCGCGCTTACCTCGAGCACGAGGGACACGCCACCGCGGTCTGCCGCTCGGGGGGGCAGGCGCTCGACGTCCTGCGGCAGGTCTCTCCCCGTTGCGTGGTCCTGGATGTGATGCTCCCGGAGCGAGACGGGTTCGACGTCTGCGCCGAGATCCGACGCCGCGGGTCGACCGTCCCGATCCTGATGCTGAGCGCCAGGGCCGATGAGGTCGACCGCATCTCGGGTCTCGGCCTCGGAGCGGACGACTACTTGATCAAGCCGTTCAGCCCCCGAGAGCTGGTCGCCCGGGTCGCCGCGCTGCTCCGGCGTGCAGAGATCGGACCACGACCCCCCGAGGTCTTGCGCCTGGGCAACGTCGAGTTGCTCCTCCATGAGCACGAGGTGCGGGTCGCGGGCGCGCGCATCGGTGTCCCGCGGCGCGAATTCGCCCTGCTGGCGGTCATGCTAGGAGAACCGGGTCGGGTCTTCGGACGCGCCCAGCTGCTGGTGCGCCTGCACGACACCGACGAGCCTTACTCGGGGGAGCGGACCGTCGACGTACACGTCACACGCCTCCGCAACAAGCTGCGCGCGGCCGCTGCCTCGGTGAGGATCACCACCGTGCGCGGGATCGGCTACAAGCTGGAAACCGTCGCTCCGGCATGACGCACATTCACAGCGCGTCTGCCGGCTTGCGCCGCGGCTGGGGTCGTATGGGCCTCCGCTGGCAGCTCGTGACCCTCAACGTCGTGGTGATCGCGGCAACGGTCGCCACCATCATCCTGCTGATGGATCACATCGCCGAACCCAGCTTCATGAGCATCATGCATGCCGCTGGACAGCCGGTCGACGCGGCGGCTGGGCAGCGCGCCTACGAAGCTGCCGTCGCGTCGGAGGTGTATCCGACCATCGCGATCGGAGCGGTGGTGGCGATTCTCCTCAACTTCCTCTTCGTGACGCTGGCGCTCCGCCCGCTGCGCGCCGTCCGCGCCGCGACGCAGAGCATGGCGTCGGGCGCCGCCCCCTCGCCGATCGAGAGCCGGAGCCACGATGAGATCGGAGAAGTCGCCGATTCCGTCAACGAGCTGGCCCGCTCGCTGAAGCGCCTCGAGGATCTGCGCCGCCAGGTGACCAACGATGTGGCGCACGAGCTGCGGACGCCGCTTCACAACCTGCTCGGCCTAATCGAGGGGATGCGCGACGGAGTCATGCCGGCCTCGCCGCAGCAGCTGGAGCGCGCGCACCAGGAGCTCCAGCGGTTGATCGCCCTGGTGGAGGATCTCCGGGCCCTCAGCGACGCTCAACTGGCCAGAGACCGCATGGAGCTGCGCCGTCTCGACCTCGTCAGCCTGGTGCGGGACACCGTGGGGGGCTTCGCCGCCGCGATGGGGGAGCGCGGGCTGAGCTCGAATATCGAGCACGACGGTTGGATGCCGACCGTCGTCGGCGATCGGGTCCGGCTGGCTCAGGTGGTCGGCAACATGATGGACAACGCCATCCGGCACGCGGCTCCCGGTATCGCCATTACCGCACGTGTCTCCCCGTCCGCGAACGCCACGGCCAGGGTCGCCGTCACCGACGCCGGTGACGCGATTCCACCGGACGCCCTGCCCCACATCTTCGAGCGTTTCTTTCGGGTCGATCCCAGTCGCGCTCGTGGCAGCGGCGGTGCGGGGATCGGCCTGGCCATCGTGCGCGAGCTGGTGGACGCCCACGGGGGCGTCGTCGGCGCCGAATCCGACGATCACAGGGTCACGGTGTGGTTCGAGATCCCGCTCGCCGACGCCATGGTTGGGGCGGTCGATTCGCGGTCACGGGATCAACGTCGTGAGGCCCCTGCGCCTGCCGGGTGAGGTCGGACAGGAAAGGCCGAGCCCCCCGCGGGGGCTGCTCCGCGACGGGCGCCGTCCATGGCGTCCAGCGAGAAGTCCGAAGAGTGCCCCCCAAGCACCCGTTTGGATACCCATGCCCCGTACTGGTATTATGACGGGGTGACGACCGCCCCGGGCGCTCCGACCGCGGCCGCCGCCCAGAGGCTCTCCGGGCCCGCCGCCACGCCCTGACCGTCTCACCTCATCGGTCAATTTCACCGAAGGAACGACCACGATGCCAGAACTCACCCTCGTCGCTCTGGACATCAGCTGCGACCACTGCAAGCACACCATCGAAACAGAGCTCGCCACTCTTGCGGGGGTGGCGCAGGTCCAGGTCGAGCCGCCCACCAAGACCGTCCACGTCGTCTACGACGAGGCCGTCGTGAGCGAGCCGGCCATCCGATCCCGGCTCGACGAGATCGGCTACCCCGTCGCCGGCTGAGGGGCGCATGGCCGTTCCCGGATGCAGCCACGACAAGGTCTCCCTCCAGGCGCGCCTGGCGCGTATCGAGGGACAGGTCCGCGGTATCCAGCGCATGGTCGATGAGGACCGGTACTGCATCGACGTCCTGACCCAGGTCACCGCGGTCAAGGCCGCCCTCGACAAGGTGGCGCTCGCCCTCCTCGACGACCACGTCAGCCGCTGCGTGGTCGACGCGGTCCGGGAGGGCGCCGGTGAGCAGAAGGTGAAGGAGTTGACCGCGGCGATCAGCCGCTATCTCGGCTGAAGGCGGGCGTGCTCTCTCAGCGTGGCCCTTCGGCGCCAGGATCGGGCGGTCCAATGGGCTCCGCCGCTCAGGCTGAGCGTCCGGGCGGGAGGGACGCCGGTGCCGCCGCCCAGAGCACCATGTCGACGACCGGCTCCCCCGTATCCCCGCCGAGGGTCCGCTCGCGGCGTTCCAGGAGCAGGGTGCGGAGACCGGGCAGCGCGCCGCCAAGTGCCTCTTCGGTGTACAGACGGGCAGCGTCCAGCGGTCCGACCCGGCCGAGCGAGTCGACATGATGACCGACCAGGAAGAGGTGCCCACCGGGACTGACAGCGCCCACCGCGGCCTGCAGGATGGCGGCGCGCTCCTCAAGTGACGGGTGGATGTTGGCGATGACCACGAGGTCAAAGCTATCCCCGCGGCGGAGATAATCGCCGATGTCGGCCTGGACTGCGGAGATGCGAAGCCCCTCGGCGGCTGCCGCGGCGCCCGCCCGGTCGAGCGCGACCGACGACGCATCGACGGCGGTGACGGTCCACCCTTGCCGGGCTAGCCAGAGGCTGTTGCGCCCCTCCCCGGCGCCGAGGTCCAGAGCCCGCCCGGGCGGGAGCGGTGTCACCAGTTCGACCATCGCTGTGTCGGGATGGCTCGAAAACAGGTGCCCGACAGCGGCGTACCGCTGGTCCCAGTTCTCCTCGTGCTCCATCTGCGATCCTCCCATCGGTCGGTAGCCGGCATCGTCGCGGGCGGGCACTCGCTCGCGGTTCCGTGCCCTGACATGATACCCCGTGGGGTATATCATGAGCGAGGTTGTGAGCATACCCCTAGGGGTTACAATGGAGGTGATCATGTCCACCATCGCGCTCAACGGGAAAACCTTCACCGAGACGGTGAACGGGGACGGCATCGTCCTCGTCGACTTCTGGGCGGCCTGGTGCGGCCCCTGCCGCGCCTTCGCGCCGGTGTTCGGCGCAGCCGCGGAGGAGCACCCGGACATTGTGTTCGGCAAGGTCGACACCGAGGCCGAGCCCGCTCTGGCGAGGTCCCTCGACATCATGTCCATTCCGACCCTCATGGCCTTCCGTGACGGCATACTGGTGTTCTCCCAGCCGGGGGCCATGCCCGCAGCGTCACTGGCCCAGCTGATCACCGCCGTGCGGGATCTGGACATGGACGCGGTGCGCAGCCACGTGGCCGCCACCGAGGCGACGGCGAGGACGGCATGACCGACGACGCCAAGGCGAGCCGCCGGGTACGAGTTGACTATGAGGCCGGGGACCGGTTCCGCATCGCGGTCCGTCAACACACCATCAGCGTCGATCAGCCGGTAGCCGATGGCGGCGAGGACACGGCTCCCACTCCGACCGAGCTCTTCATTGCCAGTCTGGCCTCGTGCGTGGCCTTTTACGCCCGCCGCTTCGCCACCCGGCACGACATTCCGACCGACGGGCTCGCCGTCACCGCCGAGTTCAGCATGGCCTCGCATCCGGCTCGGGTGGGCGAGATCACGCTTCAGCTCCATGTCCCGGCAGAGCTCTCCCCCGAGCAGCAGGCCTCTCTTCTCGCCGTCATCTCGCGCTGCACCGTCCACAGCACCCTGATGCAACCTCCGGAGGTTCGCATCGAGCTGTCGGCGCTGACGCCCGGGGCCGTGTGAGCAGGCCGGCGCGGCCTTCGAAACAGGAGGAGATCTCGATGCAGCTTGACGAGTCCGCCATCACCGATGTGCTCAAGCGGCTGCGACGGGCTGAAGGCCAGATCCGCGGGGTAATCGGCATGCTCGAGAATGGCCGTGATTGTGCCGAGGTCGTCACCCAATTGGCGGCAGTCTCTCGCGCCCTCGACCGAGCCGGATTCAAGCTAATCGCCAGCGGGCTTCAGCAGTGCGTGACGGAGCGCGAGGGCGGGGCAGTTCCCACCGTGGACGAGGCTCAGCTGGAGAAGCTGTTCCTCTCTCTCGCCTAGCCCGAGGGAGCACGTCGTCGCGATGAGCCACGGTGCCTCGGCAACCGGCCTCGGACCGCGTATGGTGATCTGCTTGGCGGTGGCCGACGACGGCTGCATCGACCCTCGCTGGGGGCGGGCCCAACGGGTGGCGATCGGTACGGTTGAGGCCGGCACGATCACCGGCTGGGAGGAGTTCGACGTGTCGTGGGACACGCTGCACGACACCGGCTCCGAGGGCACCCACCACGCCAGGGTGGCCCGTTTCCTGCATGAGCATCAGGTCGACACCGTGCTGGCCCATCACATGGGTGAGGGCATTGCCCGCATGCTTCAGAAGATGGGGGTGACCGTCCGCCTCGGGGTCGTCGGCGACGCGCGCCGGGCCGTCACCGCTCTCGCCGCCTGACGGGGTCGTAGTCACGTCGACCATCACAGAGAGGGCGTATCGGTGAGCGGCCCCGCTGTCGACCGGCCCAGGGTGGCGCTCTTCGCGACCTGCCACGCCATCGATGACATGTACCAGGGAGCGGTGCCCGCGCTGCTGCCGTTCTTCGTCGCCGACCGCCACTACAGCTATGCGGCGGCCGCCGGCCTGATGTTCGCGCTGACCGCCATGTCGTCGGTGATCCAACCGGTCTTCGGGGCCCTCACCGACCGGCTCCATCTCTTCTGGCTGGTGCCGGCAGGCCTCACCGTCGCCGGGGTTGGCGTCGGGCTATCGGGATTGACCCAGAGTTACCCGCTCACCTTCCTGGCGATCGCGGTCGCAGGGGTGGGAGTGGCCGCGTTCCACCCGGAGGCGGCGCGCGCCGCTCGTGCGGCGAGTGTCGACAGTCAGCAGGCGATGAGCGTCTTCTCGGTTGGCGGCAACGTCGGCTACGCGATCGGCCCGATGTTCGTCTTCGCGGTGCTCTTTTTCGTGCCCGGCACCGGCGGCACGGTGTTCTTGGCCGTGCCCGCGCTGATCACGGGTGCCGTTGTCTTCGTCGTGCTGCGGCGCCATCCGGAGATCAATGTGGTGCGCCAGCGGAGTGGGCCGCGTCCCCAACAGTCGGACGACTGGCGGGGCTTCATCGGGCTCACCTCGGTGGTCATGCTGCGGTCCATCGTGTATTTCGGGCTGACGTCCCTGGTGGCGCTGTACGTCGGCACCGGTTTGCGCGGGGGCAAAGGGGTCGGTGAGGCGGCGCTCACGACCATGGTCGGCTTCGGGGCACTCGGCACCATCACCGGCGGGCGGCTTGCCGACCGGTTCGGCCGGCTCCCCGTGACACGGGTCTCGTTGGCGGCGAGCATTGTCGGTCTGCTGGCCGTCGCACTCACGCCCTTGCCGTGGGTCTTCCTGCCGATCGCGGTCACCGGCTTCGTGCTCTTCCAGTCGTTCAGCTTGACGGTGACTCTCGGCCAGGATTACCTGCCCACGCGCATCGGCACGTCCTCGGGCGTGACGCTCGGGCTGGCGATCAGCGTCGGCGGGGTGGTCGCGCCCGGCCTCGGTGCCCTGGCGGATGCGACCAGCCTGCGTGTCAGTCTCCTCGCGCTGCTGGCGTTCCTGCCCGCCGGTCTGGCGATCGCCTGGCGCTTGCGCGACCCTCGCCCGTCCCGTCGGCAGAGCTCCGAGCGATCCGGCGTCGCCGCAGCCGGCGCTCCCCCGACGCCCGTACTGCACATCCCGTGATCCCTCCTGTGCTCGGCCATCGGCGAGGGCTGGCCGTCGTCGCCCCCCCCCCGACGATGAGTCCTTTGGGCTTGGCGCCGCGCCAGGGCATCGCGTCCGTGCGTCCCACTCCTTGCGGCGCCCCCCGACGGCGATGGATCCCGGGCAGAGCACCGGGGGG
>JBEKGP010000057.1:0-14102 GCA_050012735.1 Candidatus Dormibacteria bacterium
AGCACCGAGAGGGGGAGGGATCCGCCCGCGAAGTACACCCCGGCCGGGATGGAGGCCGCGATCGCAGCTCCCGGGGCCATGTCGGTGATGCTCTGGAAGAGGACCTCGCGGAGGCCGATGGCCCCGCGCCTCAATCCAACGGCGGGTGCGCCTGATCCACCTGCGAGTTCGCTCATGTCAGCTCCCCATTCCCCGTGGCTGTCTCCGGGATAGCTCGGCGGCTATGCCCAGGTTTGGCGCGTGACAATACCAGGGCGCTTCAATCGACGTCAACGTCCCTTTGTGGTCACACAAACCAGGCCGAAAGTCCCTTCAGGGACGTGACCAAAATGAGACGTTGCCGCCGTTCGCGCGCTCAGCGGCGGGCGCGGCTCAGCCCCCGGGGACCCGGTGACGCTCCGTGCCGGAGGGCCGGTCAGGCCCCCAGTCGGCGGCTCGTCGTGGTGCTGTAGGGCCGGTGAGATCCCGTCGTGCCGGCGCCGTACGCCCCGGCGCGGCCCGCCCATGCCGATCCCTGAGCGAGGTTTGCTCGCGAGATCCGCCGGTGCTCCCCGCCGGCCACGAGCTCGGAGGCGGCCCCGTCATCGAGGAAGCCGACCAGGCCGGACGGGGTGAGGGAGCGGGAAAAGAGGTTTCCCTGCCCCCGGTCGCACCCGAAGCCCCGAAGCAGGAGGAGCTGAGCTTGCGTCTCGACGCCCTCGCCCACCACCGTGAGGTCGAGCGCATGGGCGAGGTCGATGATCGCCGCGACGATGGCGCGGCTGCGCGCGTCGACGGCGATGCGCTTCACAAAGCTGCGATCGATCTTGATGAAGTCGAGGGGCAGGGCCTGCAGGTGGGTCAGGGAGGAGAACCCGGTGCCGAAGTCGTCCAGCCCGATGTGCACACCGCTGTCGCGGAGCTCGACGAGCGCCCTGATGGCGGAGTTCGAGGTCTGCAGCAGCACCTGCTCGGTCACCTCGATGGCGAGATCTTTCCCGGCGAGGCCCGCCGTGGCCAGGCTCGACGCGAAGCGTGAGGCGAAGTCGGCGCCGACCAGCTCGCGGGCGGTCACGTTGACCGCGACCCGCTGGAGATCACCGTCGCGGAGGGCGGGGCGGAGGGTGGCCAGCTGGGCAAAGGCGGTCGCGCGCACCCAGTCGTCGATGACGGGGAGGAGCCCGGTCTCGTCGGCGACCGAGATGTACCGCTCCGGCATCGACTTGCCCCGGTCGATGGCGCTGCAGCGCAGCAGGGCCTCGGCCTCGGCGGCGGTGCCCGTGGAGAGATCGACGATGGGCTGGTAGCGGACGCTCAACCGGCCGGTGGACATCGCGTGCCGCAGGACCCGCTCGGTCTCGAGGCGCTGGGTGGCCCGCGCCTGGAGCGCCTCTCCGTAGACCTCGTGGCGATCGCGCCCCCGGTCCTTGGCCCTGTACATGGCCAGGTCGGCCTCGCGCAGCAGGTCGTCGGGCAGGTGGTCCGGTCGTGAGGTGGCGGCAACTCCGATGCTCACCGTGGCGACGACCTCCTGGTCGCCCACCCGGTGGGGCTCGCGCAGAGCGGTCACGATGCGGTCGGCGCAGGCGCGGAGATCGGCGAAGTTGGCCAGGCACTGAACCACGACGAACTCGTCGCCGCCGAACCTGGCGACGGTGTCGTCCGGCCGGGCGACGGAGAGCAGACGCTGCGCCGTGCTGATCAGCACCGCGTCACCGCCGTGGTGACCCAGGGTGTCGTTGATGACCTTGAAGTGGTCGAGGTCCAGCATGAGCACCCCGACCAGGCCGGCGTTGCGCTTGAGCCGTTTCAAGGACTGGTTCAGACGGTCGATGAGGAGTGTCCGGTTGGCGAGCCCCGTCACGGTGTCGGTGAGGGCATTGCGCTCCATCTCGTGCTGAGCCTCGATGCGGTCGCCGATGTCATGGAGCGCCAGCTGGGTCTGATGCACCGCCCCGGTGGTGGCATTGATGACCGGGCGGCTCCGGCATTCGAGCCAGGCGTACGTGCCATCCTTGCGCCGGAATCGGAGGCTCACGTTCTCGATCTCGCCCGTGCGTGCCATCCGCCGGCGGGCCGTGCCTGCGATGGTCCGGTCGTCGCGGTGGATCAGCCCGGACATGAGCCTGCCGATGAGCTCCTCGGGCGCGTACCCGAGGAGCGGCATGGACGTGGGCGAGATGGAGGTGAAGGCTCCGGTGTCGTCGGTCACGGCCAGGGCGTCGGCCGGCGAGAAGATCAGATCCGCGAAACGCCCGGCTGCCCTGTCGGACATGCGCCCATTGGGCATGAGTGTCCCCCCAAGGGAAGCACCAGTGAACCTGCCGACCGACTGCACGCCCCCGGTGCCAGCGGGCAGCGTAGCCAGTTAACTGCAGTTAAGCACAGTCCCCGGAATGCGTTTGTACGCTAACGTACCAGCGGGTGGGCTGTACGCTGCCCTTCCGGCCTCAACCCGGGCGGGCCGGACAGTCCTTGGGTGGCCGAGGTGGGCGTCCCCGGGTGGGCTCAGCCGCCGATCACCGGAGCCGGCGCGCCGCGGGCGATCGAGGCGTGCATGGCCTCGAGCACGGCCGTGTTGGCCCGGGCGTCGGCCAGGGTGTACGCGAGCGGAACGCGGCCCCGGATGACGTCGGCGAGGTGCTCCACCTCGAGCCGGTAGGGGTCGACGAAGGGAAAGGTCTCGATGGTGGGCTCGACGCCGTTTGTGTAGATCTCCTCACCGCCCTGGTGGAGGATGAGCTTGGTGAACGGTTCCCGCCGGAAGCCGGTCCCGGGCAGCAGCAGCCAGCCATCGCTCCCCGTCACCTCCACCTGGGCAAACGGGTTGGGAAAGTCGAAGCTGACCCAGAACGGCGCCGCGGTTTGGTGGGGGAAGCGCATCACCCCGGTGACCGTCGTCTCGGTCGCCTGCCCGTCGCGGACCTCGGGGAACCCGAAGACCTCGGTGGGCTCCTGGCCGAACATGCCGCGGGCCATGTTGGTCGCGTAGCAGCCCATGTCCCAGATGATCCCGCCACCCACCTCGGGGATGAAGCGAATGTTGGCGAGGTCGAGGCGTTGCGCGAAGGCGAAGCCGATCCGGACCACGCGCGGCTGTCCGATCGCGCCGCTCGCGACCAGCTCGACGGCGTGCCGCCAGCGTGGCGCAAAGCGGTACATGAAGGCTTCGAGGACGTGGCGGCCGGTGCGCTCGGCCGCCGCGGCGATCTTGTCGACGTCGCCCACCGTGAGGGCGAGTGGCTTCTCACAGAGGACGTGCTTGCCCGCCTCGAGGGCCTTGATCGTCCACTCCATGTGGAGGTGGTTGGGGAGGGGGATGTAGACGGCGTCGATGGAGGGGTCATCGAGGAGTGACTCGTAGGAGGCGTACGCGGGGCAGCCCCACCGAGCGCCCGCGGCCTCGGCGCGGTCGCGCGACCGCGAGGCGATCCCGGCCAGCTCGCAGCCATCGGCGGCGAGCAGCCCCGAGACCAGGGAGTCACTGATGGACGCGGGGGAGATCACCCCCCAGCGGATGGTGTCGTCACTCATCTGATGCCTCCGTCCTTCTCCGAGCTCCATCCGGCTGCCCGCCCTGTTCCGGGCGACGGCCGGAGAAACCGGCCGGACCGATCGCCCCCATGGTAACGGGCCGCTCCGCCGCAGGTGGGGGCAGCCATTCCATCGCACGAGGAGATTGGTGCGAGACAAGTGAATCTCTTTGTGGCAATCGACTCCTGATCTGCGCTAGACTCGATCGTGCATCAGGAGCGGTCCGGCGCGCGGCCGGACCCGGCAACCTGGATGGACATCCAAGGTGCCACTCCGTTTCGGAGATGTGGCCTCGCGAGAGGCAACCAAGTGTCCGGAGGCGAGCGACATGGTCATCGAAGCGGAACGTTCCCAGGTCGTCGGGGCCGGGGTCGAGGTGCCGCTGGTCGGCGGTGGCAGCACTCGCTACATCAATCTCGATTACGCGGCGAGCGCGCCGGCGCTGGTTGAGGTCTGGGATGAGATCCAGGCCCTGCTCCCCTGGTACAGCAGCGTCCATCGGGGCGCGGGCTTCCGATCGCAGGTCTCGACGGCCGCTTACGAGGGTGCGCGCGGCGCGGTGCGCTCCTTCCTCGGGGGCCGGCCCGACGACACCGTGATCTTTACCCGCAACACGACCGACGCCATCAACCTGCTGGCCCGATGCCTGCCCCGCAGGACGACCGTGATCACCACCCTGACCGAGCACCACGCCAACCTCCTCCCCTGGCGGCGCTATCACTCAGCGGTCGAATTGCCCGTCCCGGCGAGCCCGGCCGAGCTCCTCGCCGACGTCGACGAGACGCTGGCCCGGGCCCCGGAGGAGCAGCCCGTGCTGCTGGCGGTGACCGGTGCCTCCAACGTGACCGGGGAGGTCTGGCCGATAGCCGAGTTGGCCGAGCTCGCCCACCACTACGGCGCCCGCATCCTGGTCGACTGCGCCCAGCTGGCGCCCCACCGCGCCGTGGACATCGCCGGGCTGGACCTGGACTGGGTTGCCCTCTCCGGGCACAAGATGTACGCTCCCTTCGGCAGCGGCGCCCTGGTCGGCCGGACCGACTGGCTGGCCACCAGCGACCCCTATCTCGCCGGGGGTGGCTCGGTCGCCTGGGTGAGCGCCCAGGGAGCCGCATGGACCGATCTCCCGGACCGCCACGAGGGCGGCTCTCCCAACGTGGTCGGAGCGTTTGCCCTGGCGGCCGCCTGCCGGGCGCTGGCGCGGATGGGCATGGGCGCCGTCCGTGCCGAGGAGGCCCGCCTGGGCGACCGGCTCCGCGAACGGCTGGCCGGCATCCCGGGGATGGTGACCTACCAGACCTGGCCGGGGCATCCCGAGCGGGTCGGGATCGCCGCCTTCAGCGTCTCCGGCAGGGATCACGCCGAGGTCGCCACCATCCTGAGCGCCGAGTACGGCATCGGGGTGCGCAATGGCTCGTTCTGCGCTCACCCTCTGCTCTCCCATCTCGCCGGGGGGACGGAGGGATGGCGGCCGGGCTGCGGAGAGGACGTCCCCGGAGCCATCCGCGCCAGTCTCGGCCTGGGCAGCCGGGATGAGGACATCGACCGGCTCGCTGACGCGCTGCTGGAGATCACGACCCGGGGGCCGCGGTGGACGTATCGGACCCTCGCCGACGGCGGGGTGGTGCCCGAGCCCGACGACCGCCGGCTGCCCGCCTTCCTCTCGCCGGCGGGTCTGCCGGGGCAGTCACCGGACCCGTGTATCATCAATTGACGATGAGCGCACAGCCCGGACGCCGATACCTGCCCACACGGCGGCTGTACCTCGATTTCGGTGCGCGCAACACCTGCTCCTGTATCTGAGCCTGGATCGGCCCCACTGCGGCCATTCCAGGCTTGGCGAATTCTGGTCTCGATGCCATGCCGGTGACGGCGTGCATCCCACCATTCAGCAGGAGCAGAGATGGACTCGTTGACGATCACCGACGGCGGCAGCATGAGCGCAAACGCGAACGCTCACGATCCTGCCGGTGGGCCGCGGCGTGCGCGCCGTGACCTGGGGATCGCGGTCAGCGAGCGGCCGGACGTGACCAGCTCGACCGACCGCGATCGCGCGCTGGTCCGCGATCTGCTCGAACACCGCCGGACGCGGGGGGCGCGCCTTCCCTCGCGGCGGCGGGTCGAGACGTTCGTCCACTCCGCCGTGGGTCTGCTCTTCCCGCAGCACTCCGCCGACGGGGCCGCCACGGAGGAGCAGCTCCTCGCCAGGATCTCTCTTCTCCGCGCCGAGCTCGGCAGCATGCTGCACACGGTGCTGCCCCGACAGCGCTCCGCCGAGGTCACCGACGAGCTGATCCACGCACTGCCGGCCATCTCTGAACGGCTGCGTGGCGACGCCGAGGCCATCGTCGCCGGCGATCCCGCCGCGGAGTCGCTCGACGAGGTGGTGGCCGCCTACCCGGGATTCTTCGCCATCGCGGTGCATCGCATCGCTCACGAGTTGCACCGGCTCCGCGTGCCCACCCTGCCCCGCCTGCTGGCGGAGGTGGCGCACGCCCGTACCGGCATCGACATCCATCCCGGGGCCACCATCGGCCGGGCCTTCTGCATCGACCACGGCACCGGCATCGTCATCGGCGAGACCACGATCATCGGCGACGAGGTCAAGCTCTACCAGGGCGTGACCCTCGGTGCTCTGAGTGTCAGCAAGTCCGCCGCCGGGACCAAACGCCACCCCACCATCGAGGACCGCGTGGTCCTCTACGCCAACGCCACCGTCCTCGGCGGTGACATCGTGGTCGGGCACGACAGCGTGATCGGGGGCAACGTATGGCTCACCACCAGCGTGCCCCCTCGCTCCTTCGTGTACCACACCAGCCAGATCCGGGTGCGGAGCGTCCTGGACGCTCTCGACAACTCGGATTATTCAATCTGACAAAGGGAATCCGAACCATGCCGTACGACAGCATCCTCGAGACCATCGGCAAGACGCCGCACGTGCGCATCAACCGGCTCTTCGACCCCCGGGTCACCGTCTGGGCCAAGCAGGAGCGGGTGAATCCGGGCGGCAGCATCAAGGACCGCATCGCCCTCGGCATGATCGAGGACGCGGAGAAGGCGGGCATCATCGGGCCTGGCTCCGTGCTCATCGAGCCCACCTCCGGCAACACCGGCATCGGCCTGGCCCTGGTCGCCGCGGTCAAGGGGTACCGGCTCATCCTCTGCATGCCGGAGTCGTTCTCCATCGAGCGCCGCCGCCTGATGAAGGCGTACGGGGCCGAGCTGGAGCTGACGCCCCGCGAGCTGGGGATGAAGGGTGCCATCGCGCGCGCCAAGGAGCTGCAGAAGGAGATCCCGAAGTCCTGGATCCCGATGCAGTTCGACAACCCGTCCAACGTCGAGGCCCACAAGCGCACCACCGCCGAGGAGATCTTCGCCGACTTCCCAGACGGGCTCGACTACATCATCACCGGCGTCGGCACCGGCGGCCACATCACCGCCGTCGCCGAGGTGCTCAAGAAGCGCTGGCCGCAGCTCAAGGTGTACGCGGTCGAGCCGACCCTCTCCCCGGTGCTCTCGGGGGGCACCCACTCGCCGCACACCATCCAGGGCATCGGCGCCGGCTTCATCCCCGGTGTGATGCGCCTCGACCTCATCGACGGCGTGATCCAGGTCGACCCCAAGGACGCCGCCGAGTACGCCCGCCGCGCCGCCCGCGAGGAGGGGATTCTCATCGGGGTCTCGTCGGGTGCCTCGCTGGCGGCGGTCGCCCAGAAGCTTCCCGAGTTCAAGGATGGGGCGAAGGTGCTCACCTTCACCTATGACACCGGCGAGCGCTACCTCTCCGTCGAGGGGCTCTTCCCGGCCTGACCCGTACGTGAGTGGGCCGGCCCTGAGCGTCGGGGCCGGCTCACCCGCCGGGTGCAGCGTCGCCGGGCGGGATCACCCCCGGGGTGGGGCCTCCGCCGGCTGTAACCGCTCGCGGCAACCGGTCTCGTCCATGATCGCGCGGAGCTCGCCCATCGCCTTCTCGGACGGATAGAGGCTGCCCACGCCCAGCTGGTCGCGCATCTCGTCGAGGTGCTCGACCAGGTTCCACCAACGATCACCCCAGGCGTCGGCGATAGCGTCGAGGAGCTGGTGCGGCCACCCGCCCAGACCGGTCGCGTAGAACTGGTCCGTCCACGCGGTGAACATCGCCACGTGCTTGAGCCCGTACCCGGACTCGACCTGCAGCCCGCGGATGATCTGGTTGACGACTGCCACCGAGTTGCCCCGCGGGCAGCGGCTCTGGCAGGTGTAGCAATAGCAGCAGAGCCACACCGAGTCGTCCTCGAGCAGGGTCGGATCCCCGAGCAGGGCGCGGCGCGAGATCTCGCGGGGCGAGAAGTCGCCGAAACGAGCGGCGGGGCAGCCCGAGGTGCAGATGCCGCACTGCAGGCAGGAGAGCAGCCCGGCGGCGTGATGCTGCATGCGCGGGTCGGCGAGGATGCGGGCGAGCAGCCCGGAGTCGTCGCCGGCCGGCGAGGCGAAGGCGTTGGCCGCCAGGGTCGCGTACGGGTTCGAGGGCTGGTCGCCGCCGGTGCCGGAAACGGCACGTCGTGCCCCCTCCGCGGCGGGGACGGCGATCTCCACCTCCTGGGGCTCAGCGGTCCGGTCCAGCGCCGCGCGCTCGGGAAGGCCGATCACACCGGCACGCTCGGAGCCGCCGCCACCGCGCTCCCAACCGCCACGGCGCTCCCCTCCGCCACGGCGCTCCCCTCCGCCACGGCGCTCCCCTCCGCCACGGCGCTCCCCTCCGACGCGGCGCTCCGCTGCGCCACCGCGCTCCCCTCCGCCGCCGCCACGCTCACCCGCTCGCGGGCTCCGATGCGCTCCAGGAGCGGCTCGAGATTCTGCGAGTGCGCCTCCACGCCGCAGACCTTGTCGGGGTCCGCGCCCAGCGCGAGGGCGAGCAGCTGCTGCACGTGGAGGTGGACGAAGGGATAGTCCTCGCCGGCCGTCTGAGAGATCACGTCGTGGAAGCGGTCAAATTGGATGTGGCAGTTGGGGCACATGTGGACGCAGACGTCCACGCCCCGCTCGGCGAGGCGCCGGAGCTTCTCCCGGGTCACCGCCATCGACATCCCCGGGTTGACGAACCGCTGGCGGAATCCGGCTCCGCAGTGCGTCCCCTTCTCCGGGTAGTACCCCGTCTTCTCGACACCCGTCGGCTCGAGCAGGTCCTCGGGCAGCATCAGGTCCTCGCCGTCGCCGAGCACCTCGTCGGGGAAGACCTTGCAGTAGTGGCAGGCGGGGTGGGTCGCCACCTTGAGCCCGGAGAGGCGCCGCTTAACCAGCCCACGGATGGAGGGGTGGCGGCTCCAGAGAATCTCCAGGACGTGGTGGTGCCGGACCTCCGAGGCGACCGCGTCGTCGTACTCGCGGCCGACCTTCTCGAGGACGTCATTGGTCCGGCGGCGCTGCTCCCGCTCGTCGAGGACGTCGCGGGCCTTCTTGTTGATGGCGTAGCAGGTCGAGCAGAGGTAGGCCTGGATCGGATGCCCGGCCTCCACCGCCACGCAGGCGTTCCGCGCCGCCACCGCGACGGTGGTGGGGAAGGAGACCACGTCGGTGTAGTAGCCGAGGCCGGTGCAGCAGGTCTGGTCCGGGTTGACGATGTACTCGACGTCCAGCTGGTCGAAGAGCCACTTGGTGGCGGCTTCGACGCCGGGGTACTGGGTCGAGACGAGGCAGCTCCGGAAGAGCTCCACACGGCCGGTGATGGGGGCGATGTCAGGTGTGGTGGTCGGCACGCTCCGATCACTTTAGGGGAACGGAAGCGCGCGCGGCAACTCGCTGGGCCGAAAGTCACAGGAGTGAATGGGCAGAGTGACCCCGGCCACTCCACGCGGGGCGTGCTCCACTGGGCAAAAGGAAGCGGCGGAGCGCCGGACCAACCCGGCGCCCCGCCGCGTGAGCGAAGGCCTCTAGGAGAAGGCTCTCCCTAGAACTTGGAGAGGTCGGCGATGAACGCCGGACCGGCCGAACCTAGTCCGGTCAGGCTGTCGTAACCGGGAGTCGTCGTGAGCGTGACGTTCCGCGAGGCGCAGTTGTCGGTGCCGTCGCAGTAGGTCTCGACGCCTTCGTAGTCGATGACCCGGACGCTGACGATGTAACCGGTCGAGGCGTTGATGGTGTTGGCGTAGTCAACGCGGCTCACCGCGGTCGCGTCCGGGGCGGACGGTGCCACGATGTCGTTGAAGGCTGCCGGGTACTCGGTGTACGCCTTGTAGAGCACCGGGTTGAGGAAGCCCAGCGACACCCCCGCCGCCTGGTCGGCGTCGGCGACGACCCCGGCCAGCAGTGGCGATGCGAGGCTGGTGCCACCCTCCTTGAACTGAGCGTAGTAGGTGCCGTTGGGGAACACCTCGGTCAGCCCGATCAGCATCCCGGACTGGGCGTCGGCGTCCATCGAGATGTCCGGCACCACCCGGAGCGGAGTCGGTCCGAAGAGCGACTCGTTCTTGAGGGCGAGTGCCGAGGGCACCACGGGGGCCTGGTAGGAAGGTTCGGTGTAGTAGTAGCTCGTCCCGCCGCCGCCTCCTGCCTGGAAGGCGAGGGTGCCGGTCGGAACCGTGGCCGAGCCGCAGTTGGTGCTGCTCGCGGGCTCGCAGAGGATCTGCTTGCCGGTGGACCAGCCGTACTCGGCCAGTCGCTGGCCGCTGCTGCCGATCTCCAGCGTCGTGCCGCCCACGCCGGTGACGAACGGGCTGGACGGCGGGTAGTCAGGAGCCGTCAGGCCGAAGTCGGCGAAGTTGTCGCCGCTGTCGCCCGAGGAGAAGAGGACGCTAACGCCGGTCCCGCCCGCGAGCAGGAAGGTGTCGTCGTACGCGGTCTTGGTGGCCGCGTCGTCCAGCAGGTCGCCGAGGTCGTCGCCCCACGAGTCGGTGACGACGGATGCTCCGCTGGTGATGGCGGTGTTCACCGCGCTCAGCAGGCTGTTGTCGAAGCAGTCCTGAGCGCCGACGAACACGATGTCCGCCTTCGGCGCCATGCTGTGCACCGCCTCGACGTCGAGTGCCTGCTCGTCGTACCAGCCGCTGCCGCTGCACTCGGTCTGGTCATCGACCGTCGCGGGTGCGTCGTTGATGAACTGCGAGCTGGACAGCGGAATGCTCGGGTCGTTCAGCGAGAAGTAGTGGTGCGCATCGCTGAACAGGGTCGGGGAGTCATAGGCGTCGACGATCGCGACCGCGACCCCGGCGCCGGTGGCGCCTCCCGAGAGCCCGTAGGCGCTGCGAAGCTGCGACGGCGTGTAGCCGCAGATGTCGTACGGCAGCGGGCTGGTGTACGGCGCATAGAGGGATGAGCTGTCGGCGGTGTCGGTCCTCTGACCGAAGTACGCGGAGCACGGCTCAGGGTTGCGGAAACCCGCGGGGGGCGCCGGCTCCTGGTCGGTGGTGGCGATCGACTGGTTGACGCCCTCGACGGCTGCCACCACGCCGCTGAGGGACGAGGGGATCGACAGTGAGCTGCCGGCGAGCTGCACCTGCTGCCCGTTGACCTGGTAGTAACCGAGGGTGGTGCCGAAGGCGCTGTCCACCTGGGCGACGCTGCCCGAGGCGGGGACGAAGAGGTGGTCCGCCGGGACGGCCCCCACGCTGAAGCCCTCACTGGTCAGCCAGGACTGGGCCGCCGTCACGGATGCAGCGGTCGGCGAGTACTGAGCCTCCCACTGGGCGTCGGTCAGGTACTGGTGGAAGGCCGAGGATCCCGGCGTGGACACCGCCGCCTCCAAGGCCTGCGCTCCCGCCGCGTTCTGCAGCGCGAGGACGAGGTCGAAGCTGACCTGGTTGGCTGCCGGGACCGCGCCCTCGGCCGTCGAATGTTGCAGTGCGGGTGACAGCGACCCTGCCAAATCAGCGCGTCCCGATGGTCCTGATGCCAGGGCGGTTGCGCTGGTGCTCACGGCCAGGGCCGATGCCCCGAGGCCCACGGCCGCCAGCGCCGCCCACTTGCGAGCAAACGTCATGATCCTCCTCCTCCAAGGCGCGCGGACGCGCCAAAATTTCCGCGTGCGACGCGTGGCTGCATGCGTGTTCCCCCTGGGAATGACGAGTTGGGCTCTCTGCCGACAATGATGGCGTGCCGGACCCCGCCGGTAAAGAGTCACGACTCCGCCGCCCTGGATGGACGTCGAGCGCCGGTGCCGCAATGGCTGGGCCTATCGAGGTCCTGCTGTCACCCCGGTGGCGGCACGTAGCGGGCCGAGGACACCTGGCCCTCGTTGACCTCCAACACCCAGGTCGAGCCCTTCTGCATCCGGGGCCTGGACCCCAGGGCGACGCCTCGCTCGGCGAGCTCGAAGAGGATGCCGCTCACCACGTCGCCATGGCTGCACGCCGCCACCGAGCCGCCAACCAGGAGCGCGGTCAGCGCCTGCTCGGGATCAGCCCCCTCCTCGAGCCAGCCGGCCGTCTCCGTGAGCAGGCCGAGCCTGGCGCCCAGCGGGACAAACGTCTCGACGCAGCGCGCGTATCCGCTGCTGACCAGGCGCTCGACGGGGTTGCGGGCGAGGAGGGCGGCGAGCAGCTCGGACTGGGTCCGGCCCCGGGGGCTGAGCGGCCGGTCGCGGTCCGGCCCGGTCCATTCCGTCCGCTCGCCGGCATCGGCGTGGCGGACCAGGAGGACCCGCCCCAGCCGCGAGTGCGCCCCGGGGGCGTTCGCCGCCGCTCGCCGGCCGGCCGGAGCCTTGCCGGTCATGTCCGCTCCCCCGTGTCCGTCACATCCACTCCCCGGTTGCGGTCACATCCAGCTCCAGCCCTTTCCCGGTTGCGGTCACATCCAACCCCAGCCCTTCTTGCGGGAGAGCGCCGCCCATGGCTTGCGCCAGGCCTCCCGACCGGCATCGGCGCGCTCCCGTTCGACCTCGTAGAGGACGCCGGCGGCGAACGCGATCTCCGGGTCGGTGGCCCGTCCCACCGCGTCCTGCAGCCATTGGCCCGCCACCACCGCGTCGTGCTGGTCGCCGAGGGTGTCCTGGAGGGTGCCGAGCCGGGCCGCGATGCGCGCCGGCCCGTCCCCGAGCAGGGGGACCAGGGCGAGGACCGCATAGCGGCACTTCTTGGCGGCGATGCGCAGCTGGTGGAGGTCGACGTCACCCGGGTGGGCGTCGAGACGGTGGGCACGCCGCACGAGCTTGTGCCAGCTGGTCCCCATCAGGGGCAGGAGGACGGCGGGGGCCGGCTGGCCGGCCATCTCCGGGAGCAGGGCCGGATGGGAGGCCGCGGCGAGCAGGCACTCCAGCAGCTCGCCGTGCTCGTGGGATTCGACGACGGAGATCAGGACGTCGCGCGCCAGCACCCCCTCGCCGACCAGGCGGCTCAGCAGCCGCTCGGTCGCCTCGCCCTCGACACCCCGTGCCGCCGCGCTGGCGCGCAGCCGCATCAGCAGGACCTCGGAGTCGCGGACGGCACCCAGGTCGGTCCCCAGCGTTCCCAGCTCGGCGCGCAGCTCGGCCGTCCATGCGGGCTCGAGCACCGGGGCAAACGTCTCCAGCGCGGAGCGGTAGCGGCGGCACGCGACCCGCGCCTGGTGCACCCCCTCGGGGTCGCTCCCCTCGAGGACGATGGCCTCGTTGCGGACCAATCTGGCCGCGTTGTCGCGCAGCGCCGCGGTCACCGCCTGGGCGACGCTGCTGTCGCGATCGAGCGGCGTCCCCCGCCACCGCGGAGCGGCCTCGGGGCCGAGCAGCTCGGCGAGGAGCGGAAGCTCGGTGGTGTCCACCACCCCGGCCTTCCGGAGCGCCGCCAGCGCCGGGCGGGTGCCGGTGAGCGGGCCGTGGCTGCGCAGGCTGACCCGGCGGGCGTGGGCCACGGCGTGGCGCTCGACCAGCAGGCTCACCACCTGGTGGATGGCCCAGAGCTCGCCGACCTGGCGCCCGGTCTCCAGGTGACGGAGGCGAGCGACCTCGCCGACCTCCGCGTAGCGCAGGTAGGGGCTGAGCAGGCGGAGCGCCTCGGCCGGCGGCGAGGACGGGCCCCCCTCGAGGTCGACGTAGGTGCGGCGGCATCCGGGGCCCTCGGGCCAGTCGGTGAGGGTCACCCTCCAACCGCGGCCGCGCCGGTAGCGGAGGCCCGCGTCCCAGCTGGCGAGCCGGAAGTCCGGGGTGTCCCAGTGGATGGTCTCGAAGCGTTCGACCCGCGTCGCGGCCGTCCGTCCCCACCTCAGCTGGCGGAGCCGGAACGCGATGCCCACCGGGAGGTCGATCTGGCACCGCTCGACCGGCAGGGCCGGGCTCAGCTCTTCCCCTCGGCTCGGCGCAACGCGACCTCCTGCAGCCGGAGCTGGGTGTCGACGCCGGCGCCCTTCGACGCCCTCTGCCACTCGCCATCAGAGCCCAGCTCCCAGGCCAGGGTGTCGTCGCTGAGGTTGATCTCCAGCACCTGGTCGAGACGGGCTCGCAGCTCGGGAGCGCGGATGGGAACCGCGGCCTCCACGCGCCGGTCCAGGTTGCGCGGCATCAGGTCGGCGGAGCTGATGTAGTAGTCGCTGTCCTTCGCGTCGCGGCCAAAGCGAAGGATGCGGGAGTGCTCCAGATAGCGGCCGACCAGTGACCGGACCCGGATGTTCTCGGTGAGCCCGGGAACCCCCGGGCGCAGGCAGCAGAT
>JBEKGP010000058.1:0-13690 GCA_050012735.1 Candidatus Dormibacteria bacterium
GACGCTGTTGGCCTGGAGCATGGCCGCCCCCACCGCTTGGACGGCCCGAAATCCGTCGAGGGCGCCGAGGCTGGGAGCCAGGCCACAGAGGGCCGATCCCGCGATGAAGACCATGAACCCATACGTGTAGAGGAGCTTGTGCCCGATCATGTCGGCGACCCGGCCCACCGCGGTGACCAGAGCGACCAGCACCAGCAGGTAGGTGAGCCCCACCCAGGTCACCGCTCCCAGCCCGACGTGGAAGGCGCTGTGCAGGGTGGGGTAGGCGACGGTGACGATGCTGGCATCGAGCTGGCCCATGAAGGCGCCGATGCAGACGGTGCCCACGGCCAGCCACTGTGCGTCGGGGCGGGCACGTATGCTCGCCGGCCGGGCGGGCTCCACCAGGAACCGGCGCCACCCCGAGGGCGGCGGTGCCAGCTCATCCTCGACCGGGGCGGGGAGCGGGTGCTGGGGGAGCGTCAGCCCGGCGCGCGCCGCGGAGATGTGCTCCGACCACCCCACGGCCGCGGGCTCGGACTCGGGCTCGACGGGTCCACCAGCTGAGGTGTCGTGCCGGTGGGGCCCGTCCATCGTTGTCGATGATGCCATCGACCCGCCGCGACACGCCCGGACGCCTGGAGTGGGCCTGCGCCGCCCCTGCTCAGATGACCAGGCGCGCCTGGACTTGCTCAAGGGGCCCGGAAATGTGCAACCAGCGTCGGCCTCACTCCGGCCTGGGCGGCCTCCCACTCATGGCCCGCGTCCACAATGTCCCTGGGAACGACAGCGAGCAGACGGCACCCGATACCGGGCGCCAGAAGGACGACCAGCAATGCAGTACCGCAGCCTCGGCCGGACCGGGATCAAGGTCAGCCCCTACGCCCTCGGCGCCATGATGTTCGGCGCCATCGGCAACCCCGACCACGAGGACTCGATCCGCATCATCCACAGGGCGCTGGATGAGGGGATCAACTTCATCGACACCGCCGACGCGTACTCCAACGGTGAGTCCGAGGAGATCGTGGGCAAGGCGCTCCGGGGCCGGCGCGACAGCGTTGTGCTCGCCACCAAGCTCAGCATGCCGATGGGTGACGATCCCAATCAGCGGGGTAACTCGCGACGCTGGATCATGACCGCAGTCGACAACTCGCTACGACGCCTGCAGACCGACCACATCGATCTGTACCAGATCCACCGACCAGACCCGACCACGGACATCGAGGTCACGCTCTCAGCGCTGTCCGACCTGATCCACATCGGCAAAGTGCGTGCGATCGGTTCCTCGAAAATGCCCGCCTCCGACATCGTGGAAGCCCAATGGGTCTCCCAGCGACGCGGTGTCGAGCGGTTTCGAACCGAACAGCCGGCCTACTCGATCCTCAACCGCGGCATCGAGTCCGAGGTGCTCCCCGTCGCCGAACGGTACGGGATGGGCATCCTGGTATGGAGCCCGCTGGCACAAGGCCTGCTTACCGGCCGTGTCCGAAAGGGCCAGCCGACGGACCTCCGCCGCGCGAGGATCTTCAAGCACATGAGCGACGAACACCGCATCGACACCGTCGAGCAGCTCATCCCCATCGCCGAGCAGGCCGGGATCAAGCTCACCCACCTGGCCATCGCGTTCGCCATCGCTCATCCCGGGGTCACCTCCGCGATCATCGGCCCCCGCACCATGGCACAGCTCGATGACCTGCTTGCCGGTGCCGAGCTCGTCCTCTCCGACGAGCTCCTCGACGAGATCGACGCAATCGTTCCGCCCGGCACCGACGTCGGACGGCTCGACATGGCCTATAGCCCTCCCGCAATCCAAATCGCCTCGCTGAGACGGCGGCCAGTCGGCAATCGGAGTGCTGCGTGAGTCAGGGCCCGATCTGAGGGTCCGCCAGCGGACAGACAGGCGACCGTGTGGTGACGGAGCGTAATCGGGTCGAGAAGCGCGAGAGCATGCGCTCTCCGCTGCAAACCCATCTGAGGAGACGCCATGGGCAATACGGACGAAGCCAAGGGCAGGGTCAAGCAGGCTCTGGGCGACCTCACGGATGATGACAAGCTCAAGAACGAAGGCAGCATCGACCGAGCCAAAGGTCGGGTCAAGGACGTGGTCGACAAGGCCGCGGACAAAGCGGCGGGCAAGGCCTAGGTACGTCTGCCAGGTCGGCTGGCAGCCCTGCAAACCTCAGCGGCCAGCGAGCCGCCGAATGCTCGGGGTGCTGATCGGCGTGTAGTTCTACCCATATGAAGACTCAGCATCAGCAAGCAGGGAGCAGGAACATGAGTGAGAAGCGTGAGACGGCGAAGTTCGGGGCTGTGGTCGTCGGGGTCGATGGTTCTCCAGGCTCCGGGGAGGCTCTGGGCTGGGCGCTGACCGAGGCGCGTCTCCGCAAGGTTCCACTGCGGGCTGTGCAGGCCTGGGCGTACAGCTATGCGGGCGGGACGTCAGCGGGCTACGGCAACCTCGGCTTCATCGGGTCGCTCGACTCGCCCGGCGCCGGCGCCGGCGATCTTGAACGAGCGGCTAAGGAGACGCTCGAGGCGGCGATCGGCGAGGCCGTCGGGGAAACGACGGACGTCGAGATCGAGCGGCAGGTCGTCGAGGGGCAAGCAGCCGCGGTCCTGATCAGCGCCGCCGCACCGGGTGACCTCCTGGTCGTCGGGTCGCGTGGACATGGCGGGTTCGCCGGCCTGCTGCTCGGCTCCGTCAGTCAGCAGTGTGTCCATCATGCCCAGTGCCCCGTCGTCGTCGTGCGCTTTTCCAAGGAAGACGCCGCCGGCCACGAGAGTGCCCCTATCGCTGGGGGTGACAGTCAACCCGTGGCCTGAGTCGGCGAGAGCGGCGGTGGCCGTGGCCCGGACCAGGGACGAGGCCTTGGCCGGGTGATGGCTCACGATCTCCGAGGATCGGGGCAACCCCGGCGGGCCCAGGTGGCCGCTTGCCCATGACCACAGCCTCAATGAGCCCCGGGGCAGCTCAAGATATGCAATCGCAGCGGGCACCGAATCGCGCTGAGCGTATCGAGCCGTCGTCGATCACCACGTCCGCCGGGCGGCATGCTGGCGCCGACCTCCTTCGCGCCCTGGCAACCATCGCCGTGATCATCATCCATGCCTGCGTGTGGTTCGCATCCGCGTCAACGTTGAATTCCGCCCCCTACCGGGTGATGGCAAGCCTCTCCGATCTCTCGGTTCCGGAATTCGTGGTGCTTGCCGGCTTCCTGCTCGCTCGCAGATACCGAGACACGGATCCCGGACTACCGTTCGTGTGGCGGCGTGCGCGCCGAACCATCGTTCCGTGGCTGATCTGGGCACCCATCCTGTTCGTTTTCACGCTGGGCACAGGACAGGTCGCGAGCGCCTCTTCTGCGGTCGGGGAGTGGTGGGCGTCAGGCGCAGGTCACCTCTATTTCTTGCTGATCATTCCGCAGCTGTACGTGGTGTTTCTGGTCTGGCCACGACGGCATCGCCTGCTCCTTGCCGGCGCTGCAGTCGTTGTGCAGGCTTGCCTATCCGTCCTCAGACTGTACGGACCGACGACCTCCTCCTGGTTCGACGAGGTCACGATTTGGTATGGCTTTCTCCTGTTTCCTTACTGGATTGGGTACTTCGCGATTGGAATTGCGATGGACGAGCTCATCGCCAAGTTGCGCCAGCATGGGGGCGCTCTGTGGCCGGGGTTGTCACTCACTCTGGGTGGCGGATGGTTGGTGCTGACCATGACGTACCAGGATGCTCCCAATGCTGCCTACGCGCATGGCACGGGAGCATTCATCACCCCGCTCCTGCCGATCCTGGTGACTGGCCTTGCCCTTCTCCTGCTGGCCTGCCCTGATGCCATGGCGCGGGGCTGGGGAGCGTTGCGGGGATGGGTGCTGGTCGTCTCCAAATACTCTCTTGGCATCTACATCGTCCATCCGATCATCCTGTATGCGCTCGCATGTGGCTGAACCATTTGCTCTTCGGGGACGTCGTGGACGGTCTCATCGGCTTCGTTGCGCTGGTTGGGATAACGCTGGCTTTGAGCGTCGCTTTCTCGGCGTTGATCGCGAGGACGCCACTGGCGTTTGCGTTGGGAACAGAGCGGCAGTAGCTGCGCTGCGATCCATTGCCGCTGGGGTCGTTGCGGTGAGCCGCCACCTTCTCGAGGAGGCTGGCTCGCTCCCCTCGACCCCGTCGGGGATCATGCTGCCTTGCAGAGAGTCAGTTCTGGCTGCTCAGCCCCGAGGGCTTGGCAACCCCTCCCGGCGAGGGTGGGGTCAGGGTTCCCTGGGCGGCGCGGTTGGCGATCACGCCGCCCCCTCTGCCCCGCAGCGCGCGGGCTGCCCCCACGGCCACCAGGGCGCCCAGCAGGGGCCCGACGAGGTACAGCCAGAGGTGAGAGAAGTCCCCCATGACGAGATCGGGACCGAAGGACCGCCCCGGGTTCATCGACGCTCCGCTGATGGGGCTGGCCCAGAGGCCGGCCAGCGCGACGTAGCCCCCCACCGCCAGGGCTGAGAGCGGTCCGACGTTCTGGGCCCCCGAGGCTGTCCCCAGGATCACGGTCACCAGGCCGAAGGTCAGGACCGCCTCCATCACCATGGCCTGGAGATCGCTGACCCCGCGCCCCGGCTCGGTGGCTCCCAGCAAGCCGACCTTCCCGACCAGGGCCCACAGAAGTAGGCAGGCCAGCACCGATCCCACGAGCTGGGCCGCCAAATAGCCGGGAACGCGCTTCCAGGGAAACTCATGGCGGAGCGCGAACGCGAGGGTGACAGCCCCGTTGAGGTGGGCACCTGAGATCAGACCTATGGAGAGGATGACCGCCATCACCATCAGACCTGGCGCGGAGACGTACGCGACGCGGCTGACGGCACCGTGACTGTAGGCGGCGATCGCCGGCCCCCCTGCCGCTGCCAGCACCAGGAGAAATGTGCCCAAAACCTCCGCGAAGAGGCGGCGCCATTCATTTGAGAGGTCGTCGAAGTCCCGACCCCACCTGGGCTGAACCCCGACTAGGGCCCGCGTCCACATGTTCTGCAGCTCAGATCTGGTATCGGTCACCGGGTCGACCATTCGAGAACCCCTCCGTCCGGGCGGGCCAGGCCACAACGCGACCCTGCGGCTCCCTCACCATCGGGGACCGGTCTGCCCGGGCTCCGGAGCCGGATCAACCTGGACGCCCCGTGACCAGGGTGAGCGAGGCGCATCGGCTTCATGATGCGCATCATCACCTCACAATCTACGTCTCGCTCAGCGTCTCCCGGATGGCGGCGACCCGCGCGGTGACGTCGTTGAGGTACGTGCTCCCGGTGCTGGAGCCGGCGGTCTGTTCGGCTCGGATCACCGCGCTCCCGAGAGAGTCGCTGAGCGAACGCCAGCCGCTCTCGATGTCACGCGCCCATGCCCGCGCCGCGGTGTCGACGGCTTGGACCGATGCGTAGCGCAGCCGCCCGGCGAGCCGGTCAGCGTCCTCCGCGGCGCGCTTATGGCGGTCCCGCTCCCGCCAGCGGTTTCCGAGGGCGCCGGGCACGTGCTGCCGCAGCTGGCGGACACCCATGGCGACCGCACCCGGCTCGTCCACCGTCTCGATCCGGATGGGTGGGATGCTCAGGTCCTGGCGGACGTCCGGCGGCGGCGGCAGGTCGATCCCGAAAGCCGCTCCCGCGTTCCGGACGAAGCGCTCCAGCCGCTCCTGAAGCCGGTCGGCGTGACGGGTGAGGGGATCAGCCAGGGCGACGGAGAGTTCCACCTCGACTTCTCGGGCCCATCTCGGGGCTGCCCGATCCAGGGCGGGCTCCCACGCCTTGTCCGATCCCGCGAGGAGCGCGGGCGGCAGGCTGTCCCGGAGCTCCTGGGCGCGGGGCTCGATGACCTCGGCCTCGGTGCGGCGGCAGGCGGCGAGGAGGAGGGTCACCGCCTCGCCGGCGTCGGTCGCCAGTGCCGCCTGGGCTCTGGCAAAGGCGGCGCGCGCGGTTCTCGCCTCCTCCGCCGGCCGGGACGACGCGGCGCGCTCCAGCCGGACGGCCGCGTCTGCCAGATTGACGAGGCCATCGGCGACCGTCCGGGCTCGGGCGGCGACGACCTGCTCGCGCTCGTGGACGATGACATCGGAGAGGAACTGGCGGAGGGAGCCCAGGCCGCCGTCGTCGCCTCCGGCAGCCGCACGCGCCGAGACGGGGAAGACGGGCATTTCGATCCCGCCGGTCAGGGCCTGGATCTGAGCGGCAACGAACTCGAGCGACTCGGTCAGCTCCTCGGGGCTCAGAAGGTCCACCTTGTTGAGGCAGACGGCGGCGCGGGCGGCCGTCTCCCCGACCGCCGTGAGGAGCCGGCCCTCCGCTTCCGAGAGGGGAGCCGAGACGCTCAGCACCATCAGGGCGACGTCCACCCGTGGAAGGAATGCCACGGTCGACTGGGTGTTGTGGGCGTGGACGCTGCCGGTTCCCGGGGTGTCGGCGAGGACGATCCCCGGTCCGAGCAGGGGAGAGGGGTGCTCGACCACCACCTCGCGGACGTCGCGGCGGTTGCCCGGATTGCCGGTCTCGGTGATGTAGTCGGGGAGCTCCGCCACCCCGATCGGGATCTCGGTGCCGTCGGAGAGGCGGACCGTTGCCCGCGGCGTCTTGCCGAAGCGCACCAGGGTGGGGGCCGCGGTGACCGGGGTGACGCCCGTGGGGAGGACCTCATCACCCAGGAGGGCGTTGATCAGGCTGCTCTTGCCCCGCTTGAACTCGCCGATGACGGCGACGTAGACGACGGAGCCGGCGAGCTTGGCGGCGGCCTCGGCGGCGAGGCGGCGCTGGTCCACCGGGAGGAGGTCGAGCTCGGCCAGGTTCCTCAGGCCGCTCAGGAGACCGTCTCGGGTCATCGTGTGGGTTCCCATCAGCGTGCTCGATCAGGGCCCATCAGGCCGGACGGCCAGTGGCGGCGAGACCCATCGCCGGCGCGCCGACGGCGGCGGGACAGCTCGTGACCCGCTCGTCGACGCTGGGATGGCGAAAGGATACCAGCCGTCGCGCCCAGGCTCTGAGGTGCCATGGCGGCCGGCCCGCTTCGAGCCGGCCCCGGGTGGCAGCCGAGGTAGAATTGCTGGTGAGGGCGATGAGGCCCGCCTCCGCAGTGCCGTGTGGCTGATGGCTTCTACCGATGTTTGCACGGTGGAAGATTGTCGACACGCTCCGGAGGCCCGGGCCCTCGATTCCAGACCCGCCTGGTGGTTGGTGACAGCTCCAGCAGCAAGTCTGGGAGTGAACGATTGCAGTGTGAACGTACCTGACGGTACGGGAGGAACGAAGTGGACAGCACCATCACTCGAATCCATGGACGCGAGATCCTCGATTCCCGCGGCAACCCCACCGTGGAGGTGGAGGTGGACCTGGCCTGCGGGATCAGGGCCCGCGCCGGGGTCCCGTCGGGGGCTTCAACCGGCAGTCGCGAGGCGGTGGAGCTGCGCGACGGCGACAAGCACCGCTACGGCGGGAAAGGGGTCCTGCGCGCCGTGGCCGCGGTCGAGGAGACGATCGCCCCCGGCCTGACCGGAATGGATGCCAGCTTCCAGGCCGAGGTCGACGCGGGGATGATCGCGTTGGACGGGACACCCAACAAGGGCCGCCTCGGCGCCAACGCCATCCTCGGCGTTTCGATGGCCTGCGCCCGGGCCGCGGCCGAAACCAGCGGCCGTCCTCTGTACCAGTATCTCGGTGGCCCTGGTGCGACCCGCCTTCCGGTGCCGATGATGAACATCCTGAACGGCGGGGTGCACGCTCACGGCCAGGGGGCGGACATCCAGGAGTACATGATCGCTCCGTACGGCGCTGCCGACTTCCATGAGGCGGTCCGCTGGAGCAGCGAGATCTATCGAGCCCTGCAGGGCATCCTGATCGAGAAGTCTCTGACCGTGGGGGTCGGGGACGAGGGTGGCTTTGCCCCCCATGTGAAGTCCAACCGCGAGCCCCTGGACCTGATCGTCGCGGCCATCGAGAAGGCCGGGCTGCGACCAGGTGCGGACGTGGGCATCGCCATGGACCCGGCTTCCAGTGAGTTCTTCCACGACGGGAAGTACGACCTGAAGACCGAGGGCCGGAAGCTCAGCAGCGAGGAGATGGTCGCCTACTACGCGTCGATGGTGGCGGACTACCCGATCTGCCTTCTGGAGGACGGTCTGGCCGAGGGCGACTGGGAGGGTTGGAAGGTCCTCAATCGCACCCTTGGCGCCACCATCGAGCTGGTTGGCGACGACATCTTCTGCACCAATCCGGCCATCATCGCCCGCGCCATCGAGGAGGACATCGCCAACTCGACGCTGATCAAGCTCAACCAGATCGGCACCCTGACCGAGACCATCGCCGCCACGCGGCTCGCGCAATTCCACGGATGGGGTGCCTTCGTCTCCCACCGCTCCGGGGAGACCGTGGACAGCTTCATCGCCGACATGACCGTGGCGCTCGACACCGGTCACCTCAAGACGGGAGCGCCCTGCCGTGGGGAACGGGTGGAGAAGTACAACCAGCTCATGCGCATCGAGGAGCAGCTGGGCGCCAGTGCCAGTTACGCGGGGAAGCAGGCGTTCTGCCGGCCGGTGCGCTTCTGACCTCGACCTCGGGGCACCTGTCGATCATCGCGATCGCCGCCCGCCGGTAACGGGCGGCGCCGCGCTCTTCGGATCCTCCGCCCGGCCGGGGCGGAGGAAGGACCGTGGGGGTGCGGGAGCCTCCGGAGAAGAAGAGGGGCGCTGACGCAAGTGGTAGGATCGAGATGGCGATGAGGCCCGCCGAACGCGCGACGCAGCGCTGATGGCTTCTGGCGAGAGGACGATCGCTTGAAGGGGCCTGAGGTTTGTTGATGTTTGCGAGCACCGGGACCGGGATGCCGCCAGGTGCTGGCAGCCCGCAACCGGGCGCTCCGGCGTGGAGACGTGGACGTCTGGCTGCCGTGCTGGTGGTGGTGTCCCTGCTCCTTGTCGCCGTCGCGGTGGGATCTCGCGGCAGTGTGGCCGGCCCGATCCCGGTCCCCTCGACGGTCTCGGCATGGGCGGCCGCCTTCCAAGCCCTCGTCGGGGTCCTGGGCGGGGCGGTTGCGGCGGTGTGCGTGGCCGTCCTCGTGGCGGTTGCGCGGCGGCGCCCCCGGAGGCGGCGCGGGCCGGCGGAACCGGGCTGGGTCCTCGAACCACCCGCCGTTCCCTGGTGGTTCAAGCTGATCCTGGTGCTGCTCCCCGTCGTGATCCTGGGCGGGATGATCGCCTGGATCTTCTGGTCGCTCCTCCACGGCCCAGGGCTGGTCCCCGGCAGGTTGCTGGTGCCCGCGGGGCTGTCCGGTGGGTCGGCCTCGGCGCTCCCGGCCGCAGCGGTCGGCACCGCCACCACGGGCGCCCCCCTGGCGCTGTGGATCGGGGTGGTGGCCGGGATCGCCGTGGTGGCGGCGACCGTCGCCCTCCTGTTCGTCCTCCGCGCCCGTTCCGAGCCGGCTCCCGAGGCGGAGGGCGTCAACGAGGAGCGGCCCGCCTCGGTGGCGGCGGTGGATGCGGCTCTCGACGCTCTCGAGGGTGAGCCCGACCCGCGCCGCGCCGTCATCGCCGCCTACGCCGCGATGGAGCGCCTGCTGACCTCCGCGGGCTCGCCCCGTCGGGAGGCTGATGCGCCAGGTGAGCACCTCGCCCGCAGCCTGGTTCTGCTCGGCGCCAGCCGGGAGGCGGCACGCCGGCTCACCGACCTCTTCGAGAGGGCGCGGTTCAGCATCCACGTCATCGACGAGCCGGTGCGGCAGGCGGCATTCGAGGCGCTGGCCGCGGTCCGGCGGGACCTGGCGCCGGCAGGGGCGGAGTTGTGAGGCGCACCGCCGGCCCCGTGGTCGTGGGCGTGCTGGCCACCGTCCTCACCTCGGTGCTCGTCTCCAACCGGGTGGCCGCGGCTCCGGCGGTGACCGGCTACATCGCCTGCCTGGTGGCCTGCGCGGTCTGGTGGCTGCTCCAGGGGACGCGCCAGCGGGGCCCTGGCGCCCCGGACCTGATGACCGAGGCCCTGGCCCGCGGCACCACGACACCCGCGGCGCCTCGGGCGACCGATCTCGTCCAGTTGGAATGGCTGATCGCCGCCGCCACGGGCTCGGCCCTGGACGCTCAGGCGCGGCTTCGACCTCGCCTCCGCCAGCTTGCCTGCTCGCTCCTTGCCAGCCGGCGCGGTGTCGAGCTCGATCCGGCAACCGCTGACGTCGCCGCCTTGCTGGGCGCCCCCGGTGAGCCGCTCCTCGAACGCCTTCCGGGCCGGCGCCCCTCGATCACGGAGCGGGGCCCGACCCTCGACCACCTGAGCCAGGTCATCGACCGGCTGGAGGGCATCTGACCCATGGCCAGCGTCCACGACGTCGCCGCCTCCGGGGAGGCCATCCTGAACGAGATCGAGCGCGCCATCGTCGGCAAGCGGGAGGCTCTGGAGCTGCTCCTCATCGGGGTGCTCGCGGGTGGTCACGTCCTCATCGAGGACTACCCCGGGCTGGCCAAGACGCTCATCGCCCGGTGCCTGGCCCAGGTGACCGACCTCGAGTTCCGGCGCGTCCAGTTCACGCCGGATCTGCTGCCCGCCGACATCACCGGCTCGGCGATCTTCGATCAGCGCACCGGGGAGTTCACCTTCCAGCGCGGGCCCATCTTCACCAATCTTCTGCTCGGCGACGAGATCAACCGGACGCCCCCGAAGACCCAGGCGGCGCTGCTCGAGGCGATGGCCGAGCACCAGGTGACGGTGGACGGCGTCAGCCATCAGCTCGCCCCGCCGTTCATCGTCGTCGCCACCCAGAACCCCATCGAATACGAGGGGACCTATCCGCTTCCCGAGGCGCAGCTCGATCGGTTCCTGATGCGGATCGGGATCGGCTATCCGACCGGCGACGAGGAGGCCGAGCTCCTCCGGAGGCGGGTGGAGCGGCGAAGCGACAGCGTGAGCCTCGAGCGGGTCATCGACCGCCCCACCCTGCTCGGGCTGCAGCGAGCGGTCGAGGACGTTCATGTCGACCCCACCATCACCGCATACATCGTCGAGGTGGTGCGGGCCACGCGGCAGAGGTCCGACGTGCAGGTCGGCGCCAGTCCGCGAGGGAGCTTGGCGGTGCTCGCCGCCGCCCGAGCCCGAGCTGCCCTGATGGGGCGGGACTACGTGGTTCCCGAGGACGTCAAGGCCGTGGCGGTGCCGGCTCTGGGACACCGCCTCAGCCTGCGCCCCGAGCTCTGGGTTCGGGGGATGCGGGGCGACGACGTGGTGCGCTCCTGCCTCGATACCGTGCCCGCGCCGGCAACGCAGGCCAGGCCGGCCGGGTGACCTGGGCCCCGACTCCCCGGCTCCTGGCCTATCCATGGCTGGTGGCGGCCCTGCTGGTGACGGCCATCGCCGCCGGCCGCCCGGAGCTGGCCGCGGCGGCTGCGCCGCTCACCGTGTTCCTCCTCGTCGGGTTGGCCACGTCTCGCCGGCCGCAACCCCCGGGATCGCGCGTCTGCATCTCGCCTCAGCGGGTGGTGGAGGGGGACACGGTGACGGTCACCGCCGAGATCGCCCTCCCCACCGAGCTCGAGGTCCTCGAGGTCGGGCTGCCGCTTCCTTCCGGTTTCCAATTGCTCGGGCCCGCGAACCCCACGGCGGTGCGTCGCGGCGACGGCTCCGCCCAGTCCGTGGTCTTCACCGTCCGTCCCGTCCGGTGGGGTGAGTTCTCGCTCGGGGATCTCTACGTTCGCGGTCGCGATGACTTCGGGTTGCGGCGCTTCGAGATGAGGCTGCCCGGCCAGATGGCGGTCAGGGTCTATCCACGATCGAGCCGGCTGCGGACCCTGATCCGGCCGACGAGGACCCACGTCTACTCGGGAAGCAGGGTGGCGGTGCAGAAGGGGGAGGGCATCGAGTTCGCCGACGTGCGTCCCTACGTCACGGGTGATCTGATCCGCAGCGTCAACTGGCGTGCCTCGGCTCGTCGCGGCGGTTTCTGGGTGAACGATCGGTACCCGGAGCGGAACGTCGACGTGGTTCTCCTGCTCGACACCTTCACCCACCTGGGACCGCCGGAGGCGGGCACCCTGGAGCAGATGGTCCGCGGGGCGGCGTCGCTGGCCTCCGCGTGGCTTCGCGATCGGGACCGGGTCGGGCTCATCGGGTTCGGCGGGATCCTGCGCTGGCTCGAGGTGGGTGGTGGCACCCGGCATGCATACCAGCTCGTCGACACCCTGCTCGACACCCAGGTGGTGTTCAGCTACGCCTGGAAGGGCATCGACCTGATTCCGGTGCGCCTTCTGCCCCCTCACGCGCTCATCGTCGGCGTGACGCCGCTGCTCGATCAGCGCATCGTCACCGCCCTCCTTGACCTGCGCGGGCGGGGATTCGACCTGGCGGTCATCGAGCTCTCGCCGACCCCGCACGTCGAGGAGGCCGGCTCGGGGACCGCTGCCCTGGCGCGGCGGGTGTGGGATCTCGACCGAGAGGTGATGCGTTCCCGCTTCCTGCGAGCGGGCGCTGCGGTGGTTCCCTGGAGCGAGGGAGACGCCCTCGAACCGGTGGTGGCCGAGGTGGAATTGTGGCGTCGGCGCGCGCGGTTTCGCGGGCACTGATCCCCGCCGCTCTGAGCGTGGCCCTGGCGGCGGCCCTTGCCGCCACGGTCGCCCTGCGAGCCGGCCTGGGCGGTGAGCGCACCCCGCTGATCGTGGTTGCCGTTGCGGCCGGCGCTCTCGGCGTCCTCGCCGTCGCCGGTGCCGTCGCCGCCGGCCGGTCGACGTCGATCGGCTGGGGGCTCGGACTGCTCGCGGCGGAGTACGCCGTCTGTGTCCTCGGCGAGGGCCGCGGCATCGACCTGGCCGCGCCGTTGGTTGGCGCCCTGCTCGTCATCACCGGCGAGCTCGCCTACACCTCATGCGAGTGGCGGAAGCCCCACGCGGTCAGCCGGGCGGTCGAGCTGAGGCGCTGGCTGCGCATCGGTGCCGTCGTGGCCTTCGGTGCCGTGGTCGGCCTGGGGGCCCTGGCCCTGACCTCCATGGCGGACGCCAATTCGCCCGCCGCGCTGGTCCTGGGCGGCGGCTGTGTGGTCGCCCTGATGGTGCTGGTCGCGGTGCTCCACCGGCAGGTGTGAGCTCTGCGCCGCTGCGGGCGACGGCGGCGGTGGCGCAGCGTGGGCGGACCTAGCGGCTCGACAGCCTCGCGACCGTCGCGACCTGGTACATGACCACGCCGTGAGCCGGCACCGTGGCCGTGATCGCCGCCGCCGTCTCCGTCACCGTCTCGGTCCACAGGTTGCGCAGGGTGTACACGGCCGCCGGCCGCATGCCGACGCGACCCGTCGTCGTCGAGATGGTCGCCCGGGTGTCCGTCTGGTTGAAGAGCACGACCGCGCGGTCCCCGTTGGCGAGCGGCTTGGTGAGCACCCAGTGGCCGCGGCCGCTCGCCACCGGATATCCCTGCCTGCCCAGCCTGTCCTGGTCGACGGCGATGACCGCTCGGTTGGTGAGGATTCCGCGGGTCACCGACGACATCGCGGTCAGATTGTTGCCCGCGATCAGCGGTGCCGCCATCTCTGCCCACAGGCTGAACTGGGTTCGGGAGTCGGTCGCGGTCATCGCGCCGTTGCCGACCTCCAGCATGTCGGGATCGTTCCAGCCGCCGCGGCCGGCGTAGTGGTAGTCGCGGACATCTCGGACGAAGTGGCCCACCATGCTGGTGTAGTTCGCCCGGATGTCGGAGGTGGTGCGCCAGACGTTGGCGACCGG
>JBEKGP010000059.1:0-13676 GCA_050012735.1 Candidatus Dormibacteria bacterium
GTGCCAGATACGCGAGGCCGGCCGTTCACCGTCACCTCGCAGACGGGGCCCGTTGCCTCGAGACCGGGCGATCCCTGGCATGGGGGTCGGGGAGGCATCGACGGCGATCGGCTCAAGGTGCTCAGAGCCGACTACGACAGATGACCCGCCTCATCCCCAACACTCCCCAGGCGCCTCCAACCGTGGCTAGTCGCGCCAGGACCCGCCGTACCGCGACGCGCCCAAGCCCCTCGGAAGTGAGCAGCGCCCAAAGCGCCCAGGCATCTGACGGCCCCTCATCCGCAACCCAGTTTGCCCACGGGGAGACGTCCTGGGTTCCAGCCCACAGAAGCCCATCTTGTCGATACCCAACCGGGAAGGATTCTCTGACGCCTACTCACCTACCAGACTGGACTTGGACTTACCTTACGAGCAGGTTTCCCTTCTCGTTCATCACCCACGTCACAGACCCACGGACAAATAAGAGTTCTACTATATAGACCGCTATTCCGCACCCTGGAGTTGAGCACTTTCGGGCGGGGCAAATTCAGGCGCTTTTATGGCAGCCTCCGCCTCCTCATTCTCGGCCTCCTCGAGGTCATGGACAAGCCCTTTGAGGTTTTCGAGCATCTCCCGCCGCTTCGCCGCTGGGAGCCGCGCCGCCCCCTCGCGCATCCGGGCGACCGCCTTGTTGAACTGGCCGGTGCTCAACCGTGACACTGTCTTGGCCCCCGCTTCATCGACTTCCTGAACCACCCGCCGGAAGGTCCTGGCGGTGATACCAAGCAATTCCGCGGCCCCTTTGGTTCCGGTTCCGAGCTCCTCGCGGATCTGAAGGTAGGCCGGCTTTTTCTCCTCGCCGGAGAGTTGGTCCCTCTGCGTGTTCTCCTCAGCCTGGAGGAGCAGCCTCTCCAACCGCGACATTTCGTCAGTGATGGCGGCGTAGATCGTCGTCCACCCATTCGCCCGCGCCGCTGCAACCCTCCGGGCTCCCGTCTCCAGGTGCAGGCGCCGGCCGTCAGGCGTCCGGGTGACGATGACAGGGTGCCACTGCCCGCGCTTCATCGACTGGGCCAGTGAAGGGACGTTCTTCATCTTGCGGCGGATCTGGACCTCGTCGACGTCCAGCAGGGCGAGGTCAATCTCCCGGGTCGAGGTATAGCGCCGGCGTACCTGCTCTGAGCCGACCGCGCGCCCCTCGTCGGGGGCTTCCTCAGGGGCTTCCTCAGGAGGTGCCTCAGAGGGTACTTCTGTGGCATCGTCCGGGTCCCGGGCTCTGGCAGCCGCCTGCCTCAGTGGGGCGAAAAACGCGTCGGCCACCGCACCGGCGTTGGACTTCACGCGCGGCATCACGCGACCTCCTCGTGAACTGGGACCAGGTGGGCAAACGCGTCCAGCATGGTTAGGTCGCACGTGAAGCCCCCGAGCACGTCCCCCAGCAGACCCTCCGCGACCGCGCAAACCTCGGCCCGCGGCAGCACTCCTTCCCCGGAGGCTATAGATACCCACTCGGCGCTGTTCCACAAAACGGTCGGGCAGGCGAGCCCCTCGTTCAGCCCCGCGAAGAGCCTCCTCGCCACGATGGTCAGGGGACGGCGAGCGTCCGACACCCCGATACCTACCACTCTCTGCCCCACCCCGGCCTCCAGCGAATCCTGGCGGTCCAATGAGCCGCTTCGGGGGTCGCACAGCGAAAAGGTGGGCGGCAGGGCGGCCGACGGCCCGCCCCTGGAATCGGGCTGGTTTTGGGAGTCAGGTCTCCGATACGCGTCATCAAACCGATCCCGACCACCCAGTCGTACAGACAACGTCGACGGCCGGATCCGGCATCGGAATCCGCTCGCCGCCGCCCTCGGGCGGCGTGGAATTGACCGCCTCAAGGGCTCTCATGAGCGCCCGCGCGGCCTCCAGCAACCGTGCACGAGACTCTTCTGACCTTGGGGGGGCCGCCGTCCACCGCTCGAGCGCCTTGAGAAGCTGCCCTTGGCTGAGCCGCGATACCACTCGTGGCATGCCAGGCCGTTGCTCCTGGACAGCCCGCCGAAAGGTCCTAGGTTCGACGCCGACTGCGCGCGCCGCCTTACTCGTACTACCGCCGACGCTGTCCCGAACGAACAGATAAGCCGACCGCCGGCCTTTCGGTGAGTCGATATCCACGGTGATCTGCGTGGGTCGACCGCCTGGGCGGGGAAGCGAGGACGACCCATCGTCGTGTCGGTCGGGGCGGTCCGCTCGGGCGCTTGCGAGGTCGTCCAATCTCATCGCCCGGGGACCGTTGTCCCCGGCTCCCCACGTGTCACCAGCGGTCGATAGTTCATGTCCCTCAACGTACACCCCCTCGCGACCGTTCCCCGAGGGACGGCGCCAACGATGCCGATCCTTTTTTGTCATCGTTCTGTAGCGAGACCGACCCACCAACGCCGGCTTGAGAGCCAACCGATTGCCGGCACGACCTGACCCCTCACATGCGCCGCGGATCTCCGTCTCCCGTCTGTCGACGGTCAGGTGATGAGGCCAGTTGCGGTCACCTAATGAGGCCACCCTCCTGACCTCGTCAGACCGCCCGGTGCCACAGCGACGATGGCCGGACTGAAAGCTCGAGGAGGGAGCGATGGCCGGCAGGAGATTCGAGGTGGCAGACGTGGCAGCAGTGCTCCAGCACTGGCAGGCGGGACGCAGCCGGCGGCAGCTGGCCCGCAGCTTTGGCATGGGAAGGAACCGGATCGACCGGATCGTGGGGGTGGCCGAGGCGGCGGGGCTGGCCCCAGGTGGGCCGCCGCTCAGCCGGCCAGAGTGGGAGCGGCGAGTACCTGAGCTGTTCGCGGACCGGGTGGCCCCGGCCGCGGCACCGCCGACCCAGGAACTGGTGCGGTTCCATGCGGCGATCGTCGAGGGTCTGGCGGCGAGCACGGTGACCACGGTGTGGCAGCGGTTGTGCGACGAGCAGGGGCTGACCGTGAGCGTGTCGACCTTCCGCCGCTACGTGCGCCGGCACATTCGGGGAATGAGCCCGGAGGACGTGACGGTGCCCAAGGAGGTGACACCGCCGGGCGAGGTGGGCGAGGTCGATTACGGCCTGCTGGGGCGGTGGGAGGACCGGCTGAACGAGAGGACGCGCAAGGTGTGGGGCTTCGTGATGGTCCTGCCCTTCAGCCGGATGACCTTCGTGTGGCCGGTGCTGATCTGCGACCAGAGTGCGTGGGTGGCGGCGCACGTCGCCGCCTTCAGTTTCTTCGGGGCGGCGCCGCGGCAGATCCGGGTCGACAACCTGAAGACGGGGGTGCTCCGGCCCGACATCTACGACCCGCTGGTGAACCGGTCCTATGCCGAGCTGGCCGAGCACTACGGCGTGCTCCTCGACCCCTGCCGGGTGAGGAAGCCGAAGGACAAGCCGCGGGTGGAGCGGGCCATGCCCTACGCCCGGGACAGCTTCTGGAGCGGGCGCGAGTTCGCCATGGTGCCGGCGATGCGCGAGGCGGGGACGGAGTGGAGCCGGGGCATCGCGGCCAGGCGTCCCCACGGGCTGCTGCCCGGGACCGTGGGCGAGATCTTCCAGTCGGTGGAGCGGCCGGCGATGCTGAGCCTGCCGGCAGAGCCCTTCGAGCTCGCCCACTGGGCCACCGCCACGGTGCATCCCGACTGCCGGATCCAGGTGCAGCGTCGTTTCTTCTCGGTGCCCTGGACCCATGTCGGCAAGCGGCTGGAGGTCCGGATCGGGGAGCGGGTGGCCCGCATCTACGACGGCACCACCCTGGTCAAGACCCATGCCCTGCAGCCGGGTGAGCGCAACTACGTCGACCACGCCGACTACCCTGAGCAGAAGGTCGCCTTCCTGCAGCGAACCCCGAGCTGGTGCCGGCGCCGCGCTGTCGAGCTCGGCCCGGCGGTGCAGGCCCTGGTCGACGATCTCCTCGCTGGGCCTCATCCGCTGGCCTGTCTGCGCCAAGCCCAGGGCATCCTTCGACTCGCCGACAGCCACGAGCCCCACCAGCTCAACGCTGCCTGCCAGCGCGCCCTGGCCGCCGACGGCAGCCTGCGCACGGTGCGCAACATCCTGGCCCGCGACCAGGACGTCGAGGAAGACGACCCACCGGTTAGCACCGCCGGTGCCTTCCTGCACGGCGAGCAGCAGCTGCTCGGGGGGACACGGTCGTGAGGCCGGCAGAGCTGCAGGCCAAGCTCAAGGCCCTCAAACTCGGCGGCATGCTGCTCACCCTGGAGATGCGGCGGGCCCAGGCTGAGGATCAGCGGCTCGGCCACGTCGAGTTCCTGGCGTTGCTGCTCGACGACGAGATCGATCGGCGGCAGTCGAAGATGCTGGCCGAGCGGCTTCACCGAGCACGCTTCGAAGAACCGAAGACCCTGGAGGAGTTCGACTTCTCCTTCAACCCCCAGATCCCCGCCGAACAGCTCCGCAACCTGGCCACCTGTGGCTTTGTCGAGCGCCACGAGTCGGTCCTGCTCTGTGGTCCGGTCGGGGTCGGCAAGACCCACGCGGCGCAGGCGTTGGGGCACGCCGCATGCCGCGCCGGGTACACCGTGCTCTTCACCAAGACCTCGGCCTTCCTGCGCGACCTGGCCGGCGGCCGGGCCGACGGCAGCTGGGAGCCTCGGCTGCGCCGTTACCTGCAGAGCGACGTGCTCATCCTCGACGACTTCGGGATGCGCGAGTTCACTCCCTCCCAGGCCGAGGACCTCTATGAGCTGATCTGCCAGCGCTTCCGGGTCGGCAGCCTGCTGGTCACCAGCAACCGCGCCCCCAAGGACTGGTACCCGCTCTTCCCCAACCCCGTGCTCGCCGAGAGCGCCCTCGACCGCCTGGTCAACAGCGCCCACCACGTGATCCTGCGGGGCCGCAGCTATCGGCCCTTCCGGCGGCCGGATGGAGGCGGCTACCCGGCCGTCGATGACACCGATGACAACCAAGCCGGCCAGCCCGGCCGAGCGCTCCCGACGCGACCCGCTGAGACGCCCCAGGAGGCCAGCGACGACCTCGACCAGATGTCGGATACCTCCCCCGCGGAGACCCTCAGCCGACCACACAGGAGGGCCGCCAACCCACTACCATCCTGACCAGAAGACGGGGCACCGGGTGGCCTCATCGCGTGACCGTGAGTGGCTCCATCACGTGACTGCGGGTGGCCTCATCACGTGACCGTCGATACTCCGATCAACGACGGATGCAGTCAGACCATGACCATGCTGAGTACAGCTCTCAGAGCGCTGGTCGGCGTCACCCTCCCTCGGGTGGGCGACTTCACAACCCCAACCAGGCGGAGGCGTTCTCCTGCCAGAGGTCGCCGGAGCGGATGTAGCGACGGACCGTGACGATGCTGCGCCAGCGACCCTGGCGCATGATCGCCCGCTCTGGGGCGCCCTCCAGGGCGGCCTGGGTGGCGCACCCGGAGCGCAGCGAGTGCCCGGCAAAGGCCTGCGGCGTCGGCATGCCGGCCCTGCCGGCGGCGCGCTGGACGACCAGGGCAACCGCCTGGGGGCGGAGCCGTCCCCTCCGGACGGTGTCCCAGCGGGTCACCGGCCGAAAGAGGGGCCCCGTGCTGATGCCACCGAGCTGGCGCCAGTGCCGGAGCGTCCGCACCGGGTCGATATCCGGGTGCTGGCCGCGGACGATGCCCACCTCGTCGCCGCGGGCCTCGGGGTCGGTCTTGCTCCGGCGAATGCGGACGCGGAGACCCTCGTCGGTCTCGGTGACGTCCTCGACATCGAGGCCCACCAGCTCGCTGCGGCGCAGCGCCGCCCCGAAGCCGATGAGGAGAAGGGCCCGGTCACGGGCGCCGGCCCGGGTGGAGGGGTCGCAGCTCGCGACCAGGCGGCGCAGGGTGACCGTGAGCACGGCCTCCTTCTGGGCGGGAGCCGTGCCCAGCCGGCGGCGGATGCCCTGTATCACCTGGCGGACCTCCCAGTCCGCGGTGGGGGGCGGCACGTGGCCGGCGAGCTGGTGAACCTGGCTGATGGCGGCGAGCCGGCGCTGGATCGTCGAGGCGGCCCTGCCGCTGCGGGCCAGATCGGTGATGTAGAGGGCGACCGTCTCCGGCTCCGCCGGCATCGGCGACCGCCGCTGGGTGGCACACCAAGAGTCGAAATCGCGGAGGTCCGAAGCGTAGGCACGGCGGGTGGCCTCGCTCTTGGCCGCCTGAGCGAACTCCCGGGCCGCCTCCACGAGCGCGGACTGCCCGCTGACGGCGGTGAAGCCCTCTCCGGGCGCGCTGATGGCCAGCGGGAAGGCGAGGAGCACCCCTTGCGCTGCGTCCGCGGGCTCCTGTCGGCTCTGTGGAGCTTGCTGCGTCATCTCGTCTCTGACGGTACGAGGACCGGCGCAAGCTCACCATAAGCCTCATTTATCGATGGTAGGCAGCCGGTGCGTCGGTCGAGCCGCGACAGCCCCAGATCCTCACGGGATTCGCCCTCGGGCGCCTGATTCGACACCGTCGGCAGCGCACCGCGTGACGGGTTCAGCGCATCCGTATGGCACGGGAGCGCTCAAGCCTAGCAATGGGCTGCTGGAGATCAGGGGCCGCGCGGCTTCCCGCAACACGCTCAACCAGCTCGTCGGTGCGGACGCCGTCAAGGGGGGAGGGGAGCACCATTGGGCCTCCCCCGATCACAAGACCTGCCGTTCCACGATGCCCGCGACCGCAGAATACGAACCGCAGACGCCGTCGCTCTCCCCGGTCGGCGTGTGACGGCCACGGCACGGGCTGCGTCCGGAGTGCGGCGCAAGCCAGACCCGGGGTCTGGCCTACGCCGCTTCCCGCCAGTTGATCAGGGCTTCTCCACCACCACCCAGCGGTCGAGGGGACCGTTGGGAGGGCACTCCATCAGGGCCTCCACGAGGCAGCGCGCCGTATTGAGGCGGATGCGCCCGCGATTGGCAGCCCGTGACACCGTGGCGTCGGAAACGCCAGCAAACAACGCGAACTCGCCGAAGGTGAACCCTTTCCTGTACACCTCGGGCCCGAAGTCGCTGTCGAGCATAACCCATCTGACCATCGCTACTCTCCTCGTGACTGAGATCGGCTCCGTCGACGTCCGGCGAGCCGCCATACGTCCGATAGTACTGCCGGTGATGTCCAGGTCTGACATCGCGTTACGAACCTGTTGCAATAGTATGATTTCCGCAACATTTTCGACTTTGCAGGCGCATCGTAAGGGGTTTAACTCGCCTGAACTAAAGAAGGTGGGGCTAGCTCAGCGGCGGCCGATTGACGCGATCGCTACTCGAGCGTCCAGACCGGTTGCGTACGCCGCTCCCGGGCGGCCCGGCTCTAACCTCGTTGACGGCCGCCGGTAAAGGAGCCGATGGCATGGCGCTACGGTCGTGGGGTTGCGCTTCGGCCTCGAGGCTCTCTGGCTGCCTCCGAATCTTGATCTTCTTGTGTAGGGACCGCTGCGCAGCCATCATTATGGTCTGGCAACCGGGCTATCATGATCGGCATGTGCGAAGAGTCGGACGTGGAAAGCCCGCCAGTCGTCGGCCGTCAGGAAACGGTAGACGCCCTAATCGTGAAGTCGGCACGCCCAGACTTCGTCGCCGTCCGCCGAGGATTCGTCCAGCAGGTCCGAGGCTCGGCCCTGCTCCCCGGGCCTCTTCACCTTCTTGTCGGGCACCACGACGAGCGGGGCCTCGACCTGTACTTGCTGACGCGCCTGCTGGCTTCCCACACCCCGTTCGAAGCTCAGAGGCCAGCTGGTGTGTGGGCCCGGGCGCTAGGCCTCTCCGGACCATCGGGTCCCGCCGCAGTCTCGCGAGCCTGGAGACGTCTAGCTGATCTCCGCCTTGTGAGCCGTGACCGTCGTGGTCGCACGGCCTGCGTCCGGGTCCTCCTGGAGGATGGTAGTGGCAAGCCGTTCGTGCAGTGCGGTGCCGGCGGGGACCCGTATTTCAAGATTCCCCTGGAGTATTGGCGTAACGGATGGTATCGGAAGCTGCACCTGCCCGCCAAGGCCATGCTCCTCGTCGCCTTGAGCCTTCCGGACGACTTCTACCTGCCCACTAAGATGGCCGAGCCTTGGTATGGGGTGTCCGCTGACACGGCACAGCGGGGCCTCGCCAATCTTCAGGAGAGGGGGATCCTCCGGCGCACCGGCTCCCGCAAGAGCGCGCCGCGCGCCGCCCAGGGCTGGACGATGGAGTACCGATACCAACTGATGCCGCCCTTCCGCCTGCATCGGGCGGTACCGCAAGGGCCTGACGTCCATCCATAGGGGGAGAGGCTGAAGGTCGTTTAGATCCATCGCGCCCAGACCTTCGAAGTGACAACGGCCCCGCGAGCGTGACCACTACGGGTAGCGCTGCCGCATGGAAGAGGCGAGGCGGTGCGGCGGGTGTCGCCAGTCGACTACGGCCGCGAAGAGGACCGGATGAGAGCCCATACCTTAAAGCTTCATTTAGCGTAAACGGGCCCCGGTGAGCGCTCTATGGGTGACGACGTGTGGGCGTCGACGAAACCACGGCTGTGTTCCACTAGCGCCTAGCAATGGGGTGCCGGAGGTCAGTGGCCGCGCGGCTTCCCGCAACACGCTCAACCAGCTCGTCCGCGCGGACGTCGTCCCCCAGTCACCATGAATTCACCCTCCTGCTGTCGTCAGCATTATCGGCACCAAGAAGCAGATGATCCCGAGAACGAGGCCGGTGATGGCCATCCCCTTGCCTACTCCGCTCATACCGCCGGGGCGCGACAGTCCGCGGCTTCCGCAAATGATCGCCGGGAGACCGAACATGAAGGCGGACACCCAGTTGATGAAGGGGATGGCTGCGAGACAGATGCCCCAGATCCCGAGCAGCCCCGCGGCAATCCCCCAGCCATTCCGCTGCCGTGGCTTGAGGTAAGGCGCCTGCGGAATTGGGTAGGACCAACCCCATGGCTGCGCAGGCCATGGAGGTGGGCCCGGTGGCAATGGCCAGTTGGCCCACGAGGGGGCCGGCGGCGCGTTGGGGGGTGGAGGCCACGGAGGTGGAGTTGCTCCTCCAGATGCCTTGGGTGCGCCCGCAGGAGCCCCGGGCCGGGGCGACGACCTTGGCCCAGCCCCAGGTGAACTGGCCGCCGCTGGCCGCCGCCGCCCGCTTGGCGGGGGCGGGGTCCACGCGGGTGGGGTCCATCCTGCAGACCCAGACGATGCTGTACCCGACCCCGCCGGTCCTGACGAAGAGCCCGAGTCGCCACTCGGTGAACCTGATGATGCTGCGCGCCGTCGGCCGCTTCGTGGGGGTGGGGTCCAAGGGGGTGGGGCCCACCCGGATCCACTCGGCGGTCCTGAGGGTGGAGGCGCTGGACTCGTCGAAGCCGCGCCACCTGACCAGCCTGACGCAGCCTTCCGGGCGGATTCGGATCGCCTGGTGGGGTCCTTCAGCTCGTCATAGGCCACGTTGATCAACTTCGTTCTGATCTCGCCCGCCGAGCCCCGTCTGTCCGGATGCCAGTAAACAAGTTGGCGCTTCCACGCTGCTCGAATCTCAGCCTCGCTCGCATCGGGAGGCACGCCCAAGACGTCAAATGGGTTTGGCGCCTGGTCAGCGGCCATCTTGCAGTGGACCTCGCACCTCGTCTAGTGATCGCCCGGAGAACCGAGGCGTTGCCACACCTCGCTTGCCAGGGTCATGACGCGACGGGCCAGACGCTCTAGGATCCGCTCGAAGGGGACCGGCTCTTCGATATCCCACCACTCGCCGCCTGTCACCTGTGCGAGCCAAGAGTATGACCGGTGCTTGATTGAGACGCAGAAGAGGATGATGCGCTGCTCTCTGAGCAATCGCCCAGCGTCCTCAAGGTTGATGCGCAGTCCCCGCGGCGGCTCATCCGTGAGGAGAACGCAGATGCGTACAGCGTTGGAACGCCAGTCAGGATGGGAAGCGGCGGTGGCCAGGGCGTCGAGAGAGGTCTCGCCACGGTTGTCACCTCCGGAGAACCTGGGCATGTGGCTCAGCGCCTTCGTGAACACTTGAGTGTCGGCAGTGAAGGGATAGCGCACCACGCGGTCGCCGGGGACACGAAGATCGCCGAAGGCAACCAGACTCCAGTGCAGATCGAGTTGCCGATCTGCTGCTTCTCTCACGAAAGAGCTGGTCTGCCGAACCAGCGGGATGATGAGGTCGTTCATCGACCCAGTGGTGTCGAAGCAGATCAGCACATCGACTGCGGGCGAAAGCGGATCGTCGGTCGATAGCTCTTGTTCGATGGGTATCCACCGCTTTCCCGTCCATGCCCAACGACCGTCGTCCGACACCTGCAGCCAGGTTGTACCGTCCCAGAAGGACCGGCCATCGGACGACAAAGCAGTCACACGAGTGTCCGACGGATTCATGGCAGATGCCTGCGACCCGCTCCAACACGTGCCGGCCGGTGGACCAGCTTCGGGGCGGTCAGGATGCTGAGAGGGAGCTCTGGGAGAGCAGCGGGCTTGAAGATGTCCTCGGGACCGATGCGAGGTACGCGCATTCCCTCGAAGACGAAACCTTGGGCGAGGAGAGCCCGGCGCAGGATGTCGGTGCTGTGGCGCCGGGTGTGCTCCACGACCGAAGCGAAAGTGGGGGTTCGCACCACAGCGTCCCAATCGCCACGCGCCATGGCCAGGATGGTAGCCGTTACGAGAGCCCTTCGCCGTAGCTCCGGGACCCGCCCCCGCCCCGCTTACTCGAGGCGGCCGCACCAGGGTGACCCAATCCGCGAGCCGTCCCTTGGACTGAACGTGCGCTGCAAATGACGCGTTGTCCGGGATCAGCGGGACTGTCCCAGGGTGACCCGCGTATCAAGCCTTCTGCACCCATTCTCAGAGCCGCTCCACTCGTGCTACGGTCGCGGGCGGCATGTGGCCTTGGACAAATGGCAGCGATGGGATGACCCAGGCGTTGCTGTGCACTCTCCCAGCTCCACACCCTGGCGTCGCGGTGACAGCGTCCACCCAATCTGTCACGGATTACCTCATCTGGGCCCGAGATGCTGAACATGCGACGTACCTCTAAGCCCATGACGGACTCTGCCTTCGCCGACGCCATCGTCCGCGCCCGCACCCGCAACGGCCTGACCCAAGCCGAGCTCGCCGAGGAGCTGGGCGTCTCCCGCAGCCTCGTCACCGCATGGGAGACCGGCCGGTCGGAGCCGAGCGAGGAGCTGCTGGCCGAAATGAAGGCCATCCTCGGTCGCATCCGCCGCGAGTACGGCCCGGACGGCCAGGGCAGCCGCCGCCCGGCACCTACCTTCCAGCCACGCCGCAGCGGCCGTGCACCGCAGGGCGCCACTACGCCCCAGCCAAAACAAACCACCACGCCTGCCATCACCAGAGGAGCCCGGCCAAGCCAGATGCACCTTCCAGTGACCACCACGCCGGGGGAAGTGCCGGAGGCTGCCCCTCCGACGACCCGCAACGGCCGCGCCGCCAGGACCACCAACGCCGGCACCGATATCTACGAAATCGCCGCCCACCTATGGGACGCGGCCGACGAGCTGCGCGCCAACTCCCACCTGAAGGCGGCGGAGTACAGCATCCCGGTGCTCGGCCTGATCTTTCTCAAGTTCGCCGATAACCGCTTCGCAGAGGCCCACGCGGTCTTGGCTCCCAAGGCGACCGAGCGCAACCCTCTCACCAAGGAGAAATACCAAGGACAAGGCGTCCTGTACCTCCCCGATGAGGCGCGGTTCGACCGGCTGCTCCATCTCCCCGGCGGTGAGAACCGCGGGAGGGCCATCAACGACGCCATGGCGGCCATCGAGGAGGAGAACCCCCAGCTCCGCGGCGTGCTGCCCCGGACCTATCAGGAGCTGAGCGACGACACCATTGACCGCCTCCTGCGCTCTGTCAACTCCATGCTCACCAACATCCCCGGCGACGCCTTCGGCAAGGTGTACGAGTTCTTCCTCGGCAAGTTCGCTATCGCCGAAGGTGCGAAGGGTGGCGAGTACTTCACGCCAACCCCCATCGTCCGACTGATCGTAGAGATCATCGAGCCCTTTACCGGCCGCATCCTCGACCCCGCCTGCGGCTCTGGCGGCATGTTCGTCCAGAGCGCCCGTTTCGTCGACCAACACCGCAACGGCAAGACCGGGCGCCTATCAATTCATGGACAAGAGAAGACGGGCGAGACGGTCAAACTGGCCAAGATGAACCTTGCGGTTCATGGTCTCGAGGGTGACATCCGCCAGTCGAACACCTACTACGAGGATCCCTTCGACTGCGTCGGTAAGTTCGACTACGTGATGGCCAATCCACCCTTCAACGTCGACAAGATCGACAAGGACAAGCTGGAGGGTGATCGCCGCTTCCCGTTCGGTCTGCCGCGCGCTGACAACGGCAATTACATCTGGATCCAGGCGTTCTACTCGGCGCTGAACGATCGTGGGCGCGCAGGCTTCGTCATGGCCAACTCCGCTGCCGACGCTGGCAGCTCGGAGCTGGAGATCCGGCGAAAGCTCATCGAGGACCGCTGCGTCGACGTCATCGTCGCCGTCGGCTCCAACTTCTTCTACACCGTCACGCTGCCGGTCACGCTGTGGATCCTCGACCGGAGTAAGCGTGGAACTGACCGAGAGGATAAGATCCTTTTCATCGACGCGCGCAAGATCTTTCGGCAGATCGACCGGGCGCACCGTGACTGGACGCCCGACCAGATCGAGTTCTTGGCCAACGTTGCTCGGCTGTACCGGGGCGAGCTGGCGGAGAGCCGCGAAGGCTCCGAGGCGCTCATGGTGCAGCACTTCCACGACGGCGCCTATCAGGATGTTCCTGGGCTGTGCGCGGTGACCTCGATCGAGCAGATCGAGGAGCAGGGCTGGAGCCTGAACCCCGGGCGGTACGTCGGTGTTGCAGCTGCCGGGGATGACGGCGTCGACTTCAAGGTGCGGCTGCGCGAGCTCAACGGCGAGCTTACGCGGCTCCACAGCGAGGCCGCCGTGCTGCAGCAGCGAATCGCCACCAACATGACGGAGCTGTTGGGATGACGGCGGCACTTTACCGGCGCGTGACCTTGGCTTCGATCAAGGCGCCGGGGCGCTACACCCTGGTGGGCGGGCCCTTTGGTTCGACGTTGGTCTCCGCCGACTACGTTGAAGTTGGTGTCCCCGTCATTCGGGGAACCAATCTGTCAAGGGAGGCACGTTTCTCCTTTGACGATTTCGTAAACGTTACAACCGAAAAGGTGGAACGGGATCTGGTGGGCAACCTGGCGTTCCCGGGCGATCTCGTGGTAACACAGCGGGGCACCTTAGGTCAGGTAGGTCTCATTCCGCCGACTAGCCCATGGGATCGGTTCGTCATCTCTCAGAGTCAGATGAAGCTGACCGTTGATGACACCAAGGCCGATAGGATGTTCGTCTACTATGCCCTGCGGTCGCCGTCGGGCCAGCATGAGATTGTGAGCCGAGCGCTGACGGCGGGTGTGCCCCACATCAACCTCGGGCTCTTTGGACAGGTGCAGATCTCGTTCCCACCGTTGCCGATGCAGCGTAAGATTGCGGCCATCCTCTCCGCGTATGACGACCTTATTGAGAACAACAGCCGCCGTATCAGGATCCTGGAGGAGCTGGCCCAGCGGATCTACCGCGAGTGGTTTGTCGACTTCCGCTACCCCGGCCACGAGGGGGAGCCCCTCGTACATTCGGGGCTGGGGCTGACTCCTAATGGCTGGGAAGTGGTGTTTCTCGGGGCGGTGGCCGGTGTGAACCAGCAGACGATACGCCGCGTAGATG
>JBEKGP010000060.1:0-13470 GCA_050012735.1 Candidatus Dormibacteria bacterium
GCCGGGTGCGTCCGACGCCTACCCGCCGCCGCCACCACCCCCGCCTCCCCCGCCGCCGCCACCCGACGCACCCGGGAGCGGCGCGCACGACTTCCCCCCGCCGCCACCCGCGCCGTAGCCGGAGCGTGGTGTCCGTGGTCACCCCCCAGCTCGGTCCTGCCGGCCAGGTCCGGGCGACTGCCGCGATCTGAAGGGAGATCCCCATGTATCGACCGCCGATTCCGGGTTCGGTAACCGCGGCCCGGGTGCTGCTCATCACCGAAGCGGCACTCTGGCTCCTCTTTGGCCTCCTGCTGGTGGTCGTCGGCGTCGCCGTCATATCCGTGGGAAACAGCTTCACCATCAACGGTCAGTCGACCGCGCTCAACGGTGCGACCTCGGGTGTCGGGATCGCCATCATCGCGTTCGGCGCGGTTCTCGTGGGGCTCGCCATCACCGGCATCTGGTCGGGCGCGGCGATGGGCCGGCTCACCGGAGGGCCACGGGTCACCGCCCTTGTCCTGGCATCCCTGGGCCTCATCGTCGGGATCCTCTCGACGGTGGGCGGATCGCAGACCTTTGTCGACGCGAACAACGGGACGACGTTCCAGTCGACTCCGATTCCCGGCCTCATCCTCATCGTTCTGAACGTGGCGATCATCTGGACGATTGGCCTGACCGCCAGTGCGCGGGCAGCCTTTGGCGGGGTGCGCGCCGGCGCCGGCTACCCGGTGGCCCCACCGCCCGGATATGGCCCACCACCCGGCTACCCACCGCCCGGCTATGGCCCGCCACCCGGCTACCCACCGCCCGGTTACGGCCCGGCACCCGGCTACCCACCGCCCGGATACGGCCCGGAACCCGGCTATCAGACCGCGCCCGGCGGAGCGCCACCCTGGCCACCGACCCCCCCGTACCCCACGACTCCCCCACCGCCCGGCACAGCCCCGAGCAACCCGCCCGCGCTGCCACTCGAACCACCCACGGGCCCGCCCGGCTACATGCCCTGGGCACCCCCCGCCTCACCACCCCCAGAACCGCCCACGTCCCCGCCCGCTGCTCCGGCGGCGCCATAACCCGCCGCACCGCTCTCGGTCAGAGACGTGAGCTGCGCTTGAGCTCCAGGTAGCGGTTGACGAGGCGCGGGGAAAGCGTCCGGGCGTCGGCGTCGAGGGTCTCGACGCCGCTCCGGCGGAGCATCTCGAGGGTCTGCTCGCGATCGGCCACCAACCCGCTTGCCACCGCACGGGCGTAAGTGGAGGGCGCGTCCACCGGCCGGGCGCGGGCGGTGTCCTCCAGGGCAGGGTCACGGACCGTGATCACGAGCGGCAGGTGCTGGCGGCGCAGCCGGGCGCACTGCCGGACCAGCGCCTGGCCCTGATCCGGATCGAGGACGTCGGTGAAGATCACGATCAGCGCCCGGCGCCGCTGCCAGCGGCTGAGCTGGGCGAGCGCCTCGTCGTAGTCGGACTCCACCTCCGCGGCACGGAGCGGGCGTACCGCATCGAGAAAGCGCCGCATCTGCAGCCTCCCGGAGCGAGCCGGGAGGGTGACGGTGACCTGGTCGGCGAAGGCGAATAGCCCGACCCGATCCCCGGTGGCGAGGGCCACGTGGATGAGCAGCAGGGCGGCGTTGATGGCGTGATCCAGCTTGGTGAGGGCCCCCGCCCCCACCCCCATCAGCCGGCCGTGGTCGAGGCAGACGATGACCGGCTGGGCACGCTCGGGGATCAGCTCGGTTGCCATCAGCCGCCCGGTGCGGGCGGTTGCCTTCCAGTTGATGCGGCGCTGGGGGTCGTCCGGGACGGCCTCCCGGATCCTCTCGAACTCGGTGCCCTCACCCGGCCGCCGTTGGGTCCGGACCCCCAGCTCGGCAAGCTGGCCCCGCCGGGCCAGGGCCTCGTACACGCGGATGGCGGCGAGGTCGGCGTCGATCCGCACCGTCTCCCCCTGGCCGACGGAGGACTGGCGCAGCCCGAGACGCCAGGGCCCGGGGCAGCGGATCACGGTGGCGCCGAACCTCTCCTCGCCGCGCCCGGCGGGCGTCACCGCGTAACGGAGAGTGCCCGGCAGCCCAAGGCGGCCCGACGCCCCCTCGGCGGCAAGCCGGGGCGGGTACTCGTCGCGGACCTCGGCGGGGAGGAGCCGGCGGAGGCGGGGACGCACCTCGATGTCCACCGTCACCTGGTTTGCCCGGCCGACGGAGAGGATCTCGTCGTGCTCGCGGGTCACTGTGAGGCGATCCCGCCCCGGAGCGCGCCGCGAGTCGATGAGGACGGCGAAGGCGGCGACCGCGAAGACGGCGATGCCCGGAAAGAGCAGGTCCGGGTATGCCGCCGCGGCGGCCAGGGGGGCGAGGGCGACGAGAAGGAGCGCCGCTCCCCACCGGGTCATGGGCGCCGCTCTGTCCCGCCGATCTCGGTGCCGGCGCCGATCACCGGGGGACGGGCACGCGGTTGACTGCCCGCTCCACCGCCGCCACCTCGCTGATGCCCTGGATCTCCGCCTCCGGGCGGCGGATCAGCCGGTGGCGGAGCGCCGGGACGCAGATGTCCTTGACGTCCTCGGGAGCCACGAAGTCCCGGCTCCGCAGGGCCGCCATCGCCTTGCCCCCGAGGAGGAGCGCGATCGCGCCGCGCGGGCTCGCCCCCAGGGAGAGGTCGGGACTCATCCGTGTCGCCGCCACGATCTGGCCGATGTAGCTGACGATGGCGTCGCTCACCGTGATCTTTGCGACCTCGGCGCGCGCCGCGTCGAGGGTCGCCTGATCGACCACCGCGGTGATCCCGGCCGCCGCCAGGTCGTGGGGGTCGAACCCGCGGTCGAAGCGGCGCAGCATCTCGGCCTCGGCGTTGGGGGACGGGACCTGTACCTCGAGCTTGAAGAAGAAGCGGTCGAGCTGTGCCTCGGGAAGCGGGTACGTCCCCTCGTACTCGATCGGGTTTTGCGTGGCCAGCACCAGGAAGCGGCCGCCCAGGGGCATGCGCCGGCCGTCACTCGTGACCTGGCGCTCCTCCATCGCCTCGAGGAGCGCGGCCTGGGTCTTGGCGGGGGCGCGATTGATCTCGTCGGCGAGCAGGGTGTCGGTGAAGATCGGCCCGGGACGGAACTCGAAGGTGCCGGTGTCGGGGCGATACACATTGGTCCCGATGATGTCCGAGGGAAGCAGGTCGGGCGTGAACTGAACCCGCTTGAAGCCGGCGTCCATCGACGCCGCGAGGCAGCGGGCCATCAGCGTCTTGGCGGTCCCCGGGACCCCTTCGAGCAGCACGTGGCCGCGGCAGAGGACGGCGAGCAAGAGGCCGTCGATCACCTGCTGCTGCCCGACCACGGCCCGGCCTATGGTCGCTTGGACGGTGCTGCGGAGGTCGGCGGCGGCAGGCATCGCGAGGCATTGTCGCAGCCCATCGGAGTGCCCGGGTGGACTCCGCATCACGACCGGGGCCAGGGGCACTCAGCGGATCGCGGCCACGCCCCACTCGGATTCGAGGGCGTCGACACGGCGGGCCAGCCCGAGCAGCTCGCCCTCCGAGGGGCGGCCGCCGGCCATGACCCGCGCCTCCCCGAGGAGGACGCCGGCCGCGTGCGCCCGTGCTTCCCCATAATTCGCGAGCTGTGCTACGAAATCGGTGTCCGGGAGGCGCGGCTCGACCCCGGTCACCCTCCCGATCCGGAGCTTGAGCTCCTCCGCGTAGCGCCCCGCCACCGCCCCCCGTTCGTGGGTGCGCGAGAGCAGGTGGCCGACCGCGTCGATGTGCTCGAGGACGCTCGGGACCCGTCCCGGGTCGCGCCGGGGCAGCGGCCGTCCAAGCCGTCGCCCGCTGGTCACCAGGTAGGCGAGAGCGATGGCCAGGGCGAGCAGCGCGGCGGCGAGGAGGGGACCCTGGAAGACGGCGGTGAGCCCCTGGCTCTCGCTTCCGGCCGCGCCCAGATGGTGGATCTCGTCGAAGCCGATCCGATTGCCGCGAGCGTCCTGAACCAGGCCCAGGATGAATGGGGCGGAGGCCCCCCACCGAAGCCCGTCGTTGCTCAGGGGGTAGTCGCTCCCGACGAGGTAGAGACGCCCGGCCCCGACCTGGACGGCGACCGCCACCGGGTCCGCGGCGCTGCCGAGGAGGGGGACGAGGCTGCCGCCACCGCCAGAGAACGCCCAGACGTTCCCGAGCGGGGACTCCCCGGACGGGACGAGCGGGACGCTGCCGACGCCGGTGCTCCCCGGGTAGGGCTGGCTGGGCGAGGCGGCGCTGGCGTCGGAGGCCTGCGCGTCGATCCCGAGCGGCTGGAGCACCGCCGCCGCCGCGTCGGGGTCGACGACGGACAGGATCGCCTCTCCGCCGCCGCGCAGGAAGGTCGTCAGGATCGCGTCGTCACTCGCGGTGTAGGCGTAGTCGTCGAGGGGCGCGGCGGAGATCAGCACGTCGGTGCTCCCGAGAGTGAACTCGGAGTCGATGCGGTCGACGTTGCCGCCGACCGCCTGCAGCCAGTCATAGAGGGCGAGGGTTCCGACCTTGTCATTGCCCGTGCTGGTGTAGTCGCCGTCGCCACCGGGCCCCGGGGCGGCGATGACAAGGACCACCACCAGGATGGCGAGCACCGCGACGAGGATCGCGAGCGGTGCGGCCGTGGAGCGCTTCATGCCGGTGGGCGGCCCCGGCCGGAGAGCGCGCGGATCGCCTGGCACTGGCCCCTCAGCTCCTCCCAGCGCTCGGCGTCGACGGGTGCCTCCGAATACCAGGCGCGGTCAAAGCCCGCCGCGGCGGGCCCGAGCCGGGCGGAGAGCTCGGGGTCGCCCCGGGCGTGGGCGAGCAGCTCCGGGGTGGTCCAGGCCGGCTGCACCGGAAGCCTCCCGCGCTGGACCAGGCTCACGAGGGCACTGCGGAAGGCACGGCGCACCGCCTCGCGGAAATCGCCCCGCTCCGACGCCGCGAGCGCGCCGGCCCACTCCACCTCCGGTTCGGCTTCGGCCGGCATCTCTCCCGGGGCTACGGCCGGTTCTCGCCCCGAGGCGATGACCTGGCGGATCCGCCAGCCGGCGATCGCGACCACCACGGCGAGGACGAGGGCCGCCAGGAGGATGGCCCACAACGGCCCCAGGACTCCGACCACATGGCTCACGAAGTTGCCGATGTCGGTGAGCAGCTGCTGGACCCAGTTTGAGGAGGGCGGCTGATCGAGGTTGGCGAAGGTCGGAGAGGCGTACACGCCCGAGAGTGCCTGGCGCTCACGGCTCGTCTCCGTGCCGCACCCCGAAGCGCCCGGGGTCTGGAGGGTTGCCACCTCGGTGCCAAGCCAGCGCTCGGCGCCGGCGACGTCGCCGCTCCGCAGGTCGGAGAGGATCGGATCGAGCGCGGCGGCCGCCCCGTCCGCAGCTGCGAGTGCCTTGAGCTGCTGCTCCGCCGCGGGGAGGGAGGAGCCCGCCTCGAGGTCAGTCCGGACCTGGCGAAGCTGGGCGACGTAGTCGACGCTGCAGCTCGACGCCGCGGCCGGGACGGCACCCCCCAGAAGAGCGGTGGCGCCGAGGAGGAGAGGCAGGAGGAGGAGGGTGCGGCGGCCGGGCATCACGGTCAGATCGACTGGGCGAGCATCTCGATGTCGAATGCCTCGCGCCGGATCCGGATGTCGTAGTAGACGAGGGTGAGCAGGATGAGGATGAAGGGCGAGGTGAAGATCTGGACGACGCCGGTGGCGAGCACCTCGATCACGGCCCGGGTGCCGAGGGGGAGGGCGCTGACGAACAGACCGGGCAGGAGGCCGAGGATGTCGCTCAGGATGCCGCTCACCAGGCCGATCACGATGTAGAAGAGGACGATCCGCCAGAACGAGCCGCGGGTCAGCCGCATGCTCCGCCGGAGTGCGGCGACCGGCGAGAGCCGCTCCAGGACCACGGCCTGGATCCCGAGGCAGAACCTGATGTAGGTGAAAAGGAAAAAGACGAACCAGCCCGCGAAGAGGAGGACCAGCACCCCCACCGCGGCGGCACCCGCTCCAGTGAGGGCGACGAGAAAGACGAGGAGGGCGACTCCCAGGAACGAGCCGACCCAAATCCCCAGCTCGAGCAGGACGTAGCCGATCAGTGCCCGGATGCGGTGCCAGGCGGTGCCGAGCGCGAGGCCCACGCCGGACGGCCGGTCCAGGTACTCGTCGCTCACCACGCGGATGACCGCGCCCTGAGCCACGGGCAGCAGCAGCAGGTAGTAGGCCAGGGAGATCACGAGGACGATGGCCTCGGCGCTGACCACCGGCCCCAGCTGACCGAGAGGGACGGTCTGGCCCGTGTCGGCCCGCGAGGAGAACGAGATGATGGTCCCGAGCGCGGACTGCTCGAAGAAGAACTGGACGGCGAGGTAAGGCAGCTGGAAGAGGGCGGTGATCGCCAGGATGATGAGGAACTTCCGGCGGTAGACCGTGAACGTCGAGTCGAGCAACTCACCGAACGACTGGGCCCGGAACCGGCCCGAGCCGGTGACCGGGGGCGCCCAGGCCCAGGCGGGAAATCCACCCGCAGGCTGGCCGGGGGGAGGACCGTAGCCCGGGGGAGGACCGTAGCCGGGAGGTGGACCGTACCCGGAGGGAGGGCCATACCCGGGAGGAGGTCCGTACCCGGGGGGTGGGCCGTACCCGGGGGGTGGGCCATAGCCGGGAGGAGGTCCGTACCCGGGGGGTGGGCCGTAGCCGGGAGGAGGACCGTACCCGGGAGGGGGACCGTAACCGGGCGGGGGAGACCCCGGCGGCGGGCTCCCACTCGGCGCCGGGCCGGGCGGCGGGTATCCCGGGGGAGGTGCGGGGGCGCCCGTCTCGGACATCGGCCCATTGTCGACTACGCCGGTGGCGCCTGGGTCCGGCCGTCACCTCCTGTTGCAGCCCGATGCGCGAGCTGATAGCCCCGCCTCAGGGCGCCGGCGACCCCTCACGTGGCCCCGAGCCGTCCCGTCGCCTCCGGAAGGCGAGGACCTGGAGCACGCGCTTCACCCCGGCATTGTCCACGACCATGCGGGGATGCTGCTTGCGGTCTCGCCGCCGGTTGCGCGCACGCTCCCGATCGTCCAGACCGTCGGGCTCGTCCTCGGTGGCCATGCGGCGACTGTATCGCGGAGCAGCCGGTCTGTCCGTCCCGAGACGAGGGGAGGCGGCTAGATGGCGGCCGGCCGGAGTCCGTGGCCACGGTGCCCGAGGATCACCCCCACACTGATGGCCGCCGCCACCGCGGTGACCGCGGCCGCGCCTCCGATGACCGCGGCACCGCGGCCGTCGATGCGCTGCCAGAGGTGGCGGTGGGCTTCCAGTGCGGCCTGCAGGCGGAGCAGGGACTCGGCGTAGATCCGCTCCCGGTCGGCGGGGGTCAGGCTGCCCACCTGGTAGGCGTCGCCGATCTCCACGGCAAGCTGCACGAGGCCCCGGAGCGAGGGCGGCAGGTCCTCGACGCTGGCCCCGATCCGCTGGCGGTTGAGCGCGGCGTCCAGCCGCTCCACGTCGTCGATCATCCCCGGTCCTCCGCTCGTCCCGGCGGGACGATCGGCAAACGCCGCCGGTGGTGCTCCCCGCGCGACCCGGCGGCGCGGCGCGTCTCCTCGGGCAGCGGTGCGCCGAAGCGCTTGCGCAGGGTGGTCAGGGCGCGGAAGGTTAGCAGCTTCACTGCCCCCTCGCTGCGGCCCATGATTTCGGCGATCTCGCGGTTGTGCATCTCCCCGGCGAAACGGAGGGCCACCGCCTGGCGCTGATCGTCGGGGAGGGAGCCGACGGCGGCGCGGACCTCGGCGGCGCGGTCGTTCCTCTCGACCTCGTCGAGTGGCGACGGCTCGTCGCTCGCCAGTCCCGGAGCCAGCTCGATCCAGGCCGGCCGGCGCCGCTGCCGGGCGACCAGGTTGGAGGCGACCCGGTAGAGCCAGGACGAGTAGGGCACACCGCGCCACTCGAAGCGCGGCAACTCCTCCAAACCCTTGGCGAAGGTGGCGGCGGTCACGTCCTCGGCAAGCTCCCGATCCCTGGTGAGGGTGTAGATGTAGGCGAAGATCTGGTCGACGTAGCGTTCATAGAGCGGCGCGAACGCCGCCCGGTCGCCCTGCGCGGCCAGGATCAGCTGACGCTCCTCCTCGAGCTCGGCATCGGTGCGACGTGCGATGTCAGCGCCTCCCTCGAGGTGTCACCCAGCAGAAGCCGACCGGCTGGGGGCCGTTACGGAAGGGAGGTGCAGCCTCCCCGGCGACGGGGATGCAGCCTGCCGGAGACGGCGCCATGCCCTCTCGCGGGCTCACGCCCGGAGCAGTCCGAAGCGGCGGCCCGCATCAGCGAAGGCATCCAGGGCGCGGTCCAGCTCCTCCCCGGTGTGGGTCGCGGTGACGATGGTCCGGACCCGGGCCTTGCCGAGGGGGACGGTCGGGAAACCGATTGCCTGAGCAAAGACACCCCGCTCCAGGAGCAGGTCGGAGAGCTGGGTGGCGATGGGTGCCTCACCACACATCACGGGGGTGATCGGGGTCCGGCTGGCTCCGGTGTCGAAGCCCAGCTCGGAGAGACCCTGCTTGAAGCGACGGGTGTTCTCCCACAGCCGCTCCATCAGCTCCGGCTCGGATTCCAGGACGTCGATGGCGGCGATGCAGGAGAGGGTCACCGCGGGCGGATGGCTGGAGGAGAAGAGGAAGGGGCGAGCTCTCTGGATGAGGTAGTCGCGCACGGTCTGGCTGGCGGCGACGTAGCCGCCCACCACCCCGACCGCCTTGGAGAGGGTGCCGATGTTGAGCGCCACCCGCCCGTGGAGGCCGAAGTGGTCGGTGCTCCCCCGCCCGTGGTCGCCGAGCACGCCGGTGGCGTGGGCGTCGTCGACCATCACCGCCGCACCATGGTGCTCGGCGCGCTCCACCAGGCCGGGGAGGGGAGCGATGTCCCCGTCCATGGAGAAGACGCCGTCGGTCACGAGGAGGATGCGCCGGTATCCCTTGGCCTGTGCCTGCGTCAGGGCCCGCTCCGCGTCGTCAAGGTCGCAGTGCTCGTAGAGGATGCGGTCCGCCTTGGTGAGCCGGATGCCGTCGATGATCGAGGCATGGTTGAGCTTGTCGCTGACGACGACATCGCCCTCCTCGAGCAGCGCGCTGAGCACGCCGACGTTGACGGTGTAGCCGCTCTGGAAAACGAGCGCGGCCTCGGTTCGCTTGAATGCGGCGAGGCGCGCCTCGAGCTCCTGGTGCACCGACTGGGTGCCGGCGATGGTGCGCACGGCGCCGGTGCCGGCGCCCCACTTCCGCGCCCCCTCGACGGCCGCCTCGACCAGGCGGGGATGGGTGTTGAGGCCGAGATAATTGTTGCTGCTGAGGTTGATCAACCTCTGGCCGGCGATCGTGACCTCATGCCCCTGCGGGGACTCCAGGACGCGGAGCGCGTGGTAGAGGCCCTGCTCGCGGAGCCGGTCGAGGTCGGCTCCGAGCGACCGGTCGAGCGCCTGGACGGCCGCGGAAGGGCGCGGGATCTCCGTCATGGCTGCAGCGACACCTTGCCACAGCGTCCGGACTTGATGAGCCGGATCGCCTCTTCGATGTCGGCCATGGCGAAGCGGTGGGTGATCAGCGCCTCGGCATCGATGGCGCCGCTGCGCAGGTACCGGGAGGTCTCCTCCCAGGTCGCGAAGAGCCGGCGGCCGGTGACGCCGTAGAGGGTGACTCCGCGCATGACCACGTCCTGGGAGAGGTCCAGGCTGGTCGGCTCGTCGCCGATACCGAGCAGGGAGACCCACCCACCGGAGCGGACCGAACGGGTGGCCGCGACGACCGCCGCCGAGGCTCCGCTCATCTCCAGCGCGCAGTCGACCTCGCCGCCCGCGGCGCGGCGGACCTCCGCCTCGGTGCTCCCCTCACCCGCTTCGATGAGGGCGTCCGCCCCCATCTTCCCGGCCAGCTCGAGGCGGTACCGGTTGGGCTCCACGGCGATGACCCGGGCCGCCCCCCGCGCCTTGGCTACCGCGACCGCGGCGCAGCCGATCGGGCCACAGCCGAAGACGGCGACGGTGGCGCCCTCCAGCTCTCCGTACGAGCAGGCATGGACGGCGTTGCCGAAGGGCTCCATAGCGGCGGCGACGGCCGGTGCCATCTCGGGACCGACGGGCCAGACGTTCTCGGCAGGGAGCGCCACCAGCCCGGCGAATCCGCCGTCGGCGTCGACACCCAGGATCCTGGTGGCGGCACAGACGTGGAAGTCGCCGCGCAGGCAGGCGGGGCAGCGGTGGCAGACGAGGTGGGATTCGAGCGCCACCCGGTCGCCGACTCGCGCCCGGCCATCCGCCCCCTCCCCGAGCGCGAGCACCTCGCCGCAGATCTCGTGGCCCATGATCCGGGGCAGGTGGACCCGGGCCCGTGCCCAGGGGTTCCAGTCGTAGAGGTGGATGTCGGTGCCGCAGATCGAGGCGGCGACCACCCGGAGTAGGACCTCGCCGGGACCGGCGGAGGGCTCGGGTGAGTCGGTGATGGAGACCCCCGGGCGGGGGGAGGCCTTGATGACAGCACGCACGGCGGCCCGATTATGAGCGCGGGACCGGCTCCGACCCCTCGGCCGATTAGGGAACCGGGGCTGTCCTCGGGTCTGGCGCGCGGGGTGCGGAGACCACCCGCTCGATCAGGGCGCGGAAATGGAGGAGGGTGGAGGGAACGAGCAGCGGGAGGCCGACCACCAGGTTGGCGAGGGTGACCGGCCCGCCCCACACCTTGACCAGCATGCAGACGAAGAGGACCAGACCGGTGAGCATGGTGCTGTAGCGGCCCCAATTGGTCCGCACCAGCTCGGGCCGCCGCCGGAGAAGGAACACGAGCGGCGTGAGCAGCAGCGGGCCGATGTAGCGGACCACGATGAGGATCGCCAGCCACCAGGTGAAGATGCCCAGCCAGACACTCCCCACCGCGCCGACGCTGAAGAAGAGGGCGTCGCCTGCGGGGTCGATCGCCTTGCCGAGCCGGGTCACCGGGCCGAAGCGGCGGGCGACCCAGCCGTCGACGGCGTCCAGCATCCCGACCGATCCGCCGATGAAGATCCAGAGGATGAGCCCGAGGCGGTCCGGGAGGGACCAGGCGGAGCAGAGCAGGAGCGGCGGGCAGAGCCAGGCGCGGATTGCCGAGAGCCCGTTGGGAACCCCGTAGACGTCGACGAGGCTGCCATCGGGGCGGACCAGCATGGTGGCGCCCAGGGCCATGACGAGCGCCACCACCACCCAGCAACCGAAGGTCAGCAGGGCGGCAACGGCCCATCCACCGCCGTGCAGCTGGGCGATCACCAGGGTGAAGGCCTCGCTGATGACGAGCCCGAGCGCGAGCCAGCCGTACAGCGAGTGGCGCAGCCCCTGGCTGGCACGGAGCCGGTCTGACGACTGCGAGATGAGCCCGGCGAGGCCGGATGCTCCCGAGGTGACGGCTGCGGGAGCCCCTATTGGATCACCAGGCAGGTGATGGTCTTGAAAACGCCGTCGGCAGCCTGGACCTTCTCGACGATCAGCTTGCCGATGCCGGCGATGTCGCGCGCCTCGACTTCGGCGATGACGTCGTATTCGCCGCTGATCGCGTCGGCTTTGAGAATCCCCTCCTGTCCATGGAGCTTGGTGGCGACGTCCAAAGCCTTGCCGGCGGTGGCGCTGATGAGCACGTAGGCGCGAACCATCTTCTCCCTCCAAGTGAGCTGTCGGCCGAATGTACCACGCTCCCGCGGGCGCCCCGGTTAGCATGGAGTCGTGTCGCTGCGCTGGGTATGGCTAGCCGCGATCCTGCTCGCACCCCTGTTCCGGAAGCTCGCCCGCTCCCGGCAGGCGGGACGGCCGGTGGTGGACATGGAGGGCGTCCGCTCCCGGGTGGCGTCGGCCCGGGAACCGGCGGAGCTCGCCGGCCTCGTGGTGGTCGTGGCGGTGCTCGTCTGCTGCTGCGGCGCACTCCTCGCGGCCGGGGTCACGGCGCTGCTGCTCAGCCCTCAATGGCTGGGGGGAGTGCTCGTCGCCGTGGCGGCGGTGTGCGCGCTGGCGGCTGTGCCTGAGGTGCGCGGCATCCGGCGAGGTCTGCACGCCCGGCGGCTCCGGCTCCATGGCGACGACGTGACCCGCGAGCTGGACGGCACGCCGCCCCGGTAGAGGGAGCGGCCCCGCTCCCCAACCGGTCCTCCCGCACCGCACAATCGCACCCATGGCGACGAGCAGCGCGCGCGGCCACCTCACCGCCCTAGCCGGGGTGGCGGCGGCGATCGGCGGGCCCATCGCCATCACCGCGCTGCTCAGCATGGTCGGATCCGCCTCGGCGCGCGACTACATCTTTCTCTACCTGGCCCTGGTGGCCGTGCTCGGGACCGTGACGGGTCTGCCCTCCGCGCTCACCGCCGCGGCGCTCAGCTTCGTGCTCGTCGACTACTTCTTCATCCCTCCCCTGCACACCCTCACCATCGCCGACCCAGGCGACCTCATCGACCTGGTGGTCTTCGCCGCGGTCGCGATCGCGGCCGGGGGTGTCGGCTCGGGACGCCGCCATGCCCAGATCGAAGCGGAGCGGCTCACCGCCCAGGTGCGCAAGACCAACGCCCAGCTGGAGCAGCTGGAGCGCGAGCAGGCGGAGGCGGCGGCGGTCGCGGTGCGACTCGCCCAGGCCCAGCAGCAGGTGCGGGTGCTGGAGGCGTCGGACCGGCTGCGCACCGATCTGCTCGCCAACGTCTCCCATGAGCTGCGCACCCCGCTGGCGAGCATCCTAACCGGCGCCACCGACCTGCTGTCGCGCCCGCGCCTTCCCGCCACGGTGCACGGCGATGTGGAGGCGATCATCAGTCAGGCCCGCCGTCTCGAGCGGCTCGTCTCCGACCTGCTCGACATGGCCCGCATCGAGGCGCACGCGCTGACCCTCGATCCGGTGGAGATCGACCTGGGCGACGCCGTCGAGGCGGCGGCCGCCCGGCTGCGCCTGGCATCCCCGGGCCGGGCGGTGGCGATCGACCTGCCCCCCGACGGGCTGGAGGTGCTCGCCGACTGGGATCGACTGGGTCAGATCCTCGACAACCTGCTCCAGAACGCCAACCGCCATGCGCCGTCGGGGACGCCGATCACCGTGGAGGCGGCTCCGGGCAAGCGCTCGATGGTCGTCATCCGGGTCATCGACCAGGGGCCCGGGGTGCCGGTGGTGCAGCGGGAGCGGATCTTCGAGCGCTTCGTGCGCGGTGTGGACGTCGGGGAGACGGAGGAGCACCCCCCCGGTGCGGTGCCGAGCGGGACCGGGCTGGGGCTGGCCATCGTGCGAGGCCTGGTCGAGGCTCACGCCGGCCGGGTGTGGATCGAGGATTCGGAGGAGGGCGAGGGGGCGCACTTCGCGTTCACGCTCCCGGCGGCATCCCCCACCGATCCGAGGGGCTGAGCCGGGTCGGACCCTGCCTGATATAACGCGAGCAGGGGTCAGAATCGCACCGATCTTGACCTTGCGGGGAGACCGGCACCCTGCTATCCGGCAATGCGACCGATGCGCCTAGTGACCGGCCCTCGCTCTTCGCCATGGA
>JBEKGP010000061.1:0-13362 GCA_050012735.1 Candidatus Dormibacteria bacterium
TTGGACGAGCGTGCGGAGTTCCTGGGGGAGGCGGCGCCGGGCGAAGTGCGCGGAGGTCGCACCCTCCGCCAAGTTCTCGTGGATCAGCGCGAGGTCGCGCCCGGTGACCCGGAGGACCAGCTCCGCCAGCCGATTGATGGTGACCCCCCGCCCAGTGGCGACGTTCAGCACCTGATGCAACGCAGCGGAGTCGCGGATGCAGCGGCGGTGCATCTCCACCACGTCAGCGACGAAGACGAAGTCGCGGAGCTGCTCCCCGTCGCCGAAGATGATCAGGGGCTCGCGGTCCAGGGCGCGCTTCAGGAAAATGGTCAGGACTCGCCCGTACCATTCGCGCGGGCCGTAGACGATGCCGTAGCGGAGGCTGGTGACCTCCAGCCCGTGCAGCTCGCGCATGATGGCCGCGTACTTCTCGTTGGCCAGCTTGCTCACGCCATAGGCCCAGTTGGGATCGGTGGGATGATCGTCTTCGCCCTGGGGGGTGTGAACCGCCTGGCCGTACACGCCTGCCGAGGTGGCCTGGATGATGCGCCGGACGCCTGCCTTCGCGCAGGCGGCAAAGAGATGGAGGGTCCCGATGGTGTTGGTCGTCAGATCCTCGATCGGATCGTCGATGGCCCTGGTGATCTCGAGCTGAGCTGCGTGATGGGAGACGACGTCGACGCCGCGCACCGCGTCATCGAGTGTTTCGCGGTCGAGGATGTCGCCTCTCACCACCTCGACCTCGCCGCGCACCGACGCCAGGTTCTCCTCCTTGCCAGTGCGGTAGCTGTCGAGCACCCGCACGTGGGCCGCTCCATCCATGAGCAGTGACTCCACGACGTGCGAGCCGATGAAGCCGAGACCCCCCGTCACCAGCACTCGCTTGCCCGAGATCTCCATGAGAATCAGCGCACCTCCGTCACGTCGATCGCCAGCGCTCCGAGCTGCCGCGCTGCGACGAGCTCCCAGGCAAGATCGCCCACGTAGACCAGGGGACCGCCTTCCCGGACCTCCTCGATGGCTTCGGCGCAGCGCCGGAACCCTCGGGAGAAGGCCGCGGGGTCGCGCTTGGAGCCACGGAGCGTCTCCCGGCCGGCGACGGCCAGGCAGAGGGATCGAAGCTCCGGTCGCCGGTCGAGAAAGGCGTCGACAGCCGCCTCGCTGTTGCCGGTCAGCACCGCGAAGCCCTCGCAGCGGACCAGGGCTTCGAGCATCGGCTCGACTGGGTCGGCCTGTCGAGCGGCGGCAACTTCAGCTGAAATCACCGCCTGCCACGCTTGGCCGTCGAGGTCGCCACCGCCACCGGGGCCCTGCTCCGCGGCCCACAGGTCGTCGAGGGAGGTGAGCCCGAGACGCGCGCGCAGTCCGTCCCAATCGACTCCGAGCCGAGCCAGGGTGCCGTCGAAGTCAACGATCGGAGCGCGGCCAAGCATCGAGCTTGTCTCCTTCCACGAGGACATAACCCATGTCCACCATTCGGATCCAGTAGAGGTCAGCGGGGAGGGGTGAGCTGCGGAGCCGGGGGAGGCGCTCTCCAAGGGCGCACCGCACGAGCATGTCGGGCATGTTGAGGCCGGCGTGGGCGAGGAAGTTGGAAGTCGTGAAGAAGCGTCCGGCGTTGACCTCGGTGACCCGCGGATCCCCGGATGCATCCTCCTTGATGTCGACGCAGTAGGCGCCCTGGGGGTGCGGATCGAGGGCCTTCACAGCGGCCTGCGCGAGCGCGTCGACCCTCGGTTCCGTGACGGTCCGGGCCACGGCTGGCGTCGACGTCTGACCATGTGGAGTGAGGAAGCCGTACAGGTACTCGAGCCGCTCGCGTGCCTGGCCCGCCACCAGCTCGCCGTTCTGCCACACCGATTGATACGCGAACTCCCGACCCGGCAGCATCTCGGCGGCCATGAACTCGTCGGCGCGCATCTTCTTCTCCGAGGCCCACCAGCTGATCCACGCCCTGGCCTGCTCACCGCTTCGCACCGGCAGCGAGGCTCGAGACCCTGCGCCAGTGCGGGCCCGCACCCAGACGCGCTCGTGATCGCGCAGCATGGCCTCGGTCTGGGCGACCACCGTGGAGAGGTCGGAGTACGCCGTGCTCTGCGGCACCGGTACGCCGGCGCGAGTCATCCTCGCGGCGAAGCCGGCCTTGTCCGCCGCCGTCTCCAGAGCCGCCTGCGAGGGCAGGAACGTCCTTGCCCCCAGATGCTCCCGCAGCGCGCCGACGGCGATCACCTCCGGATCGGGTTGCGGATGGACCATGTCGATCCCTCGGGTCTGCACCAGCCGGCGAAGCCCGTCCGCATAGGCGGGGTCGGTGGGCCGGCAGCCCACCACCCTCTCGTCGGCGAGCGAGAGATGCAACCTCACCGGCGAGACGTCAACGCCGACGACGCGGTACTCGTGTTCACTCAGCCGCAGCGCGTCGACCACGTTGGCGCCTGCCGACCCTCCCGCGCCGAGGAGCAGCACGGTCGTCATCAGATGCTCACTCCCGAATCCCGAGCCTCGTGGCGCCCACCGCCTCCCAGCCCGGGTCTTTGCCGAATTGTCACGGCTGCCAGAGTTGATGGGTAGCTGTGGAACGGGATCGTGACCGCAATGCGCCGGGCGGTGCCGCCCTCGCCGCGGCCTTCGCCCCCGGCCTCACCGGCTCAGTGGGCGCAGACGTAATGGATCGTCTGGCTCGCCGTCCGCGCCTGGGGTGAGAGGACCTGGAAGGTCACGGTGACGGTGTCGTCAACGGTTGCCGGGCCGGTTAGCTGAATGGGTGTCGTGAACCGGAACGAGTTGTCGGAGGAGACCGTCACCGAGAACTTGGTGAACGTCGGGCTCTCCCCGGTGGTGCTCCTGACCCATTGATAGGTGAGCGTCCCGGAGCCGCTCAGGGATCCGGTGGCGGTGAAGGTGAAGGTGGTGCCGCACCCCGCCGTGCCACCCGGCTTTACGCTGAGCCGGACGTCATCACCCACCGCGAGCGGGTGCGCCCCCGCCGTGGTCGCGGCCGGCGGCTGGATCAGGATCACCGCGCCGGCAGCCACCGCCGCCGCGATCACGACCAGCTTCCCCAGGAGCCAGATCCACCGGCGCCGGCGGCGCCGTCGAGGCGGGCCGGCTCGGCCGTCCGGCGCGCCGGCACCGGGCTCCAAGAGCTGCGAGGTTTCCGGGACGGCGAACGGATCGGGGCCGAACTGCGCGGCCGGGCCTGCCCCCGCCGCCACGGCGGCGTCCGCCGCAACGGAGTTCCCGGGCGGAGGCTCCGCCGTCGGGTCGGTCGCCGTCGTCGGGTTGACCGGAGGGGCGGCCGGTGGCGGGTTGCCGGAAGGCGGATCCGCGGGGGTCACCAAGAGGCCCGGCGGTGGTGGTGGCTCACTGGCGAGGCTCACCGTGACCGTGTGGCTAAGGCGGCCGCGAGGGGGCTGAGGACCGAGCGAGCGGGTGGCGCGGGCGGCGAGGTCACTCTGGACCCTCCATCCCGGCCCGAGCAGCTGGGTCGCGACCGTCTCAATCTCCTCTCGGAACTGGGTGGCGGTCGCGAACCGCGCCTCGGGAGCGCCACCCAGCGACCGGTTGACCAGGCGCACCAGTGCTTCGGGCCCGCTCACCTCGCCGCCGTCCTCCGGGCGCATGCCGCTGACCAGCTCGCGGAGCAGGGCTCCGGCGGCGTAGAGGTCGGCGGCGACGCTCGGGACGCCTCCCTCAGGCGGTTCCACCGCGGGCCACCCGGGCATGGCCGAGTCCGCGGCCAGCACCGCGGCCACGCCCAGCTCGGTGATGCGGACAGCCCCCGCCGGGGTGATCACGATGACGTCGGGCGAGACGTCTCCGTGGGTGATGCCCGCTCGGTGGATCGCCTCGAGACCGGCCAGCACGGAATCGACGATGAGCATCACCGCCGGCAGGGGGAGGGCACTCTCGGACCCGAGGAGGGCGGGGAGGCTCCGCCCGCGGACCAGCTCGGTGACGACGTAGAGGCGCTGCCCGATCCGGACCAGGTCGTAGACGGCGGCCACGTTGGAGTCCGCTACCGTGGCGGCCTGCCTGCCGGCGAGTGCCAGCCGCTCCACGAATTCCGGGCGGTCGAGCAGAGGGGCGGGAACCTCCTCCAGGGAGACCGGGTGACCGCTGGGGCGGTAGCGGCCCGCACTCCGCGGACCCATCAGCCCCTCGCCGATGATCGCGCCGACGACGTAGTCGCCGGTCACGCCCGCACCACTCCGGTGGTGTCCCCGCGGACCGGCGTTGTGGTCGAGGCAAGCGGGTCAGTCACGGCGGCCCAATGTAGCAGCCGCCTGCTGAAGCCCGTGCCATCGGCGGCCGCGGGCGACGGTCCGAATCGGGCCGCCGCATATACTCCGGCGAGGATGGACCTTCCGATCGAGGTGAGCCCGCAGGAGGCTCACGCCGCCGCCGCCGGGGGAGCCTATCTGCTCGACGTCCGGGAGCCGTGGGAGTCGCAGGAGCGGCGGATCCCCGGCGCCGTGCTGATCCCACTGGTCGAGCTCCCGGGCCGCGTCGCCGAGCTCCCTGAGGACCGTGACCTCTACGTGCACTGCCGCGTCGGCGGGCGGAGCCGCCGCGCCGTCGACTACCTCCGGCAGGCCGGCCGCCCACGTTCGGTCAACGTGGCGGGTGGGATCGACGCCTGGGAGGAGGCCGGACTTCCGGTCATCCGTTGACAGGGCGCTGAAGAACTCCTGACGGTCCTCAGCGGTGGAGGTCCACGAAGATCAGCACGACGACGGCCGCGAGGAGCACAACGAGCACGCTGATCACGAGGGCGAACGGCACGTGGATCCCGCTCGACCGGCTCCGTGGGAGCACCGGTCCGGCCGGCTCCGGGAGGGACGCGCCCGTGGTCCGGAGCGCCGGCGGAGCCAGGGGTGCGAGCGGCTGCATCGCCGCGGCGAGAGTCCAGGGTCTGGTCGAGACCAGCGCCGCCTGCCCACCGGGCAGCAGCGGCAACCCCGGTCGCCCGGGGGCGGCCGGTCCGGAGCTCGCGGTGGCCGCCACGGGGGAGACGCTCACCTCGGCGGTGATCGGGATCGGGGCCGGCGGGGCCGGTGGCGTCCGCTCCTCACTGCCCTCTGCCGCAAGCTCCGCACGATCCGCCGGCGGGCCGGTGGCGATCGCCGTTTCGGGAGGAACACCGGGGATGCTCGGTGGTGCCTGGTCGCCCGTCGAGCCGCCGCCCTCCCCGCTTGCCGCGGGCTGCGACGGCGGAGCGGCGCGGAACCGCTGAGCGCGGTCCGTCCCGTCCAGCCTCCATCCGGGCAGCTCTGCCGGCGTGGGGAAACTCGAGGGTGGTGGGGAAGGAGCTTTGCGCCATGCCGGTGCGCTCTGATCCTGGGCCGCGAGCTGCGCGGCCGTGATGTCACCGCTGGTGAGCTTCGCGTCGGCGACGTCGGGCGCGCCGCGGCCGGGTGGCCCGGCCTCCGGAGCAGGGGGCGGCACGGGCGGAGGCGACGTTGCGATGGGATCGCTGCCCCCCTCTACGGGTGTCAGCTCCGCCGGCGACGGCCACAGCGGAGGTAGCGGGTCCGGGTGATGGTGGGAAGCCGGCGGCCCGGGCACGCCCTCGTCGGGTGCCCCCACAGCCGTCAACGGCCACTCCACCGCCGGCGGAGGGCCCGGTGGCTGGGGCCATCCGCTGCTGGGCGCTGGAGCGGTGTCCGCGTCCCCTGGCGGCGGGGGCCATCCCTGCCCGGTGGTGGGCGACAGGTGCGCAGGCGGGGAGACCCACTGCTCGGAGGCCTCCGCGGGCTCGGGCGACAAGGTCGGCGGGTCGGGCGTCGCGCTCCGCTCAGGCCACTGGTCCCAGCCACCGGCTGCCGTCGACAGGTCCGGCATGAAGGGCCAGAGGCCGGGGGTCGTCGCCGGCTCGGATGGTGATTTACGTTCTTGGGGCGTCTCCGGCTCCGGTGGGGCCGCCCAGGTTGTTGGCGGAGGAGCCGGAGGCGGGGCAGAGAATCCTCGCCCCAACGGCGCCGCCGGCTCTGGGGCCGCAGTCAGCGGCGAAAGGACCGGGGGAAGCGGCGGGAGGTAGCTCGGCGAGAGGGAGATGAGCTCCTCGTCCGGGGCCTCGTCCTGCTCCGGCGGAGCCGGGGGCTCCTCCGCTGCTCCGGCCGGACCCGGCGCCGGCGCGGCATCCGCACCGGTGCTGGGCGCGACCGGTTCGAGCGCCTCAGCCGCCGGCTCGGCCGTGATCGGGGGAGTGGCGGCGAGAACGGGATGCGGGGCCTGCTCCCCGGCGAGTTCGCCGAGGTCGGCGAGGAGGGAGCTGACCTCGGTGCGGAAGAGGTCCCGGCCTCGCGAGCTCGCTGTCGAGCGCTTGTTCGCCATGACGGCTCAACTTACCCCCAAAGGGGTCAGATCTGGACGCCTGTTTTAGACGTGTGACGAGATGGCAGCCGCGGAGATCCGACGTCCCGGCCGGCGCGGGCGTCGCCGGATGCGAGCAGTGGGGCTTCCCGGGGAGGTCACCCGGCGGAGGCAGGCACCTCGACCACGTGGATGTCGCGCAGGTTGCGAAGCTGCTGGGCCACGTCGAGGCCGTAGCCGACGACGAAGCGGTCGGGGATATCGAAGCCCCGGAAGTTGATCTCGACGTCGCGGATGCGGCGGCTCCGCTTGTCCAGGAGGGAGACGAGCCGGAGCGAACGGGGGTGATGGGTGGCGAGATGCTTGCGGAGGAACGCGGTCGTCATGCCGGTGTCGATGATGTCCTCGACCATCAGGACGTCGCGGTCCTGGAGGGTCATGCTCACGTCCTTGACCAGCTCCACCGACCCCGAGCTGGTGGTGGCGTCGCCGTACGAGCGGCAGGCGACGAACTCAAGCTCGACGGGGACGGTCAGCGCCCGGGCCAGGTCTGCGGTGAAGAGGATCGATCCCTTGAGCACGCAGATCAGGACGAGCGGCTGCTCCAGGGAGGTGTACGCGGCGTCGATCTCGGCGGCCAGCTCCTCGACCCGCCGCTGGATCGCGTCGCACTCGATGAGCACGCCGCCGACGGTGAGGTCGCCGATCTGGGTCACGCGCAGAGTGTAGCCGGGCGGTGGAGGGGTCCCGAGCCGCGGGCGTGCGGGGTAGCCCGGGCGGCCCGCGCCCACTCACGCATCCAGGTCGGCCCAGCGTTCGTAGAGCTCGGCGAGCGCCCCGGTGAGGCGGTCGTGCTCGCGTCCGACCGCGGCTCCGACCGCCGGGTCGGAGAAGGTGGTGGGGTCGAGCAGGCGCAGCCGGGTCTCCGCCAGCGCCGCCTCGGTCTCGGCGATCTCACTCTCGAGGCGGCGGCCGGCGGCGGAGATGGAACGGGCGGCGGCGCGCACCTTGCGCCCGACGGCGGGTGCGCTGGACGGAGCGGGCGGCGGCCCGGAGCGGCCGTGTCCCGCGGGGTTCCTCCCGGCGTGGTCACGCTCGTCGTGGTCGCGCCTGCCGTCCCGGCCCGATCGGCCGCGCTCGCTGCGGTCCCGGCCCGTCCCCTCCCCACGAACGACCGTGGCCGGTGCGGCGGCCATCGCCGCAGTGCCCCCACCTCCCGGCCGGCGATCGCGCTGGCGATCGGCGAGGAGTGCCGTGTAGCCGCCCATGACCTTGCGGACCCTCCCTCCCTCCTCGATGGCCCAGGTCTCGGTGGCCAGGGCGTCGATCAGCGCTCTGTCGTGCGACACCAGGACCAGGGCTCCCGGGTACTTGGTGAGCGCTCCCTCCAGCACCTCCTGGGCGGGCAGGTCCAGATGGTTGGTGGGCTCGTCCAGGAAGAGGAGGTTGGTCGGCTCGAGCGCGAGCTTGCCCATCAGCAGGCGCGCGCGCTCTCCGCCCGAGAGGTCGCCCACCCGCCGATTGACCTCGTCCCCCGAGAAGAGCAGCGCGCCCAGCATGTTGCGGCCCCGCTCGGGGCCGATGGGGTGGTCGGCGAGCAGGTCCTCCATCACCGTGCTGTTCTGGTTGCTCGCGAAGCTCTGGGAGTCGGTCACCTGGCCGCGGCCGAGGTCCTGGCGGTAGAGACGGAACACCGTCCGCGGGCCCAGCTCCACCCGCCCCTCCAGCGCCGGCAGCTCGCCGGCGAGGGTGTGGAGAAGCGTGGACTTCCCGCTCCCGTTGGCCCCGACGACGGCGATCCGGTCTCCGGGGGCGAGGGTCAATGGCGGTAGCTCCAGCAGCGGCCCCTCCCGTCCCACCACGAGCCCCGACGCCTTGAGGGTCACCCGCGAGGAGGGGGCGGTGGCGAAGCGGAGCCGCGGCCGCCGGTCGTCGGGGGGTGCGGCCACCCGGGGCAGGCGGTCCAGCTTGGTCTGACGCCCGCGGGCCTCGCGGGCGCGCTGGCCGGCGCGGTAGCGGCGGATGAATTCCTCCTGATGCCGGATGTGGTCCTGCTGCTCCTCGTACTCCTTGAGGCGGCGGGCGCGGCGCTCCACGCGCAGGCGGACGTAGGCGCTGTAGTTGCCGGGGTACTCCTCGGCGGTGCCGTGGTTGAGCTCCAGCACCCCGGTGCAGACGTGATCGAGGAAGCGGCGATCATGGGAGACCAGGACAAAGGCGGTCCCCACCCCGGCCATGAAGTCCTCCAGCCACTCAATACCCTCCAGGTCGAGATGGTTGGTCGGCTCATCAATCAAGAGGAGATCGGCGTCGGCCACCAGCAGCTTGGCCAGCTCCACCCGTCGCTGCTGGCCCCCGGAGAGCTCGGCGGGGTCATGGCCCCGCTGCTCCTCGTCGATCCCGAGCCCGCCCAGCGCCTCGCGTGCCCGCGCCTCCAGCTCGTAGCCGCCGGCGTCCTCGTAGCGATGCTGGAGGTCGCCATAGCGGCTCAACTGTCCCTCCATCCCCGGCCCCTCCCGGCTCATCGCCACCTCGAGGAGGGAGAGCTCGTGCCGCATCGTGGCCAGGTCGGTCCGCGACGCCATCACCTCCTCGAGAACGGTCTTGGCCACCGGGACGGGCGCATCCTGGGGGAGGTGGGCGCTGCGAAGCCCACGCTGGCGGTCGATCTGCCCCTCGCTCGGCTCCAGCTCGCCGGCCAGGACGCGCAGCAGCGACGACTTCCCGGCCCCGTTGGCGCCGACCACCGCGAGCCGGGACCGGCGTTCCAGGCGCAGGTCGAGGCCGGAGAAGATGGTGTCGGCTCCGTAGGCCACGGCGAGCTGCGAGACGGTGACGAGCGGCATGTTCGGCGACATGCTGGCACAGCCCCGCGTGCTCGCTGCGGGAGTGGGGGTCGCCGGCCTGCACAGGACGGCCGGGCAGGACGGCGTTTCTCCTACACCCTCTTCAGAGTGGCGGCATCCCGGTGGCGGAGAGCCGCCTCGCCTCCTCGGCCCGCGCCGTCGCGGTTGCGCCGTCTACCGCTTCCCCGTCGGGCATGGGTGCGCTCGCCAGCGCCCCCTCCCGCGCCAGGATGCGGCGGAGGATAGCCACCGACGCCGCGTATGTGGAGTCCATGCCGAAGTAGGAGAGGCCCCGCGCTCCCAGTGTCCGCGCCTGGGTGAAGGGTGTGTCCGAGGCGTAGTGGATGATCCCGAAGTCGAGGGGCAGCTTGGAGAAGTTGACCGGCTCGCCGGTCGGGTAGCGTCCCGCCTCGCTCATCTCGTAGATGGCGTTGCAGTAGGGGCCCGCCTCCATCTCGACGACCGTGAAGGCTTCGCGGTAGTAGAAGTCGAGGTAGCCGCGGTTCTGCAGGAAGGTGCTCTTGACCGAGACCGCCCGCTGGTTGTCCAGGCCGCTGCCGAAGCGGATGTAGGGCGCGATGTCGGCGACCGTGAACGCGTTGTCGAGCCAGTAGGTGCAGCCGCTGTGCTCGTCGTGGACGACGCTCGAGATCATCACGTCGCCGACGTCGGCGTTGAGGGTCGCCGCCTTGCCCAGGATGTAGACGCCGCGCAGCTCGGCCGCGGTCTCGCCGACCTCGCGCAGGATGTTGTAGGCCGCGAGCCCGAGCGGGTAGTCGATGTTGACGATCACCGCCTGGCTGCTGCGCAAGCGCGCGGCGTCGACCGGCCCGAGTCGGGGATCGAAGTTGGCCGGGTCCAGCCGGTCGAGCGGTATCACCTGCGCGGCGACGTCCAGGGCGGTGCGGCTGGGCACTCCGTGGACCCCCTGCTCCCGCTCCTCATGACGGAGGCGGCTGCGCTCGTCGGTCGCGATGCTCCCGGTGTGGAGCCGGGCGGCGTAGTACAGGAAGTTGTTCCAGTCGCCCTCGGCGAGACCCTTCCGGAAGCGCTCCAGCTCCCGGCCGAGGTCGGCCGGCCCCCGGGTCTCGACCATCTCCACCAGCGCGGCCTCGTGGTGGCGGGCCACCCCGGTGACGAGGTTGGCCAGGCTGTGAGAGTTGCTGCTGACGAAGTAAAGGGGACGGTCGAGCAGGGATTCGCTGCGCATCGTCCCGGTCACCTGCTGCCACCAGCGGCGGGTCACCCGTGCATAGCCGATCTGAGTGCCGCCGAGCATGCGCACCCGCATCGACTTCTTTCGGGTGGCGACCAGGCGCAGACGCTCGGCGAAGGCCGCACCCCAGATCTCCTGGAGCTGCGTCCAGTCGTCCTCCCGGCCTCCACAGACGCTCGACAGCCATGCGGGGGTGGGCTCGTCGGGGATGGCGGCGGGACTGAGTGAGGTGCGCAGCTTGTTCCACTCGATCTGGAAGGCGACCAGGGTGGGGATGAGGTCGTCGACGTCGGTCTCCGACGCGATCAGCACGGCGAGCGTCCCCTTGCCGTTGTCGTACCACCGCCGGCGCCGCCCGGGTGCGGACGCCTCGGCCCAGTCGATGAGCTGGAGGTCGTTGCGGGCAAAGACCTCCATGGCCTGACCCATGACCACCCGCTCCGCCCGCATCACCGAGGCCGGTAGCCGCCGCAGCGCGTAGAGGAAGGCGCCGAGGTCGGGCTCGGAGGAGGCCGCCAGGCTGTGCAGGCTCGATCCCATGGCCCGATGCGAGGCCTCGAGCACCCGGAGCGGGGTCTCACCGGTGGACCGGAGAAGCGTCGTATAGGTGCGGTGGTACACCTCGACCGCCTCGGCCATCGTCGCCTCACTGCCCGTGGGAGTGGGCTGGGCCGGGTCGTCCGGGCCGGACGAGGGGCGCTGTGGGGTGCGGAGTGGCATCGCTCCATTCTGGCGCACCCCGGCAGGGGTTTCGGGTCGGAGGCGGTGGGGCAGTCCCTATCCTTGGGCTCATGGGACGCATTGCCGTGACCGGTTCGGTCGCCTTCGACACGATCATGGTCTTCCCCGGGCGCTTCGGCGATCACATCCTCCCCGAGAAGACCCATCTCATCAACGTCTCCTTCCTCGTCAACCGGCTGGAGCGACGCCGGGGCGGGACCGCGGCCAACATCGCCTACACCCTGGCCCTCCTGGGCGAGCGGCCGATGCTCTGCGCGGCGGTCGGCAGTGACTTCACCGAGTACGGCGCCTCCCTGAGCCGGACCGGCGTGGACACCTCGGCGGCGCTCGGCTGCGACGACGTCCCCACCGCCTCCTGCTTCATCACCACCGACCTCGCCGCCAACCAGATCACCGCCTTCTTCCCCGGGGCCATGGCTCGCGCCGCCGACATCGACCTCCGCGCCCTGGAGGACGTCGAGCACGTGGTGGTGGCTCCCGACTCTCCCGACGGGATGACCGTCCACATCGCCCAGGCACGCCAGATGGGGGCCCGTCTGGTCTTTGCACCCGCCCAGCAGATCCCATCGATCAGCGACCAGACCTTGGAGGCGGGACTCGACGCGGCCTGGCTCGTGGTCGGCAACGATTACGAGCTGGAGCTGGTGCACAACCGCACCGGGCGGAGCGTCGCCGATCTGGCCAAGACCTCGATCGTCGCCCTCACGCAGGGCGCTCGGGGCAGCCAGCTCCACATCGGTGGCGAAGTCGTGACGATCCCGGCGATCGCACCGCAGCGCGTCGTGGACCCCACCGGGGCGGGCGACGCATACATCGCCGGCCTGCTCGCCGGGCTGCGTCGCGGTCTGGATCCGACGCAGGCAGGACGCATGGGGGCACTCGCCGCCACCTACGCGGTGGAGCAGCAGGGACCCCAGGCCCATCGCTTCACCCCGGCGGAGTTCGGCGCCCGCTATGGAGAGGTCTTCGGGGCCGAGCCGGCTGTCTCCGCCCCCGCCGCGCGCCGCACCTCTGCCTGAGCGGGCTCGCGGCCCTGGGCACCGTGGCCCCGAAGCCGCGCTCCTTCGCCTCGCCTCCCGCGGGCGTCAGGCGGGTGGGGCTATGAGTCCGGCGAAGACGTCGGTCTCGGGCAGGGTGGTGGGGACTCGCGAGAACACCAGCTGGTAGAACTCGTCGCGAAAGTGCTCCCGGAGGATCTCCTCGGGGACACTGAGCAGGGCGAAGTCCTCGGTGAGCTGGCTGCGGTGGGCGCTCAGTGCCTCGCGCTTGCGGCTCAGCTGGTCGCGACAGTTGACCCGGGTGGTCACCAGCTCGTCCGGAGTGAGGAACCCCAGGCTGTCGGGGTCGGCCTCCCCGAACGGCGGCTTCATCCCTGCCGCCCTGGCCATCTCCGCCATGCGCCTCGCCTCGGAGCGGGGGAAGGCGGTGTAGTAGAGCTTGCTCACCCGCCAGGGAGCGCCGGACTTGGGGTAGACGGCGGCGTTGGCGGCCTCGACCGCGACCAGGGTGACCCGGTGGGCCTGGATGTGGTCGGGATGCCCGTACCCGCCGTTGCCGTCATAGGTGACGACAACGTGAGGGCGGAAGCGGCGGATGTGGGCGACGACCCGGCCCACCGCCTCGTCGAAGTCGGCCCGCCAGAACGCTCCCGGCGCGTTGTTGGTCTCGGTCCCGGCCATGCCCGAGTCGCCGAACTCCAGGAAGTTGATCTCGGAGACCCCCAGGATCTCGCCGGCCCGGCGCAGCTCGGCTTCGCGGATCTCCTTGAGCCGGGGACGGATCTCGTCCTCGTGGGCGGCGTACTCGGGGTCAAAGATGGTCGCCACCTTGCCGTCGGTGCAGCAGATCACCGAGGTGGCGATACCGCGATCCGCGCAGAGCGCGAGCAACCCGCCCATGGTGATGGTCTCGTCGTCCGGATGGGCGTGCACGGCCAGCAGACGGAGCCCGGAGATGTCACTCACGGCGTCGGTCACGGCGTCGCGGGGCTGACCTTCACCGAACGCATCACGTCACCGACGCGGATCGTGCCCAGCACCTCCATCCCTTTCACCACCTGGCCGAAGAGGTTGTACGACTTGGTCAGGGTGCGGCGGTTGTCCACAGTCGAGATGAAGAACTGGGAGCCGTTGGTGTGGGGCCCCGAGTTGGCCATCGCCACCGAGCCGGCGATGTAATCACCCTGGACCGGCTCGTCCTCGAAGCGGTAGCCGGGTCCGCCGCGGCCGCTGCCCTCGGGGCAGCCTCCCTGAATGACGAAGC
>JBEKGP010000062.1:0-13119 GCA_050012735.1 Candidatus Dormibacteria bacterium
GATGCCGCGGTGCCCTCGGTCCTTCGCGACGACATCCGCAACTTCTCGATCATCGCCCACATCGACCACGGGAAGTCGACGCTGGCCGATCGCCTGCTGGAGGTGACCGGGACGGTCGCCCTCCGGGACATGCAGGACCAGCTCCTCGACACCCTCGACCTGGAGCGGGAGCGGGGCATCACCATCAAGGCCCAGGCAGTGCGGATGGAGTACACGGCCCGGGACGGGCGCCCCTACGAGCTCAACCTCATCGACACTCCCGGTCACGTGGACTTCACCTATGAGGTGTCGCGCGCCCTGGCCGCCTGCGAGGGGGCGGTACTGGTCGTCGACGCCACCCAGGGGATCGAGGCCCAGACCCTGGCCAACGTCGACCTGGCTCTCGAGCACGACCTGGAGATCATCCCCGTCATCAACAAGATCGATCTCCCCGCCGCCGACCCCGAGCTGGTGCGCCGCGAGATCGAGGAGGTCATCGGCCTCCCCGGCTCCGGTGCCATCCTCGCCTCAGCCCGCCAGGGGATCGGGATCGAGGAGGTCCTCGAGGCGGTGGTCGCCCGGGTCCCGCCTCCCCACGGTGACCCCGAGGCGCCCCTGACCGCGCTGATCTTCGACGCCAAGTACGACGCCTACCGGGGGGTGGTCGTCTACGTCCGGGTCATGGACGGCTCCATCAGCCCCGGGGAGCGGATCCGGATGATGGCGACCGAGAAGGAGTTCGTGGTCGACGAGGTCGGGGTCTTCCGGCCGGGGATGACCCCCACCGAGGCGTTGACCACCGGCGAGGTCGGCTATCTGATCGCCTCGATCAAGAACGTCCGGGACTCCAAGGTCGGGGACACCGTGACCCTGGCCGACCGCCCGGCCGCCGTGGCGCTCCCGGGCTATCGGAGCGTCACCCCGATGGTCTATGCGGGCATCTTCCCGATCGACTCGGACGACGTCCCGGAGCTGAAGGAGGCCCTGGAGAGGCTCAACCTCAACGACGCCGCGCTGGTCTGGGAGCCGGAGGCCTCGGCGGCCCTCGGCTTCGGCTTCCGCTGTGGCTTCCTCGGGCTCCTTCACATGGAGATCGTCCAGGAGCGGCTGGAGCGCGAGTTCAACCTCTCACTGATCACCACCGCCCCGACCGTCGAGTACCGGGTCAGGCTGCGCAGCGGCGAGGTCATCCCCGTGGACAACCCGGAGAAGCTCCCCGATCCGTCGGCCATCGACGAGATCCTGGAGCCCCGCTGCACCGCGACAATCCTGGTGCCGAGCGCCCAGGTCGGCACCATCATGGAGCTCTGCCAGGAGAAGCGCGGCGAGTTTCGCAACCTCGTCCACCAGGCCGGCGACCGGGTGTCGCTGACCTACGACCTGCCCCTCGGCGAGATCATCCACGACTTCTACGACCAGCTCAAATCGAGGAGCCGGGGCTACGCATCCCTCAACTACGAGCTGACCGGTTTCCGGGCCGAGCGGCTGGTCAAGCTCGACATCATGGTGGGAGGGCAGCGGGTCGACGCCCTCTCCATGATCGTCCACCGTGACCGGGCAAACCTCCACGGGCGCAAGCTCGCCGAGCGGCTCCGTAAGCTCATCCCCCGGCAGCTCTTCGAGGTTCCGATCCAGGCGGCGGTGGGCGGTAAGATCATCGCCCGCGAGACGGTGTCGGCGATGCGCAAGGACGTCCTGGCCAAATGCTACGGTGGGGACATCACCCGCAAACGCAAGTTGCTCGAAAAGCAGAAGGAAGGGAAGCGACGGATGAAGCGGGTGGGTAGCGTGGAGATCCCCCAGGAGGCCTTCATGGCCGTCCTGCAGATGGACGAGGACTGATGACGACACCGTCGGCAGCAACGTTGACGCATCCGCCGGCTGACCCCGGCCGAGCCGCCTGACCGTGGCTCCGCCCCGCCACCGCCGCAAGCGCCGGCCCTCCCGGGTCGTCAGCGGCCCGCCCCCCGCCGCCGAGCCCGAGCCCGCTCCCTGGCCGCCCCCCCGCCGGGGTCTGATGGCGTCCCTGTTGGGTCCCCCGCGCCCGGTCTCCCCGTCCCCGGGCTCCTCGCGCCCGATGCGGTCGATGAGGGTCACCGCGCCCGCGCCCGGCCTCGGCTCGGTCTGGACGCGGGTCGACTACTTCGCCCTCTCGGCCATCACCGCGTTGGTGGTCCTGGTCATCGGCCTGGTCATCGGCCTGACCGCCACCTCCAGCACCACCGTTCAGTCCAAGCCGGCCCCGACCGCGACCAGCTTCACGGTGGCGAGCGGCGAAGGCAAGGCGCTCCTCTGCGGCCCGAATGTCGGCATCGAAGTCGGCGGGACGGAGGCTCACATCGCGGCGATCGACGGTGATCGGGTCACCCTCGCGGCACCGCTCAGCTCTGCGCCCGCCTCGGGCGCGACCGTCACCGAGGGCACGCTGGGCCCCGCGACGCTCGACAGCTGCGCGGCCGTGGCGGCGAGCCCGGCACCCACCACCACCCAGTTCACCCTCGCCGGCGGGGCCGGCGTGGACTTCGGCGACGCCGCGATCGTCGTCGACGGCCAGCAGGCGTTGGTCAAGTCCGTCGACGCCACCACCTACCGGATCACCCTCTCGAGCCCGCTGACGTCGCCGCCGGCCGCCGGCACTTCGGTCACGCAGACGGTGTACACGACCGGCAGCCTGATCGAGGGCATCGTCGGTCTGGCGATCTCCGAGATCGCCATCGTGCTGCTCGCGGTGGCCGCGCTGGTGGCCCGGCCGATGGCCGCCAGGCTCCGCAGGAAGGACCGTCCGCGGGTCGTGGAGGTGCTCGTCTTCGGTGCCCTGGTGGCGGTCGTCGACACCCTCGTCTACTACCTGGTGGTGAGCGTGCTTGGCCTCCCGACCGGCCCCGGGATGGCGGTGGCCGAGCAGCTGATTGCCGCGGCCTCCGGTTTCGTGCTGGTGCCGCTCGTCTTCCCGCCCGTCGCGCGCTGGTTCCGCCGGCCTCCGCGGCAATCCCGGGTCTCCACGGGGCCGGCCGGCCGGTGAGCGCCGGCGAGCCACTCTGAGATGGCGGATGCGCGCGCGGCCGGCCGCGCGAGCATCCGCTCTCTCTACCTCCACGTCCCCTTCTGCGAGCGGCGCTGCGAGTACTGCGACTTCGTCAGCCTTCCCGGTCGGGATCGGGAGGTCGAGTACGTCGCGGCGCTCCGGTCCGAGCTGCGCGGCCTGGCCGCGCGGTTCGGCCGCCTCGAGCTGGACACCGTCTTCGTCGGCGGTGGGACGCCGAGCTTCATCGACCCCGGCCGGCTCGGCGGGCTCCTCGAGGAGGTGCGGGCGGCCTTTGCTCTCGCCCCCGGCTGCGAGGTCACGCTCGAGGCCAATCCCTCCAGCACGTCCGAGGCGCGTGCCGCGAGGTGGCTCGGGGCCGGCTTCAACCGGGTGAGCCTCGGCCTCCAGAGCCTGGAGCCGGACATCCTCACCTTCCTCGGTCGCGTCCACGATCGCGAGCGAGCCCTCGCCGCCGTCGACGAGGTCCGCCGTGCCGGCTTCTCCCGGATCAGCTGCGATCTGATCTACGCCGTCCCCGGCCTCGACGACGCCCGCTGGCGTTCGACCCTGGAGCGGGTCGCGGCCCTCGGCCCGGGCCACGTCTCCGCCTACGAGCTGACCGTGGAGGCGGGGACGCCACTCCATGCGAGCGTGCGGCGAGGCGAGAAGCCCGCCGTGGATCCCGAGGCGGCCCTCCGCCAGCACCGGATCGCCGTCGCGGTCCTCGGTGCCGCCGGTCTGCATCAGTACGAGGTCAGCAACTACGCGCGGGTGGGCGAGGAGTGTCGCCACAACCTCGTCTACTGGCGGCGCGGCCACTACCTCGGCGTGGGGCTCGGCGCCCATGGCCACCTCCCGGCCGGGATCGGCAATCTCGTCGACATCCCGGTCCCGCCCGACGCCATCGGGCTCCGCTACTGGCACGGACGCAGCCTGCCCGCCTACATGGACCGCTGCGGCGATGGTTCCGGAGGGCTCCCCATCGAGGCTTACGAGATGGTCGGTGCCGCCGATGCGGAGGCGGAGCGCATCCTGCTCGGGCTGCGCCTCGCCGAGGGGATTGAGCTCACCGGCCCCCTGGCAGCGCGCGCCGACGGGCTCGTCGCGGCGGAGCTGCTCTGGCGTCGCGACGGCCGTCTCGGCGCCACCGCGCAGGGGCAGGAGGTGCTCGACGAGGTGATCCGTCAGCTCGTGACGTAGCGGTTCGGGCCCTCCGTCGTCAGGTCGGGTTGCGGCGCTGTGGTGATCTGTAACGCCGCCGCTGAGGCGCCATGCCCGGCCAAGACGGAGGGGTGACAGTGTCGCCGCAGGGCTTTCGAAGTGGCATGCGGTTGCGCGACGCTTGCCTCACTCATGCGACGCGCTCCCAACTCTCCCGGCCGTCAGCCCGTACCCGAAACTCTCGTCACGGAGCTTCTCCGTGCCGGGCTCTCCCGGAGCACCGTGCTGGCCATGGAGCGCTGGAAGGCGCAGGAGGTGTTCGACCTGCTCCACTCCGCGCACCTCGGCGACGGCCACCGCCGGACCTCCGAGCTTCACGCGCGGGGCCGTGGTCTCGGCTCCCTGGGCGGCCCGCCGAGCTCGCCGGCCGGGCCGGTGCTAGGATTTAGCACTCAGGACTAGCGAGTGCTAAGGTGGCTCCGGGTGGAGCCGCCGGTCCGGGAGAGCCATGGAGAGTTGGATCCCTCTCGATACGCGTAAGGAGCAGATCCTCAAGGCGGTGGTCGCGGACTTCACCGCCACGGGGGTGCCGGTGGGGTCGCACGCCCTCGCGCTGCATCTGGCGACCTGGTCTGCCGCCACCATCCGCAACGAGCTGGCGACCCTCGTCGAGGTGGGCTACCTCCTCCAGCCCCATACCTCCGCCGGTCGGGTGCCCAGCGATCGCGGCTACCGGTACTACGTCGATTTCCTGATGCAGGAGGAGGACCTTCCCGGTGGTGTGCGCCGCCAGCTGGAGCCCCGCCTGGCGGTGATGCCGGCCGACGTGGAGGGGGTCCTGGAGCTCGCCGCCCAGGTGCTCGCCGTGGCCGTCGACGCCCTCAGCATCGTCACGGGTCCCCTGGCCCGCAGGGTCGCCGTCAAGCATCTCGACCTGGTCTCGCTCGACCCCGGTCACGCCCTCCTTATCCTGGTGCTGGACGGCAACGTCATCCGCCAGCACCCGATGGCCCTCAGCCGTGAGGCCGACCAGGAGGAGTTGAGCCGGCTCGCCAGTGGGCTCAACGCCGAGATCGTCGGTCTGGACGGGGCGCAGATCGAGTCCAGCCCGGGCAGCCCTCCGGTGCATCCGCTCCGCTCCGAGCTCGTCGCCGACATCGCCGCCTTCCTCCACTCGGTGGAGTCCAGGGAGGACACCCTGATCGTCCACGATGGGGTCCGCAACCTTCTTCACCAGCCCGAGTTCGGCGACGTCCAGCGACTTGCCCAGGTGCTGGAGCTGGTCGAGGAGGAGCGGGTCCTCGGTGAGCTGCTCGCCGCCGCCTTCGAGGGGGCCGGCTCCGCCTCGGACCAGGGGGTGGCAGGTGGCGGCGCGCCCACCGGGCGTCCGGTTACCGTGGTGATCGGCACCGAGTCCGGGATCTCGCAGCTGAACGGCTGCAGCCTGGTGTTGACCACCTACCGGGCCGGAGAGGGGAGGGGTGGCACCGTGGGGGTGCTCGGCCCGACCCGGATGCCCTATTCCCAGGTGGCCCCAAGGGTCCGCTTCGTCGCCGATCGGGTTGGCGAAGCGGTGACGCGGGTACTCAGTTGACCATGTCCGCTGATCGAGGAGACCGAGGATGAGCGACCACCCCAGGCGGAGTGTGGACGGGAGAGCCGTCCGCCCCTCCCATGGCGAGCCGCCGTCCCGTCCCGGCGTCACCGCCTCCGGGGCAGCGGGCCCGGGTGCCCACGGAGCCGGCAGGGTGGTCCGGAGCGACCCGACCGGTGATGCGCCCGCTGATGCCGTGGTGCCGGCCACCGACCCCGAAACCGTCACGGAGGCGGAGGTCGAGGGTATGCGGACGGAGCTGGCCGAGCGGAGTGACCAGTTGCTGCGCCTGGCCGCCGACTTCGAGAACTTCCGCAGGCGCAAGGCCCAGGAGCTCACCGACCGGGGCCGGTACGCGTCCGAGGAAGCCGCTCAGGCGCTCCTTCCCGTGCTCGACAACCTCCGTCGCGCCGTTGGCCACTCAGCTGGCGACGGCGGCGGCCAGCAGCTCGTGGACGGGCTTCGGATGGTGATGATCCAGTTCGAGCAGGCGCTGAGCGCCATCGGGGTCGAGCCCGTCGAGACGGTCGGCGCGCGCTTCGACCCATCGGTGCACCAGGCGATCGGCGGTGAGGAGTCCGACGAGGTCAGCGAGGATACGGTGGTCGCCGAGCTGCAGCCGGGTTACCGGCTCCACGACCGTCTCCTCCGCCCGGCTCTGGTGCAGGTCGTGCACCCGCGTCGCGGCCGGAGCGCCGGCGCGGGACCCGAGCTCTGATGGCCACGGTCAAGCGCGACTACTACGAGGTCCTCGGTGTCACGCGCGACGCCAAACCCGAGGAGCTGAAACGTGCGTACCGCAAGCTCGCCATGGAGTTTCACCCCGACCGCAATCAGGGTGACAAGGCTGCCGAGGAGAAGTTCAAGGAGGTGGGCGAGGCCTACTCCGTCCTGAGCGACCCTCAGAAACGCCAGCGCTACGACGCTTACGGCCACAGCGGTCAGCAGATGCCCGACTTCGGGCAGTTCTCCTTCGACTCCGCCTTCGACCTCTTCGACATGTTCTTCGGGGGAGGGCGGCGTTCCGCGCGCGGGTCAGGACCGCAGCGTGGCTCCGATCTGAGGATGTCCGTCGACATCACCTTCGAGGAATCGGTCTTCGGCGCCAAGCGGACCGTGGAGGTGCCGCGTGCCGACACCTGTCCCGATTGCGCGGGGAGCGGCGCGGCGCCGGGGACGACCCCGCACACCTGCCCCGACTGCGGGGGCAGCGGCCAGGTGCGGCGGGCGATGCAGTCCATCTTCGGCCAGGTCATGAACGTGACCGCGTGCCCGCACTGCCATGGCGTCGGGAAGCTGGTGGACAACCCCTGCCAGCGCTGCCGCGGTCGGGGGCTCGTGGAGGCTCGCAAGACCATCGAGGTCTCCATCCCCGCCGGAGTCGATGGCGACGTCCAGGTGCGGGTTTCGGGCGAGGGCGAGGCCGGACCGCAGGGCGGGCCTCACGGTGACCTCTACCTGAGCTTCCGGGTCGCGCCCCATCCCCAGCTGATCCGCCGGGGTCAGGACCTCGTCTACGAGCTGCCGGTCTCGGTCACCCAGGCGGTGCTCGGAGACAGGATCACGGTCCCCACGGTAAGGGGCGAGACGGAGGTGGATCTGCCCGCCGGCACCCAGCCCGGTCGCGTGATCAAGATCGCGGGCCAGGGGGTACCCCATCTTCGCACCGGGCGTCGCGGCGACCAGATCTGCGTCGTTCGGGTGGTGGTGCCCGCTCACATCTCCGCGAGGGAGCGGAAGCTCTACGAGGAGCTGGGGGGGCGTGATGGGAAGCCGGTGGAGGTCAGGCGCGGCTTCTTTGACCACCTGCGCGACTTCTTCGCCCCCGCCGAGTAGACGCCGGGCGCGGTCGTCAGCCGGCCGGCTCCGGCAGGCCACCCCAGCCGGAGGTGGACTTTCTCGCCCGCTTGTCCCGATACATGTTGGTGTCGGCGCGACGGAGCAGCTGCGCCGGCTCGCCGCCGTCCTCGGGGAACGCCGCCTGACCGATGCTGAGCCCGACCGGGACCTGCCGATCGTCGACGTTCATCGGTTCCTCCATCCGTTGACGGACCTTGGCGCTGATCAGCTCGGCCTGAGCCGGATCGGCGTCGACGGCCACGATCACGAACTCGTCGCCTCCGAGCCGGGCGACCGTGTCCGACACGCGGACCGACGCCTGGAGGCGGGCGGCCGTCTCCCTGAGAACGGCGTCGCCGGCACTGTGCCCCAGGGCGTCGTTGAGAGCCTTGAACCCGTCGACGTCCAGGACCAGGAGGGCCAACGGCTGGCCCGAGCGGCGCGCGTTGGAGATGCCGTGCTGCAGCCGGTCATTGAAGAGGAGGCGATTGGGCAGACCGGTGAGGGGATCGTGCATCGCCGCGTGCTCCATCGCCGCCGACTGGATGATCAATGCGGCCTCGGTCCGATCCCGGCCCCGGAGCATCCGGTTGACCATGAAAACCGTCGCCAGGAAGAGGAGCGCCAGGATCGCGCAGACGCTGAACACGGCCACCCTGAGGCTCGTCACCGCAGCCAGGGCTGAGCCGGGCAGCACAGCGCGCACGACCCACGCGGTGCCACTGACCGGGCGATCCACGGCGGGCCCACCGCGCCCGTTGTCGTCCAGCCCGACGGCGCCGCTCGCGAGGGCCCGGTCGGTTGCCGCGGTGATCGACGCGCCGGGCGTCCAGCTGGTCACGACGCTCGCGCTGCCGGAGCCCACGGCCTCCTCACCCAGCACCAGGCCTCCGGCTCGGTTCAGCACCAGAAGCTTCATCCCCTGGGCCGCGGCAAGTGGTTGGAGGGAGGCGAGTGTCCCGCCGAGACCGTATCGCTCGATCAGGAAGCCGCCGGCGGTCCCACCCCCCTCGAGGACCGGGACAGCCACGTCGATGGCGGGAGCCGCGAGCGACGATGGTGCCTCCACCACCAGGAAGCCGGCGCGCGCGCTGCTCGCGCCCCAACCCGAGGGCAGGCCGTCCAGCGGGTCCTGGTTGCCGGACTGCAGGACCGGCGATCCGCCGGCATTGGTCAGGACGAGGCCCTGGCTCTGCGCCTCAGCTGTGGCCAGGGCGGTGAGGTCGGCCGTGGCCGCCGGGTTGGCCGAGGTGCCGCCCTCCGCCAGCGCCAGGATCGGCAGCTCATTGGCGGCACGGTCGAGAGCGGTGACGCGGCCGGAGATGACCTGCTCCAGGTAACCGGCGGCCTGCTTGCCCGCGCCGGAGAGGCGCGCGTTGACCTGGTCGGTGATCGCCGACCCGCCGAGGGACGTGCTGAGCAGGGCAACCGTGAGCAGCGAGGCCAGCCCGGCGGCGGCCACCAGGGCCGCGGTGCGCCGCCGTCCGATCCCACGTCCTCGACGCGTGCCGGCGCCGGGGGGGGTGGCAGGAGGAGGGTAGGCGGGCAGCGGGCGCGCTGCCGGCGCCGGCGGGTCGACGGGGAGCGGGCGGTCGGCTCTCGAGTCGTGCCCGATCAGGTCTTGGGAGCTCACGGTGATGGCGACCGGACCCTGCCCAGGCGGCTGCGCTCGGCGCGACGCGCCGCCTGGCGCGCGGTCCCCGTGGCGGCCAACCGGAGACGGGCCGACCCGGCTGCGGGGGCGTGCAGGCAGTCCGTCATCCGACCCCACCGCATCGAGCATGGGATCCCGCCAGCAAGCCACCGCTTGCGCCAACCGATCGCATTCAGGTCGGCCCCTCCCCCGCTGGCCTGCGAGGCCCAGCTAGTGAGGAGAAGTGTGCCACCGTTGCAAGCCCGTCTGCAGAGTCCGACGCGTCAGACGGGTCGAAAGCACTCACCCGTCCTCCGCCTTCACCGTGGAAGGGCGTCGACCCCCTCGATCTCCACCTGCTTGTGGGTGCCCCGGTGACCGGCGACCAGACGGACGCGCGAGGGTGCGACTCCCGCCCACGCGGCGACCAGCCGGAGCACGGCCGCGTTGGCGGCCCCGTCGACCGGCGGCTGGGTGATGCGCAGCCGCAGCTCCCGCCCGTCCCATTCGAGCTCCTCCCTCCCGGCCCGCGGGTGGACCACCACGGCGACGCGCATCAGCGCTCGTCCGCGCCTGATTCCGGGAGGATGATCCCGCGCAGCAGATCGCCCTCGACCCCGGTGGCCAGCACGGTCTGCATCTGCCCCGTCCTCGTCTCCGTGGTGGGGTCCGCCACCACCTCGTGGTACGCGTCGGTGAGGCCGTGTGCCTCCCCCTCCGACACCCGGTCCCAGACCACCCGGTGCCGGCGGCCGACCGCGCGCTGACGGCGCCGGCGGGCACTCGCGGCTGCGGCGCGGCGGATCTCGGCGCTGCGCGATCGCAGGAGAGCGTCGTCGGCCTGCTGGGGGAGACGGGCCGCCTCCGTTTCGGGGCGCGGCGAGTAGCGGAAGACGTGGCAGCCGAGGAACTCGACCTCCTCGATCAGGCGCAGCGTCGCCTCGTGATCCTCGTGGCTCTCCCCCGGGAAACCCACCATCAGGTCGGTGGTCAGCTCGGTGTACGGGTCCTGACGGCGCAGGCTCTCCACCACCCGCAGGTAGCGCTGGCGCCGGTATCCGCGGTGCATGGTCCGGAGCACCCGGTCGCTCCCGCTCTGGAGTGGGATGTGCCAGTGGCTGCACAGCCGCGGATCGCCGTTCAGCTCGACGAGTCGTTCCGGGATGTCGTTGGCGTTGATGCTGCTGAGGCGAATGCGCGCCGCGCCGTCGAGCCCCTCGAGGAGGCGGCGTACCAGGGCCGTCAGGTCGGATCCCCGGTCCCGCCCATAGCTGCCCAGGTCGACGCCGGTCAGGACCACCTCGGCGTGGCCGGCCGCCACCGCTTCCCGGGCTCGGGCCATCACCACCTCTTCGGGAACGCTCGCCGGCGCTCCCCGGGTCCTCCACACCACGCAGTAGGTGCAGCGGTGGCCGCAACCGTCCTGGACCTTGAGGAAGGCTCGGCTGCGCAGTCCCGCCGGCGGGAGTTGGCGGAGCGTTTCCTCGCGCCCCGCCGCGAGGGCGGCGACGTGGTCCGCGATGCGCAGCTTCTGGCTGTTGGCGAAGACCGCATCCAGTCCGGGGACGGCGGGCTCCCCATCGCTCCCCGCGGCCAGGTAACGCTCCGGGTTGGCGTCCACGGAGCAGCCGGTGAGGATCAGGTGGCAGCCCGGGTCGCGGCGACGCAGCCGGTGGAGCCGCTGCCGGGTGGTGGCATCCGCCTGGAGCGTCACCGCGCACGAGTTGAGCACGCGGACGTCGGCGGGCTCATCCTCGGGAACCACCTCGCAGCCGAGGCCCGCGAGCCTCCCCGCCAGCTCGGCCATCTCCGCGTAGTTCACCTTGCAGCCGAGGGTGGTGAGGGCAACCCGCAGCGGTCCGGCGATGGTCTCGTCGCGCGCCGTCCGCAGCTCAGCGCCCGTGATCGAGGTCTCCGGCATGGGCGAGGAGGAGCCCGGCAGCGACGATGGCGGCCCGGCGCGCCGGCAGCACGCGGGGCCCCAGGTGGACCATCTCGGCGCCGGCCTCCCGCAGTCGGTCGACCTCGCCGGGGTCCAATCCGCCCTCCGGACCGATCACCAGCGCCGCCGGGCGGGCCGCGTCGACCTCCAGTCGGACCAGCGGGACGGCCGCGTCCACCATGCAGACGAGGATACGCGCGCTCTCCGGCAGCTCAGCCAGCGCTCCCGCGAGGTCGGTGAGCACCATCACCCGCGGCACGGCGCCACGATGGGCCAGCTCGGCAGCCTCGCGGGCGATCTCGCCCCACCTGCGTAGTCGGGCCGCGGCCCGGGCGGGGTCGGGCCGGGTGACGCTGCGTGCGGCGATCACGGGGTGGATCGCGGCGACCCCGACCTCGACCAGGCCGGCCACCACCTCGTCGATGTCCCGGACCAGACCCTGGACGACGTCGAGGCGGAGACGGGGCTCGCCCGATGCCGGGCGAGACCAGACGATCGATCCGGTCACCCGAGCCCGCGCCACCGAGGTGACCCGGACCCCGTGCTCCTCGCCGGTGTCATCGACGACCTGGATCAGCTCCCCGGGCTCGGTGCGCAGGGGCCCGGCGAGATGGTGGGCAGCCTCACCCTCGACCACCAGCGTGCCGTCGCCGATCTGGTCTCGGGTGATGAAGAGTCGTGGCACGGGTCAATGGTGGCGCGTCTCCCGCCGGACGCGATCCCCCGGCCCAGCATCGCCCGCCCCACCCCTCCAGCGCCGGCCGCCCGGGCACCGACCGCCCGGCTCCGGCCGTCCCGCGCCGTGCCCTACGATCGGGAGCCGTGGCTCCGCCTGCTCCCGTCCGGCACGTGGTCACGAGCGACGGTGTCCGGCTTGCCGTGAGCGTCCACGGCGACGGCCAGCCCCTGCTCATGATCCCGGGGCTCGGGGCCACCCGGCGGGTCTATGCACCGATCATCCCCGCGCTGGCGCGGCACCACCGGGTCATCGTCTACGACCCCCGGGGTGTCGGCGACTCCGATGCACCCCCCGGGCCCTATCCCATGTCCCGGCTGGCGGCGGACTGCGTCGAGGTGGCGGGCGGCTGCGGGGCGGAGACCTTCCAGCTCTTCGGCGCCTCCATGGGGGGGCTCACCGCCCAGCACGTCGCCGTCCTGCATCCCGATCGCCTGATCCGGCTGATCCTGGCAGCCACCGGTCCCGGGAGTCACACGGCCTTCCCCGCGCAACCCGAGGCGACCGCCTCACTTCTCGGGCGCGGTGCCAGGACGCCGGCAGAGGCCTACCGCACGGCCTGCACCGTCCTCTACGCGGGGCGCTTTCAGCGCGAGCATCCCGAGTTCATCGACGAGGAGGTGGCCTACCGGGCCGCCCACCCGGTCCCGGGACGCGCCTTCACCGCCCAGTTCCGCTCCTCTCGGGACGCCGACATCGGCGACCGTCTCGGCGAGATCGCCGTGCCCGCCCTTGTCCTTCACGGAACCGAGGACGTCCTCGTCCCGCTCGCCAACGCCGAGGCCCTCACCAAGCTGATCCCCGGAGCGCGCCGCTACTGGTTCGACGGTCGCGGCCACCTCTTCTTCCACGAGGAACCCGAACTGACCGCGGAGGTCATGGTCTCCTTTCTCCACGGCAGCTGAGCCGCCTAGGCAGCGGCGGCCGAAACGGACCTGCCAGGACTACTCGGCGTCCGCCGGCCCGGTCTCGCCAGGGGATCCGGCCCCGTTGGTCTCCCCGCCGCCCCTGCGCTTCTTGCGCCGCCGCCGCCGCTTGGTCGTCGCCCCGGCCAGGACCGGCTCCAGCGGCTCCATGCTGCGCCCGATCTGCACTGGGGCGGTCGCGATCGCCTGGGTCTCGCGGATCAGGGTCACCTTGATGACCCCCGGGTACTGCATCTCGCTCTCGATCTCGCGGGCGATCTCGCCGGTCAGGGCGGGCATCTCCG
>JBEKGP010000063.1:0-12871 GCA_050012735.1 Candidatus Dormibacteria bacterium
GGCGGTGAGGCGTGTGAGAGACTTGCACCTGACAGGTGACCCCCTGCTGAGACGTTGGCTTTGATCAATTCCATTGTCCCAGTTGGATTGGTCGCCTGTCTTTGCGTCCGGACACCTACCTCATCGGTGGATTCGGGCTAAGCGAGAGACCACCGAGGCTGGGGGACCTTGGCGGCGGCATGACCTGAGACCCTATCCGGGGAGCGGCACCGCGAGCAACGTGGACACGCGCATTCCGGCCGCCAGACCACGGCGGAAGGCGTCTGGCGGATACCAGCTCACACCCAAGGTGGACAGCAGCATGCCCGTGACCGTGCATCTGTCCTGGGGCTACGCGACCCTGACCTTCGATACCGGCCAGATCGCCAATAACCAGGCCCTGAATCTCCCCATGGGCAGCGACTTGGAGGCGTACCAGAACGACTCCGGGCCTCACACGGCGGGATGTTAATGACCCGAAACGGTCAAAACGGCCAACGAGGCGCTCAAATGAGGCGTTACATCGGAGCCTGCGTCCTCGCCATGGTGGCGCTCATGGCGGCGGCATCACCTGCGACGGCAGCCACAGGGAACACGACATCTATCTGGGGCACCATGTTCTCGGCGCCGACCACGGCGTCCCAGGTGTCCCCGACCACCATCACCTTGCCGGGTACGGTGGCCCAGGTGGGTACGTCCAACTCGACCGAGTACGCTCTGTTGACCAATGGCCAGGTCTGGGCGTGGGGCATCGGCACGTCAGGTCAGCTTGGCGACGGGAGTACCGCCAACTCGTTCACGACTCCCGTGCAGGTGCTGTTCCCAGCCGGGGTGACGATTGCCTCCCTGCCAATCGACGCCATGGGCTACAACGCAGCAGACGCTATCGACACCAATGGCAACGTCTGGGGCTGGGGCTACACGAAGCCGGGTGAACTGTGCTCCCACGGTTCCACCCTGGAAGACCTCATTCCCGTGGAGTTGCCGATCAGCAACGTCACCCTGATGGCAGGCGCGAGCGGCCACACCATCTTCGACAGCAACGGCTCGCTCTATGCCTGCGGGTTCTACCAGTTTGGTGCCATGGGCACGGGCAAACAGGCGGCTGCCTACACGCCGACACCAGTGGTCGGGATGCAGAATGCCGACGTCGTAAGCCTGGCCGCGTCGTCGGTCGACTCCTACGCTCTGCTCGCGAATGGTCAAGTGTGGGCGTGGGGCTCCAACGCGCAGGATCAGCTTGGGAACGCTACGACCGCAGCCACATCTGACGTACCGGTCCAGGTGAAGTTCAGCGATACCAGCCCGGCTGTCCAGCTTTCGGCTGGAGGCGACACAACGGCCAACGGCTCCGCTCTGGTCATGCTCGCGGACGGCACCTATTGGTCCTGGGGCTCAGGGGGGTCCGGCCAGCTCGACAACCCAACTGGCAGTGTGGCCAACCAGACGACGCCCATCGAATTCTACCCACCCATTCCCTACACCATCATCGACTGTGGTGGGGCCACGGGCTACGGGGTGACCGCTACAGGCGCGGTCTATAGCTGGGGCAATGGCACCCGTGACGGGATTGGCAATGGCCTGAAGGTCAACGAAATGAAGCCGGTGGAAGTGATCTCCGGCGGCGAGACCATGATCTCGGCGACCGCTCAGAACGTGGAGGTCGCCTGACCCCATGGGCTTCGAGATCCCCGAGCCGCAATGGGCACGAACCTGACCGCTCCCGCGCCCCGCGCCCCCGCCGCCCGTGCCGGTTTCGCCCAAGGCAAGCAGGAAGCGACCCGCGTGACGTTCCTCTGACGATTGCACGCCGACGCCCTGCGCTACACCGTCATCGCTGTATTCAGAAACGCCGTGCCGAGGGTGGGAGTCGAACCCACACGGGGTTGCCCCCGGCGGTTTTTGAGACCGCTGCGTCTGCCATTCCGCCACCCCGGCGTCGCGGGGGCAAGCTTCTCACGTCCTCGCCGGCTCGCGGCAGCCCACCGGCCGCCGCCGTTCGGCCGCCCGGCTCCGCTATACCAGAGACCTACACCCATCGAACCACGCCCCCCAGCGGAGGAGAGGCCATGACTGACCAGTCCCACCCGACTCTCACCGAGGACCAGGTTGCCCTGCTCCGGGAGAAGGTGCTCGCCCACGTCGCCACCGTGATGCCCGACGGCTCCCCGCACGTCACCCCCGTCTGGGTCGACACCGACGGCGAGGCCGTGCTCTTCAACACCGCCAAGGGGCGCCTCAAGTACCGCAACCTGAGCCGCGATCCGCGGGTCGCCATCTCGCTCTCGGCCAAGGACAACGACTACCGCACCGTGGTCCTGCGGGGCCGGGCCGAGTTCGTCGAGGAGGGCGCCGACGCCCATATCGACCGGCTCGCCAAGAAGTACACCGGCGCCGACAGCTACCCGAACCGTCAGCCGGGTGAGGTGAGGGTCACGGTCCGCGTGGTTCCCCAGACCATCCACCGCCGGGGCTGAGGCACCGGGGTCGCTGCCTGGCACAATCAGATCGTCATGGCAGACCCCCTTCCCGTCCGCACCCGTTCTCCGCTCGCCTCCCTGGGCGACGCGCCGCTCGCCTTCGACTACGACGACATCAGCCTGGTGCCGCGGCACGCCTCCAGCCTTCCCCATCGCTCGGACGCGCGTCCGGCGGTCACCCTCGGGGCCACCTCGCTCGAGGTGCCGATCCTCGCCTCCCCCATGCCCGACGTCTGCGGGCCGCAGATGTGTGAGGCGCTGGCCGAGGCCGGCGCCCTCGGCATCCTCCACCGCTTCCAGAGCGTGGACGAGGAGGTGGAGGAGTTCCAGAAGACCAGCCGCACGACCGGGCCGGCCGCTGTCGGCGCCGCCGTGGGCGTCACCGGCGACTACCGGGAGCGGTTCGACGCCCTGGTCGAGGCCGGCTGCCGGACCATCTGCCTGGACACCGCCAACGGCGCCCACCACCAGGTCGGGGTCGCGCTCACCTGGGCGCGGGAGCGCCGCGACGACGTCACCCTTGTCGCCGGCAACGTCGCTTCGGCCGAGGCCTTCACCTGGCTGGAGGACCGCGGTGCGGACGCCGTCCGGGTCGGCATCGCGGGCGGTGCGGTCTGCGAGACGCGCACCGAGACGGGCGTCTTCGTGCCCACTCCGTACACCGTCGCCGAGGTGGCGCAGGTGCGCCGGCGCGCGCTCATCGTCGGCGACAGCGGGGTGCGCAGCCCCTCCGATCTCTGCAAGCTGCTCGCTCTCGGCGCCGACCTGGTGATGGTCGGATCAGCCCTGGCGGGCACTGGTGAGGCGCCCGGCCGCGTGATCATGCTGGACGGCAAGAAGTACAAGATCATGCGCGGCGCAGCCTCCTTCTCGGTGCAGCAGCAGGCCGGCCGCGACGACCCCGAGTACGTCGAGGGAGCCGAGACCATGGTCCCCTACAAGGGCCACGTGAGCGGGGTGATCTCCCGTTACCTCGCCGGGTTGCGCAGCTCGATGTCCTACATGAACGCGCGCACCCTGGCCGAGTACCGGGCCAACGTCGACTTCGTGCGCCTGCGCTGATCGCGCGGCCCGGCTGAACGGGTCCCGCGATCGCACGCCCGTGCTGATCCGGCTCACCGCGCGTCGCGCGGGCGGTCCCCTCCACGGATAGCGGGCCAGGCCGCCGCTGTCACCGCGTCCAGCCGCTTGACGAGGTCGACGACGGTCCCGTTGCCGCTCTGACCGTCGTCGTCGAAACCGGGCTCGGTGGATGCGTGGCGGTGCTCCGGCACCCCCGCATTCACGTAGCCGCGGCGGGTGTAGAGGCGGCGGGCGGCGGCATTGCCGGTGCTCACCGCGAGGCTCACGCCCCGGTCCCCGCGCGCCGCGGCGGCGCTCTCGGCCGCCTCCAGAAGGGCGGTCCCGATCCCCCGGTTGCGCCATTCCGGGAGAACGAACACATCCTCGATGTAGGGCAGCGTGTCCACGACCCCCGCCACCGCGAGGGCGGACGGCCGCCGGCGGTGGAGGAGGGCCTGCCCCACCGGGGTGCCGCCCTCCCAGGCCACCAGGTAGAGGCACTCATCGCGCCGCTGCCGCTCCAGCCGGTCGGCGACCACGATCCGGTGGCGGAGCGTGGCGGCCACCGCGGCGGCCTCCTCGGGGCGGAGCAGGCGCACGTCCATCGCCCCACTCTGACACAGCTCCATCCGGCGGACAGGTCTCCCGGGGCCGCGCCGGCCGACGCCGCAGCGCAGAAATCCCCGTGGGAGCGGCCCTGTCACCCTCTTCGGGAACCTGGCCTCCAATCTGCGCGTATGTTGGGGAGATGGACGACGAGGCGCTCCTCGACCGCTGCCGCCGCGGTGACCGGGAGGCTTTCACACCGCTCGTCCATCGTTACCAGGACGAGCTGTACACCATGGCCCTTCGACTGACCGGCAACCCCGCCGACGCCGCCGACGTGGTCCAGGAGACCTTCACCCGGGCCTTCCGGAGCCTGCCGAGGCTCCGCGGCGCGACCGTGAGGGCCTGGCTCTTCCGGGTCGCCGTCAATTGCTCGCACGACATTCATCGCCAGCGCAGCCGGCGGCCGGCCGACCCCCTGGAGGACACCGAGGGGCGGGTGCTCGACCTCCCCGACCCGGGGCTCGGCCCCGAGGCCACCGCCCTCCGCCGTGAGCAAGCCGGCGCCATCCGTCTCGCCCTGCTCGCCCTCCCTCACGACTTTCGGGTCGCGGTCGTCCTCCGCGACGTCAACCAGCTCTCCTACGAGGAGATGGCGGAGGCCCTGAGCGTCCCGGTGGGAACCGTGAAGTCGCGGATCTCCCGTGCCCGAGGCCTGCTTGCGGCAGCTCTCCGCCAGTCTCCTGCCATCTTTCCCCGCGCGGAGGAGGCATGGTGAGCGGTCACGTCGAGTCCCTCTTCTCGGCCGCCTACGACGGCGAGCTGAGCCCGGACGCGCGGACGGCCTTTGACCGCCATCTGGGCGAATGCTCCGCCTGTGCCGCCGCCTTCGCCGAGGTGACCACCGCCGTGGACGCCCTCCGGGAGCAGCCAGGCGCGCGCATGCCGCACCCGGTCCGCCTCCCCGAGGGCTCGCCGGTCCCGGAACGGCGGTGGTTCGAGGTGCCGGCCCGGCTTGTCCAAGGCCGTCGCCTGCTGACGGGCCTGACGGCGGCCGGGCTGGTGGCGGCGGCTGCGGTGGCGGCCGTGGTCGTGGTCGGGCACCTCAATTCCGGAGCCGACACGCGCTCCGCGGACAGCTCTGGGGTGAGTGGCTCGATGTCCGCCGCTGCGCCGGGGGCTGCCATCCAGGCCCCGCTGGCGTCGCCGCAGAGCGCCAGCCTCCTTCCCGAGCTTGCGCCTCTGCTCGGCGGCTTTACCGACTGCTCCCCAAGGGCTCTGCCGATCAGCAAGACCGAGGCTCTGGAAATCCCCACGGGCTTTCCCAACCACGCCACCGAGGACAACGGGGTCAGCACGGGGGTGGTGGCCACCCAGGCGTCGAGCTTCGCGCCCGGTGGGACCGTCGATATCTATGCGCGGCTGATTGACGATAGCGGCGGCGCCGTCTCCCTCCCCTGCACCTTCCTGGTGGGGCCGCCGTCCGCCTCCTCGAGCGGGGCGGACGAGGTCACCGTGGCCGTCCCCACTCCGGTCGCGGGGCTCACCGTGGATGGCCAGCCGCTCCTCCAGGTCACCGTCCCGGCCACGGCGGTGGCGGGCCAGTCCTTCGAGATCGTGGTCTCATCCATCGACCCTGACGACACTGTGGTGATCCTCACGATCCAGATCAGCTGAGGAAGCGGCGACCGGTCGTCGCTCCTCCCAGGGCGGACGGGCGCGCAGACTCCAGGGCCATGCGCTCCCGTCGCGCCTGCCTCGGGCTCCTGCTCCTGATCCTGGCCGGTTGCGCCGCACCGGCCGCCGGCGGCTCGCCGGCGACGTCGCCCCAGGGCCTGGTCGTGGTGACCGCCGGGGGGACGGCCCTCGACGACGGCACCGCGGACGTTCCCCCGACCCTGGAGCTCGGCCTCGAGGGGGCGGGGGTCACCCCGTCGGTGGCCTCCGCCACCCTCGACGGGGACCGCCTCACCCTGACCAGCTCGTCCCGGGGGGTCACGGCGAGCGTCGCCCCCATGGCCTATGCCAGCGAGCACCAGCTGGTCATCGACGTCGCCGGCCGTCCTCAGGAGGTGATCGGCTTCCAGGTGGTGGATCGCACCGGGGTGAGCGCTGCCGCCTGGCGGGGCGCGGGCGGCCAGCTCGTCTGCCAGGTCGTCTTTGAACGGGCCCCGGACCGCGTCGCCCTCGCCGCCGCTCTCCCCCAGGCTCAGCTCCACTGGATCGACGGCACCCACCTGAGCCTCGCCTGGGCGACCCCTCCTGCCTCCCTCACCATTCCCGCCGGGCTGTCAGCGGCGCGCGGGTCGGTGCTGGAGGGCCCGCTGATGCTCCCGCTCACCGGCCTCCAGACCGGGCAGCTCCACCGGGCCACGGTGCCCGCGGCCGTCCCGGCTCCGGCCGGGCTCCGGCTCACCCTCTGGACGGACGGCACCGCCGCCTCTGACGCGTCGGCGCGGGCGCACGCCGCCCAGGCGGCCATCCTCAGCCCCACCGGCTGGCAGGCGGAGTCGGACGGGGGCCTCCAGGGCGCCCCGGAACCGACCACGCTGGCCGCGGCCGCCGCGGCCGGCCGTCCGGTGTGGCCGGTGCTCAAGAACGACGACGCCGGCCCCACCGGGACCGATCAGCTGCTCAACAGCGCGAGCGCCTGTTCCGCTCTGATCACGGCCGTCGTGAGCCAGGTCCAGAGCCTCCGCCTTGCCGGGGTCAACCTCGACTTCGAGGGCGTGCCGGGGAGTGATGAGAGCGCTCTGACCGCCTTTGCGGGCCGGCTCTCCAGCGCTCTGCGTGCGGCCGGGGCCGGCCTCTCCATCGACGTCGTCCCGCACACCGCCGCGGGGACCAATTCGGCGTCGGCCGCCTACGACGATCCAGGTCTGGCCGCCGTCGCCGACTACCTGGTGGTGATGGCCTACGACGAGAACACCCAGGCCGGCGATCCCGGGCCGGTGGCGGGGATCGACTGGCAGGCGGCCGAGCTGGACGGGACCATGGCGGGGGTGGCCGCCGCCAAGATCGTCCTCGGCGTCCCGCTCTACGCCCGGAGCTGGTCGGGCAACCACGTCACCTCGGGCGGTTACGCGTCGATGGTCGCCCAGGCCCTCGGTGAACCTGACGTCTCCTACGACTACGACTTTCCGGCCGCCACCCCGGTGCTGCTCAGTGACCCCGGGGGGGTGCCGACCCAGCTCTGGTTCGACGACGCCGACAGCCTGCTCCGCAAGATCGACGCCGCCGGCACGCTCGGCCTGGGCGGCGTCGCCGCCTGGGTTGCGGGCGACGAGGACCCAGCCTTCTGGTCCGTTGTCTGACCGGCTGGAGCGCCGCCCTACGAGGATTCTTGGTTCGTCCCCAGATCGGGCAGGTTCAGCTCATTGACCCAATCGCGGACCTTGGCCATCCGCTCGTCGACCGCCTCGTCCACGTCCCCCGGCTCCCGATCGGCATCCGGCTCGGGCAGGACCCCGGCCTTCTCGAGGACCTCGGGGTCCACGAAGATGCCCGCTCCCACCCGCACCGCCACCGCGATCGCGTCGCTGGGACGGGAGTCGATCTCCAGCCTGCGGGAATCCACCCGGGCCAGGATCCGGGCGTAGAAGACCTCGTTGGCGAGTGAGGTGACGACCACCCGCTCGACGCTGCAATCGACCGCCGAGAGGATGTTGGCGAGGAGGTCGTGGGTGATCGGGCGCTCCGGGGTGATCCCCGTGATCCGCAGCGCGATGGCGTTGGCCTCGTTGATGCCGATCCAGATCGGGAGGTAGCGCTCCGCGTCCTTCTCCTTGAGGATGACCACGTGCTGGCCGGTGGGCATGTGCACGCGGATGCTGTCCACGGTCATCTCGATCAACTCAGCCACGGGCCGATCATAGCGCCGCCCCCGGACCGCCGCCCCGGGGGGCGGGGAGGCGAATACCATCAGGGCCGTGCCCACTGACGACGGAGCTGCGGAACGGCCCACCCTGCTGCTCATCGACGGGCATGCGCTCGTCTACCGCGCCTTCTTCGCCATGCCGGCGCTCACCAACAGCCGCGGCGAGTTGACCAACGCCGCCTACGGCTTCACCTCGATGCTGCTCAAGGCGTTCTCCGAGCACCGGCCGGGGTACGCGATTGCGGCCTTTGACCCGCCGGGGCCGACCTTCCGCCATGAGGAGATGGCCGCCTACAAGGCCCAGCGTCCGCCCATGCCCGAGGACCTCCGCCCCCAGGTCGGATGGTCGCGTGACGTCGTCGCCGTCCTCGGCATCCCGGAGGTCGAGATCCCCACCTTCGAGGCTGACGACGTGATCGGCTCGCTCTCCGTCAAGGCGGTGGCGGCGGGCCTGGACGTGATCATCGTCACCGGCGACATCGACGCCCTCCAGCTGGTCAACCCCCACGTGCGCGTGCTCATCAACCGCCGCGGGATCAGCGACACCGTGGTCTACGACGTCGACGCGGTGTGGGAGCGCTTCGGCTTCGATCCGCCGCTCCTCGTCGACTACAAGGCCCTGCGGGGCGACGCCAGCGACAACATCCCCGGCGTCCCCGGCGTCGGCGAGAAGACGGCCATGAACCTCATCCACGAACACGGCCCGCTGGAGGCGATCCTGGCGGCCGTTCCTGGGATGAAGCCCGGGCGCCTCCAGGCCAACCTTGCCGAGCACGCGGACCAGGCGCGTCTCAGCAAGCGCATGGCCACCATCCAGTGCGACCTCGACGTCCCCCTCGACCTGGCCGGCGCCCGGGTCGGCGGCTACGACCAGCCCGCCGTCCACGCGCTCTTTGACCGCCTGGAGTTCCGCTCCCTCCTGCCCCGGCTCGGCGAGGCGCTTGGCTACGGCACGGCACCGGTCACGGGCCCCCCCGGCCAGGGCGAGCTGAGCTTCGATGCGGCGCCGGAGACCCCAGCCGATGTGGTGGTCGTGGAGAGCGATGCCCAGTTCGCGGAGATGGCTCAATCAGTCAGCTCCGCCGGCCGGTTCGCGCTGCGCACGGTGACAGCCGGCCCGCCTCGGACCGGCGCGCCGCTCGGGGCCGCCATCGCTCCGGTGGGGGTCACCCGCACCTGGTGGGTGCCGCTCGCCGAGCACCGGGCGGGGATCGTCTCCCTGCTCGGCGACGCGGCCCTCACCGTCGACGGCTACGACCTCAAGCGGGAGTGCCTCGTCTGGGGGGAGGTTCTGCGGGCGGTTCTCGGCTTCGACACCATGCTCGGCGCCTACGTCGACAACCCCCGGGCGCGAGTCCTCTCTTTGACCGGGCTCGCCGCCGATCTCTGCGGCATGCACCTGGAGAGCGAGGAGGAGCTGCTGGGGAGCGGCCGCGGTCGCCGCCGGATCGAGGAGCTGACGGCGGCGGAGCTGGCCGCCTACTTCGGGCGCTGGGTGGGGCTGGTCGAGCCTATCCGTGCCGTGCTCACCAAGCAGCTCACGGAGAGCGGCCTGCTCCAGCTCCTCGGCGACCTGGAGTTGCCGCTCGTGCCCATCCTCGCCGAGATGGAGCGGGTGGGCATCCTCCTTGACCGCGACGCGCTAGTCGCCCTCTCCGCCGAGATGCAGGCGCGCATCGGGGAGCTGGAGGGCGAGGTCCATGAACGGGCGGGCCACCCCTTCAACCTCGGCAGCACGCAGCAGCTCGCCACCGTCCTCTACGACGAGCTGGGACTCGCCGCCGGGCGCAAGACCAAGTTTGGGCGGAGCACCGACGCCGACAGCCTGGAGGCGCTTCGCGAGGAGCACCCGGTGGTCGACCTGGTGCTCGAATGGCGCCAGCTCAGCAAGCTGAAGAGCACCTACGTTGACGCCCTCCCTCTCCTCTGCGACGAGGACGGCCGAGTGCACACCTCGTTCAACCAGGCGGTGGCGGCGACCGGCCGGCTGTCGTCGGCGGATCCCAACCTGCAGAACGTCCCCGTCCGCACCGAGTGGGGCCAGCGCATCCGGCGGGCATTCGTCGCCGGCCCCGGCAGGCTGCTGGTCTCGGCCGACTACTCCCAGGTCGAGCTGCGCGTGCTCGCCCACGTCGCGGGGGAGGAGGGGCTGATCGAGGCCTTCGCCCGGGGCGAGGACATCCATCGCCGCACCGCCGCCCAGGTGTACGGCATCGACCCGCAGGCGGTGACCCGCGACATGCGCCGGGTCGCCAAGGTGGTCAACTTCGGCGTGGTGTACGGGCTTTCCGACTTTGGCCTGGCCCGCGACACGGGGATGTCCCGGGAGGAGGCCGGCGCCTTCATCCGCTCGTACTTCGAGAGCTTCCCGGCGGTCACCCGCTGGTTGGAGCAGACCCGGATGCACGCCCGGGAGTGGGGGTGGGTGGAGACCTTCACCGGCCGCCGCCGCCACCTGCCGGACATCCGGGCCGCCAACCGCCAGATGCGGCTGGCCGCCGAGCGGATGGCGGTCAACATGCCCATCCAGGGTGGGGCAGCCGAGATCATGAAGAAGGCGATGATCGACTGCGACCGCGCGCTCCGGGAGAGCGGCTCCCCCGCCCAGGTGCTCCTCCAGGTCCACGACGAGCTGGTGGTCGAGGTCCCCCGTGACGATCTGCCAGCGCTGATCCCCCTGGTTCGCACCGCGATGGCCGACGCCTACCCGCTGGTCGTACCCCTGGTGGTTGACGTCAAAATTGGCGACAACTGGCAGGAGATGACGCCCGTGGATGCCTGAGCTCCCCGAGGTCGAGACCGTCACGCGCGACCTGAGGGGCGAGCTCGTGGGACGGCGCTTCGTCAGCGCCTGGGTGTCGGAGCCGGGCGTCCTACGCCTTCCCGACGCCGTCTCGTTCACGGCCGCGCTCGTCAGTCGAGGCGTCGAGTCCGTCGAGCGGCGGGGCAAGTACATCTTCTGCTGGCTCGACAGCGGCGAAGAGCTGGTCTTTCACCTCGGCATGACCGGTCACCTGCGCGTCGTGGGCGGCGATGCCGAGGTCATCAAGCACACCCACCTCCGCGCGGGGCTCGACGACGGGCGGGAGCTGCGCTTCGACGACGCGCGCCGCTTCGGCCGCGTGATGCTCGGGTCTCGTGCTTTGCTGGAGGAGCGGCGCGTCCTCCCGCCTCTCGGTGTGGAGCCGCTCTCCGATGACTTCACCCCCGAGCGTCTCGACGCTCTGATGCGGCGTACCACCCGGACTGTGAAGGCGGTGCTCCTCGACCAGTCCGGGATCGCCGGACTGGGCAACATCTACGTCGACGAGGCCTGCCACCTGGCCGGGATAAGACCAACCCGGCGGGCGAACCGGCTCACCCGCAAGCAGCGAGTCGCGCTTCACGCGGCGATCCGCAGCGTGCTGACCAAGGCGGTCGCCAACCGCGGGACCACCATCGACGACTACCGCGACCTCTGGGACGCCCGCGGTTCCCACCAGGAGGAGCTGCAGGTGTACGGCAGGGGAGGCGAGCCGTGCCTGCGCTGCGGGGCGACGTTGCGGCGCACCGTGGTGGCGGGGCGCGGGACCGTGTACTGCCCGAGCTGCCAGCGGTGAACGGGCGCGACCGCGCCGACGGGGCACATCGTCTTCGGGGGAACCGGCGTCGGACAGCTCTGCTGTCCGCGCCTCGTTCTCGGCGGCGTTGCAACCGCCGCCTGCGAAAGCCCCCACTCAGACGACGTGCCCCATCTGCGCTGATCGCGCTGTGTCCCATGTGCCGGAGGGGACTTGTGGTCTGCCCTGCGACCGGGCATCGTTAGGAGCGCGTGTACCCTTTTGAACGCTTCACCGAGGGGGCCAAGCAGGCCCTCGCCCTCGCCCAGGAGGAGGCGGAGCGTTCGCACCACTCGTACATCGGTACCGGGCACCTCCTGCTCGGATTGTTACGGGAGGAGGAGAGCCTCGCCGCCCGGGCCCTCGGCAGCCTGGGGGTCGAGATCGGCGCTGTGCGCAGCACCATCCGATCGGTTCTGGGTGAGAACGAACAGATCATCACCCAGCAGATCATCCCCACCTCGCGGGTCAAGACGGTCATCGAGCTCGCCTTCCGGGAGGCACGCAGCCGGGGGGACGGCGCCGTGGGCACCGAGCACCTTCTCGTAGGCTTGCTGATCGAGGGGGAGGGCATCGCCGCCCACGTACTCGAGAAGCTCGGCGCCACGCTGGACAACGTCAGCGGCGAGATCGACCGGCTCCACCTGGAGATGGGATCGGAGAGCGCCGCGGGTAACGAGGAAGGGGGTCGGCAAGCAACGAGAGGGACGGCTGGCCACACGGTGACCAGCGTGTTCCGGCCGGCCCGTCCGGGCGAACGGTTTGGCGCGGGATCCCCGTCCAGTTCCCATGAGCTCTGGCGCGAGGCCGAGCGCCTTGCTGCCGAGGAGCATGCGGTCGTCGGTCCCGAGCACGTGCTGCTGGCGGCGCTGGAGGTCGACGCTCTCCTGGACGCCGACCCTCTCGTGGGGCGGATGCTCGCGGCGCTCGGGGTCGACGAGGCGAAGATCGCCGGGCTGCGGCGGATCGCCACACCACCGGACACGCTGCTCGAGCTGCGGCGCGCCGTCCAGGCCAAGGCGATGGAGCTCGGCGATCTGCGCGACCTGCCGCGCGGTTCCACGCTGGCTCTTCTCTCAGAGGAAGTGCGCGCGCAGATTCACCCTCCGAGCGATGCCGAGCGCGAGGAGCTGCGCCGGCTCAAGGTCGAGTTGAATGAGGCGGAGAGGCGCTGGCGGGCCGGTGAGGAGCCGGCCGGGGACTAACCCCGGATCCACCGACGAGGTAGGTGTCCGGACGCAAAGACAGGCGACCAATCCAACTGGGACAATGGAATTGATCAAAGCCAACGTCTCAGCAGGGGGTCACCTGTCAGGTGCAAGTCTCTC
>JBEKGP010000064.1:0-15862 GCA_050012735.1 Candidatus Dormibacteria bacterium
CGGGACACACCTCAGTCTGCGGGGTCCGAGCCCCGAGCCCGTCGAGGGGCGCTGGGGCGGGCCGTGGGTGCAATGCGCGTGCGAGGGACTTGGGTGCGGGGATCGCGCGATCGTACCCTCGCGGCGCTCGGAGCGACCGTCGGGGGAGCGTCATTCGCTGCGGCACGTCCTGGGATTGGCGCCGGGAGCGAAAGCCGGGCATGGCCCACCAGGGGTGACGGCGCCGGAGCGTCGCGGTGGTCTCCCGAACCCGGCACTCGGCAAGCGCCCGCCTCTGGGGAGCTCGCGGCGGGCGACCACCGACCACCAGGTGCAGAGAGATCGAGGCGGAGCGCGCCAACCTGCAGAACCACTCCCAGGTCCCGGCACTGAGCTGCCCAGCCTGGAGTACGTAGAGGTCGCGGACGCCCCGCTCTACCAGCATGGCGCTGACTTCCTCGAGCCACAGGTCCCGGGCCAAGGCCTGGCTGCGGGCGATCCGCTCGGCCAGCTCCAGCTCGGGAAGGAGCGCCAGCTGGTGCGGCACATCCCTGCTCGTGCCCCCAACCTCTGCGCTGGTGAAGAGCGGCAGCTGGGTCGGGTGATAGCGGCGGTGCGAGAGCTCAGCGCGGCTGGGCCTTGGCGGCTCTTCCAGCGCCTGGTAGACGGCGAGCAGAACCCAGCCTGGAAGAGGGCGTCCGTCCACGCGATCCTCGGGGGGCAGGGCCAGCGCCAGCTGGTCGCGGCGCCTGCGGCACCGGTGTCGGATGGCGTCGTGGAGCCTCCGGTCGTCGGCGGGGTCGTGGAGGATCTCCACCTGCTGCGGCAGCCGCTCCCCCTCCGCCCCGCTACTGGCCACCGCTCACCCCTCCCCCGAGGCCGCGGTACACGTTGCGGATCACCTCGTCGTCGATCACCTCCCGCCCCGACTCGGCGCAGAAGCGGGCGGCGTGGTGGGTGAACTTCGCCCAGTTCCGGAAGTTGCCGTGGGCGCAGCGGCGATCGATCTGGGCCACCACGTCGTCGCTGACGCCGCCGTAGATCGAGTGGTACACGGGGATGACGGCGAGCACCTGGTCCAGGCTGAGCGGCTCGAAGCGGATGTGGGCGTAGAGGCGGGAATCCAGCATGGGCTCGCGGCGCAGCACCTCGTAGCAGCCGGCACCGCCGACGAACAGCAGGCTGAACTGGGTGTCGAGGTCGTCATGAAGGTGGCGGAGATATTCGAAGCACTCGCGGTTCAGCCACTGCGCCTCATCGATGACGACCAGACGGGGACGGTCCGCGAGCGCGGCCTTGAGCGCCATGTCGACGCCGAAGGCATCGGCCGCCAAGATGGAGCCGAGCCCGGTCGCGCGATGCAGGGCGTGACGCACGTCACGAAGCGTTGGACGGCAGCGGAAGTCCATCCAGACCCAGCTGCGGGCCGGGAGGTCGATCAGAGCCTGCTCGACGGCGAAGCTCTTGCCCGTCCCGGCAGCGCCGTGGATCGCCACCATCGCCTGCGCCTCCACCGCCTCGCTGATCATGGCCTGGGCGTCAAGGAGCTGCTCGGTGGCAACGATCGCTGCCTCCTTCAGGTTCAGGAAGTGCCCGCTCATGCTGCACCCCCTCTGATGACCCGCGGCCGGGTCATCCGCGCTGGAACCGCCGGAGGCCTGGCCAGGCTGCGGCTCGCCAGCTGGCGCTGTACGGCGTCGGACTGAGCCGCGCTCTGCGACGCGGTCACCTCCTCGGTCAGAGCGGAGACCACCACTGCAGGGCCGGGCGCGGTCATGGCCGCATAGACGGTGCGTCGCCGCTTCTCTCCCGACCGAAGCACGCGAGACAGCCAGCGCTCTCCCTCGGCCCGACCGTCAAGGAATCGCCTCCTCTCGGCCGGGGTCATCTGCTCGACCAGATACGCGGTCCCCAGGTGGTGACCGTCCAGGAGGAAGACCTCCACCTCCTGCTCATGGTGGGGCATGTGGCGCACCTCCACCTCGTCGCCCACGTGCCCGCAGAGCTCGGGGCCGTTGTATCGCCGACCGCCGAGTCGCACCCCCTTCTTGGTCACGGTGCGCTTGACCCCAGCCAGCATCAGGTGGCGCAGCCGCTGCGGCTCGATGGTGGAGAGGGGCGTGGGGTCAGCGTTCCACACCTGCAGCGGTGTCCGCCCATCCAGGCTCTGGTGCGGACGCTCGGCGTGGTACCAGCGGATGAACTCGTCGAACAGCTTGACGAAAGCCTCCAGCGAGAGCAGCGGGTCACCCGCGCCGATCAGCTTCCCGGCCCGATCCCGGGCACCGTGGAGAAAGCCCGGCAGCTCGCCGAGCAGCAGCGTCTCGATCGAGCCGTTGGCCCGCTCGATCGCCCCCTTCAGGTGGGGTGTGTACGCGGCCACCGGGCGGATGTCGATGACCAGGGCTCCCGCGGCAACCCTGATCGCCTCGGCCAGGAAGTCGCGCCCGCGGTCGAACCGGATCGCGAGTGGCACTCCCCCGATCGGGCCGTATGGGGGCTCGACCATGATCGCCGACCGCAGGGCGGCGAGAATGCTCTCCCGGCTCGGTGTCACGGTGATGGCGTATCCGGCGATCGCGCGGGAGAAGCAGTCGAGGAAGAGGGTCGCCCACGGCTTGACCACTCGACCGTCGGGCAGACCCACCGCGATGGCCAGCTGTGTGTGGTCCGCCTCCCACTGCTCATTGCGGAATTGGGGGGTCCGGGTCAGGTACGTGTCGTAATCGCGCCGCACCCGCTCCCCGTGAACCAGGCCCGCTCGCTGCCCGGGGGAAAGCCTCCTCCGGAATGCCTGACGCCAAGCATCGATCCCCGGCGTCGGACCCGCCTCCCCCCGGGCTCGGTGGAAAGCCGCCACGTTGCCCCGGTGATACGCGAGGTCGATCACGTCCGCCTCAGTCACCTCCAGCCGCGCTCGCCGCTTCCGCACATTCCTCCCCTCGGTGCGAGCAACCTTCAGCCAGCCCCACACCGTCCGCACCGCTACCCCGAGCTGCTCGGCGACCAGCGCCACCTGGTCGGAGCGGAAGTCGCCGCCCTCGCGCAGGGCGAGGAGGCGGCTCACCGCGCCGTCGCGCAGCTCCTCGCTGACATACGGTCCTCCGTGACGCTGCTTCCCACGCATGGCCTGCCTCCTCTTGGGCCGGCCACGGCCGCCATCCGGCTGATCCTGGCGCCGGCCTCAGGGGGCTGACTCTGAGCCCCGGGCACTGATAACTACGCGCGTTGTTCGCATGAGAACTTCGCGCCGCCTCACAGGGTCGATCCCGAGGTCGGTCTGGCCGTGCAGGCCCGCACAGCGGCGCCGAGAGGGCTCACCAACCCGGGCGAGCTGGTGGAAGCGGCCCAGGAGTTCGCCCGGGCCGCCAAGAGCCCGGCAACCCGCCGCGCCTACGCCAGTGACCTGCGCCACTTCGACGCCTGGTGCGCCGCCCAGCAGCGCGCTCCGCTGCCGGCCGAGCCGTCCACCGTCGCCCTCTACGTCACCCACCTGGCCCGCACCCGCAGTGCGGCGTCGACCATCCAGCGCCGCCTCGCCGCGATCAGCCAGGTCCACCAGCTGGCCGGCCACGTACCGCCGCCCACCGCCGACTGGGAGGTCCGTCAGGTGGTCCAGGGGATCCGTCGCAGCCTGGGCACCGCTCCTGCCCAGAAGGAGGCCGTGCTCACCGCCACGCTCCGGCGCCTGGTCGCGAGCTGCGACCGCAAGACCTGCGTCGGCGCCCGCGACCGGGCCCTCCTCCTGCTCGGCTTCGGCGCCGCGCTCCGCCGCAGCGAGCTGGTTGCCCTGGACGTCGAGGACGTCACCATGACCGATGAGGGGCTTCGGATCCGCATCCGCCGCAGCAAGACCGACCCAGAGGCCCACGGCGATGAGGTCGGCGTCGTCCGCGGTCAGCACCCCGACATCGACCCACTGCGGGCACTGCAGGAGTGGCGGGCCAAGGCGGAGATCACAGGGGACCTTCCCGCCCCGCTCTTCCGCCCGATCACCCGCCACGACACCGTGCGCTCAGGGCGGCTCAGCTCCCAAACTGTGGCCCTGATCGTCAAGCGGGCCGCCGCCCGGTCTGGCCTGACCGAGGCGGAGTGCAGACGCTTGGCCGGGCACTCGCTGCGGGCCGGCTGCGCCACCCAGGCCGCCGCCGAGGGCGCCCCGGAGCGGGCGATCATGCGCCAGGGCCGCTGGCGCAGCACCGCCACCGTCCGCCGCTACATCCGGACCGGCGACCTCTGGCAGGAGAACGCCTCGGCCTGGCTGGGGCTGTAACGTCACGGCGCCATGAGCCTCGAGGGTGACGCCAATCAACGCTGGCCCTGCCTATACCGGTGGCTGCCGCGGGACGGCCGGCGCCACTTCTTCCGCCCCGGCGACTATGCCTGGGCCGACGACGTGTATGACCGCTTCGAGGAGTTATTAGCCAGCATAGAGAGCGTCAGCCCAGTCGGCCTCCCGCAGAAGAGGCGAACATTCCGTGAGGAACGGAGGCCAGACAACCTCCTGACGTTGCGCAGCGAGCTTCTCACCGGGTACCTCCTCGCCCGCGGCGGCGTTGACTTCAGTTGCCCAGCTTTCCCGGACTTCGTTTGTTCCGGCCGATTCACTGGTGGCGTGGAGGTCACGACCAGAACCAAGAACGACCGCGAGGCCATCGAACTACGACTCCGAGAGCTGGCCAACCCGGAGCAGCTCTCCATCAAAGTAGAAGGTGGTGGCCCGGTCCTCGGCCAAGCGCTCGTTGACCGCGTCGTCGAGGAGAGCAAGCCGCTCCTAGAGGGGGGCCGTGGCGGACGCCTGACGTACGCCAACACCGATCTCCGCGTCTCCATCGGTCGGGTCATCGACACCTCGATCGACCTGAACGAGGTGGTCGCCGGGTGGCGCAAGGAACTCGACCTGTGCGTCGCTCAGCTGCCCGGCATCATTCTTGGCAAGGCGGAACAGGCGGCGAAGACGACCAGTGCTTTGTCGAGACCTCTGGTGCTGCTCGTTGACGCTTCTCGGTTCGCCAGCTTCGGCAGCCTCGTCGGACCCCTCTTCCTCACGGACACCCTCCCACGACTGGCGGCCCAGCTCGTCGACCTAGAGCTCACACCCTTCGACGCGCTCGTAGTGGCCATCTCCAACCTCCAGACCAACAGCTACACCGGGGTCATGCGCCGCCAGGACGGCCTACCGGAGACGTCCGTGGTGCAGCTGGACATCCTGGAACGGGTACTTCTGAGCCATCCGTAGACGCGCTGCCCAAGCCGTTGACGCGGACCGCGACAACCAACGCGCCCCGGCTTGCGGGGTCGGAGAGGCTGCTAGCCTTCTTGCGTTGTGGGGTTCTGGAAGGCTCAGCTGATGGAGGACGAGGCTCGGGGCTTCCGTTCACTCGCCGATCGCTACGTTTGCTCAGCATGCGCGGGCGAGGCGGCTCTTTCCGCGTTCGTCGAGGAGAACGCTGACGCCGGACGATGCGACTACTGCGGAGCCGCGAGCACCGCCGAGCCCGTCGCTATCCACCTCGATCAGTTCATGGAGCACATCATCGAGAGCCTGGGCTTCGAATACACGGATCCCATCAACGAGTTACCCATTGAGGCCTCGGAGGGCGGTTACCAGGGAGAAACCAGCGACACCGCTGACGTGCTGGGAACTGAGGGTTGCGAGTTCGAGCCGGAGTTGCTCGACGATGTCCTCGAGGCAATGGGCGACAGGCTTTGGTGCCGCCGTGACTACTTCGGGCTCCCACGGGACCAGGCTCTCATGGCCGGCTGGGAGAGCTTCTGCCAACAGGTCACTCACGCGACCAGATACTTCTTCCTTTCGCCGACGCGGGACGGCGGCTCGGTGTCGGATCCTGATGTGCCGGGGCCAGCGGAGATGCTGACCGCGCTCGGAACAGTAATCACTGACGCCGATAGGGTACGGAGCTACCCCGGCGGGACCCGATGGTTTCGGGCGAGACCGCACCCCCCCTACCACATCCCGACCGGCGCCGCCCAACTCGGTCCACCCCCGCGGGACAAGGCCGCTGCGAACCGGATGAGTGCGGCTGGCATTCCGATGTTCTACGGCACCCAGGAGATCGACACTGCCATCGCCGAAGTCATGGCCGTCCCTTCCAACGCCCGCTACCCGCTGGCCACCGTGGGGACCTTTGTCTCGGCACGACCAAGCCTGCTCCTTGACCTGACGTCGCTGCCGGCGGTCCCCAGCCTCTTCGACGCCAACAGCCGTCACCTCCGCGCCCCATTGCGGTTCCTTCGGGCGTTCGTAGACGACCTCAGTCGGCCGGTCTCGCTGGATGACATGGAACACCTCGAGTACGTGCCAACCCAAGTCGTCACCGAATGGTTCCGCCACGTCTTCCTCGCTGACGAGGGGCTCCACCCTGATGGGGTCGTCTACCCCTCGGCTCGCAAGCCGGGTAGCGTCTGCTGCGTTCTCTTCGTCGACGCAGACGCGTGCTGCGACGAAACGCCTGGCTGGGATGAAGACCCGGCCAAGTCGCTGGCCCTCACGAACGCCGTGACCACGGTGGTGCACCCTGGCTACGCGAACTTCCTGGCGTCGGCGGACCTGAAGGCTCTCAGGGATGCAGGGCTCAAGGCCCTCGGCCGTCAGTCTCTCCTAACACCTGAGGAATGGGCAGAGTTTGCCCTCCACGGCGAGCGCACCCCTGAGTACGCGGCTTTCTGCGTCACCTGCCGCGCGGTGGGGGCCACCCATGGACTGGCCGAGTGGATCGTGCGAGGAGCTGCCCTGCAGAGCGACTACCACCCGGAGCTTGGACCGTTCCCCATCGAAGCCGACTACCCTCAGGCAACGGTTGTCGTGAACTCGGACGGCGACCCGCTGTTCCAACGGTGGCTCCTCTACACCGCGTGGACCATCAACCTTCGCGTCGTCGTGCATCAGCGCGGAGGCATGGAGATAGTGCCGATCTCTATCCCGTTCCCCGCTCGTCCCGACGAGCCACTGACCGATGCACATCGACCGCCCATCTCCGAGGCGTTCAGCTGGCGTGTGGAGATCCCCGCCTCCTACACCTCCGCCGCAGCCGGTTCGGTAGCTCGGGAGGAGCAGGAGTACGTCCGCGAACTCATCCGCCGACTGGGATACGACCTGGAACACAGCCCGGTGGCCCGCGAGAACCAAGCTGTGGAAAGGTAGGCCCAGAAGAGGAAGGCCTGCGGACGAGTTCGGAATAGGACCGGGTCCGACTATGTCTCGGGCGCCAGCGCAGCCAGCGTTAGGATGTCCCCCGGATGAAGCCACCGGCCTCCCTCCTGGATCGGGCGATCCTGATCGCCGTGGGCGCCCATAGCGGTCAGCTATACCCGGCGCCGGAGCCCGAGCCCTATCTCCTGCATCCTCTCCGCGTTATGGCCGCCGTCGATGGCGAGAGCGCCAGGGTCGCCGCCGTGCTCCACGACGTGGTGGAGGATTCGGAGATCACCCTGGACCAGCTCGAGCGCGAGGGAATCCCACCGGACGTGCTCCGGACCCTGGACTGTCTGACGAGCCGCGAGGGGGAGGAGTACTCGGCATACATCAGACGGGTGGCCACCGACGCCACCGCCATCCGGGTGAAGATCGCCGACCTCCACGACAATCTCAGGAACAACATGGCCCTCGAGCGATCACCGGAAGTCGACAACCGCATCCGTCGTTATCAGGCTGCCCTCCTGTTCCTCGCCGAAAGGCCCTCGGGTACTTCACAGCTCCCGCCTCCAGAAGGCTGAAGTCTCCTCAGAGCTACGCGGCCTCAGGCGAGGGAACGCCTCCGCCGAGCTCGAGCTTTAGGCGCCAGCACGACGACCTGACGATGACGAATGGCCCTTTGCCCTCCGTTTGCCCAGATCAGCCCTACACTCTGCGCCGTCATGCCTTCGCGAGACGGCGGCCCTCCTGCCGGCGACCTGGATGCCAGCGGTGCACACCCCGATGAGGTTCGCAGCGTTGAGGATCACCAACAGACCCAGCAGAAGCTGGACCTGATGCGGGTGTATTGGGGCACTTGGGCTAGCATCCTTGCGTCGTCACGAGCCAAGTGGTTCGACACCAGTCACCTCTTTTTGGTCGATGCCTTCGCGGGCGCGGGACTCCACGGCAGCCGCGAACATCCCGATGGTCAGCGCTTTGGGACTGCTCTCTCGGCCTGTGACGAGGCTCGGAAGGTACAGCGCCGCCACCCTGCCCTCCGAGTTCACGTCCGTCTTATCGACATCGACCGCGGCTACTGCGGCCGCTTGCAGGAGCGGACGGAACCCTTCCGAATCGCACCGCCAGGACCTGACAGGGTTGACGTGCTCGTGATTCCCGGCCCCTTCGCCGAGGAGATGGCTGGCGTTCTGGCTGAGACGGACCCCGATGGCAGGCAGTATCGAAGCCTCTGGTTGCTCGATCCGTACAGCGTCGAAGGGATCCCTCACGAGGCGGTCGCGGAGTTAGAGCGACCGAAGTATGGCCCCGAGGTGCTCGTCAACCTGCACTTGGCAGCCGTTTGGCGACTGACGCGGGCAGGCCAGGAGGGCCCTCTGAGCGTCTATCCCCTTCACGAGGCGGCGCTCGACCGCCTCTATGGGCGCGACGCGTGGAGAACTGGGCTGCGCCGCGGCAAGGGGGAGCCACCGGCCCTCGCCCAGGCATACGCAGACACGTTCCGCGGGTTTGAGCACCGCGGAGCGTACCCGCTGCGAAAGAGCGGCAACGAGATGCGCTTTTTCGTGCATTTGACTCACTCGCGGACCGCGGCCCATGCCTTCGCGGAGGCGCACCACCGGACCGAAAACGTTGGCCTCTTCGCCGGGCGGGCGCTCAACGAGGTCGCGCGGGCACAAGCCGCTGAGATGCTGTTCAGGATGTTTGCAAGCCAAACTATCACGGTGGCGGAGATGTACGAGGCAGATACCGGCCTTGACCGCGGGCAGCTGCGCGTCGTGTGCGAAGCAGCGGCGGACGGTGGTTATGGAACCTGGACACCCTCCACCACGACAATGGTCTGGGCAGCGCAGCGGGCGGCGCCACAGCAGCAGTTGCGCCTATAATGGCCGCTAATACGAACGCCTGTTCGTTGCACTGGTTGACATGAACTCCAGCTCGATCGAGTGGACGTCGGCGACCTGGAACCCGGTGACGGGATGCACCAAGGTGTCACCAGGGTGCGATCACTGCTACGCGGAGACCTTCGCAGAACGCTGGCGCGGCGTTCCAGGCCATCCGTACGAGAAGGGCTTTGATCTTCAACTGCGTCCGGGGCGACTGGAGCAACCCCTAGCGTGGCGCCGCCCCTCCCTCATCTTCGTGAACTCGATGTCGGACCTGTTCCATGCCGACGTCCCAGAGTCGTACATAGCATCAGTGTTCGACGTCATGCGGCGGGCATCCTGGCACAGATTTCAGGTTCTGACCAAGCGGGCCGAACGACTCGAGCGGCTCAGCCGACGAATCTCCATCCCGGACAACGTGTGGGTGGGAGTCAGCATCGAATCGCCACGCTGCTACTCTCGGGTTCGCCATCTCGCCCGTACGATCGCGACGGTGCGGTTCCTCTCCTGTGAGCCGCTCCTGGCACCCTTGCCAGAGCTACCCCTGGCAGGCATTCACTGGGTAATCGTCGGAGGGGAAAGCGGCCCTGGGTGTCGTCCCATGGAGCCGGCCTGGGTTCGCGAGATACAGAAGCAGTGTGGCATCGCACGCGTACCGTTCTTCTTCAAGCAGTGGGGCGGCGTGAACAAGAAGCGGGCGGGACGGGTCTTGGACGGGCGAACCTGGGACGAGATGCCTGCGGGCTTGCTGCCCGAGCTTCTTGGTGGCCCGATGGCACTCCCGGCATGGCAAGCGGCGCCCGCGACGATCCCAGGGCGCGCTCGACATGACGCGGGTTCTAAGCGCCTCCGCCTCGCTGAGGCGTGATACGGCCCGCGGTAGCCGTCACCATTCGGTCGACCAATGCCGCCTCTGACCCTCGCCGCGCGCATCCAGCAAGAACTCCGTGTGCGCGTCGTGGGGAGAGCCACCGGGCCCTGGACTGAGGTCACCCTCGGGCACGTCCATGTGCCCGAGGCCGGCCAAACGGGAGGACCCCGTTTCCTGCTCACGACCGAACTCACCGCCCGGCTGTCTCCATCGCACTTCGCCCGCGGGCTGGCTGCGAAGATCAACCAGGCGAACCGTGAGAAGGGGCGTGTGGTTTTCGCTGTCGACCTGACGCTCAACGAGGTCGTGGCCGCCATCGCGTACCACATCCCCGAGGATGGCTCCTCCCCATTGCTCATCACCGCCCTGGCGCCTCGGATCGACGTCGCCGCCCCTGTCGGTCGCGCGTGCGTGCCGATGCTGAAGGCCTGCCTCCACCAACTTGGGAGCTACCTTGGCCGGGGCGGCCAGCTCGGGCTCCGACCCGGTGGCGCCCCTATCGACGAGGCCCAGCGACTCTTTGGATTCCGGCCCGCCCCGCACGGAACGGGTCGGCTCGAGGTCGTGCTGGTGCAGGACGCCCCCCGCCTCGACGAGCTGCCTAGCCCCGGGCGATGATGCCCCGCTCCTCCGTCCCCATCGTGGCTCGTTCGACCTGCCGATAGAGGTCGGCGGGTAGGTGGCGGCGAGCCAACTCGAGGAGCTGGGCGACGTCTGGAGGGGTCGAAGGGTGACCCGCCAGGTAGGCATCGATCTCGGCCTCAACGGCCTCGGTCTGATCCTGCGCTTGCTCGCGGGCATACTCGACCAGGTCGAAGGCCACCTCATCGACGACGCGCCGGCGGTACTCGCGGGCCAGGCGCATCACCGTTGCCGGAGAGAGGCGGATCTCCTGCTGCCCCACGCGCTCCCCATGAAGATCGTCGCGGCGCGAGAGCGTTGACTTGTCGACGCCGAGGGCGCGGGCGGCGCGGCTCAGCGAGGGCCAGGCCCGCACGTCTGGGCCAGTGAGCGTCGTGGGCATGGACTACCTCCTTTCCGTAGTCTATCATCCACACGCAACGGTCGCAACGGTGCTGGGGGCGGACGACGCGGGCCCACGCTCACGAAGGGCGTCGGCGCTGGGAGAGTGAGCGTCGATCACCACATTGGGAGGTTCAGCGTCGAGCTCTTGGGAGGCGCCCACCATTATTGCGGGAGGCTCCTGGCGCCTCCATGGGAGGTGGACTGACGCCAGGTGGGAGGGTAGCCGTCGACCCTCCTTTAAGGAGAAAGAGAGTGAGATCGAGATATGGGGTAATAACCCTGAGGGAGACACCACATCTGGTAGAGCGAGTATCGTCACAGCAACCGGTGTGAGCAACTCGACAATTCCCCTCCCACCCCCGTTCAGAATCTCGACGCTCACCCTCCCACTAGTGCTGCTCGATGGTTTCCACCGAGGGTCGCCGCTCAACAATTGCTCCCCAGCGGTCGACGGTGACCCTCCCACCCAGCGCCTTTCGCAACGGTTCAGCGCCGCTTCGCATCGCTCCGGATCGTTCCATGTCGCCAGAACGTCGTGCGAGTGGGAGGGTGAGCGTCCGATTTTGACCCTGCCGGGCCCGAGATCACGAGGACGTCGTCGTCGTCGCCTCCAAGATCACAAGGGTGGGAGGGTCACCGTCGAGGTGCCCCGCCCGGTGCGGTTGACTCGCCCCGCTCGCCGCACTACCGTTCGGGTCGATCGGCTTAGTAACAGCATTGCGACATTGGAGGAGCCGTGATCGACGAGACGGGCATGGACGCGGGGACCGCCACCGTGGAGGCTGGTTCTGGTGTCGGTGCCGTCGTCGCTCTCGATGAGTTGGGCCGTCACCGGCTCTGGCGGGAATGCCTCGAGGACCTGAAGGCGTCCCTTCCTCATCCGAGTTGGGCCACATGGCTTGCTGGCACGGCTCTCGTCGAGGCCGAGGAGGGGAGGTACGTCGTCGGGGTCGGCACCCAGCTGGCCTGTGACTGGATCCAACAGCGGTATCTGGGGGCCATCGCCGAGACCGTCCGCCGGCACAGCGGGCAGGCTCGTGTCGAGGTGGAACTGGTCGTCGTCGAGGGCCTGGCGGAGCCTCCCGAGGACGACGCCCCCACCGTGGTGGCAGTGGAGGTGGTCCGGCCTCCACGCGATGAGGAGGGCCACGATCGGGCGCGCATCGAGAACAACCTCGGTCGCAAGGCCATCTTCGCGCTGCAGGGGAAGCGGGGGCCCGACGTCGGCAGTGTCACCGTCACTGACGTCGTCGGCAAGGTCACCCGGACCTTCACGCTGGGCCAGTTGGGCGGCCTGGAGATGGATGTCTACGCGTGGCTGCTCGGCCAGTGGACGCCGCGGAACGAGGGTCGGGTGAGCTTCAGCCTGCGCGAGCTGAGCCGGGGGCTGCGGGTGTCCTGGAACGGTGACTTCGGGATCGAGGCCAAGCGGGCCATCCGCCGGATGAAGGCGATGACCATCACCGGGAAGGTCTGGGACGCGGACACCAAGCGCTACAAGGAGCACGGCTTCAGCCTCGTCGACGAGTACCAGCTCGAGGAGGAGCGGGAGTCGATGGAGGCGGACAGCACCCGCGGGTCTGGGAGGGTGACCGTCCTCTTGGGCGACTGGATCGTGCGTCAGATGCAGGCCGGCCAGTACGCCGAGCTCGACCTGGACATCTATCGGAGCCAGTCCCTGCGCAAGCCCAAGGCCCGCCGTCTCTTCCAGTACCTCGAGTGCGAGGAGGGCGAGCGGGATGGGACCTTTATCCGGGTGCCCATCAACGAGTACCTCGCCGAGACGATGGGCACCTCCGACTACCGCAACAACCCATCCCGTTTCCGGCGCGACCTTCTTGATTACGGTCGGGCGATCTGCCGCGCGACAAGCGGCCTGTACGAGTCCTTCGAGATCAAGGCCGGCATCGGGCGCAACGCCTGGATGCTCCAGATCCGCCGGAGCCCGAACTGGCGGCTCCGCCGGGAGGAGGACCGTCGGCTCTTCAACGCGGAGTACCGCGAGGAGCTGCTGCACCTGGCCGAGGGCCGGCAGGCCCACGAGCACCGGCCGCGCCGCGCCCTCGGCTGACCGGCCCATCCCCGGCGACGCGGGCTGGAGAAATACTCAGTACGATCGTCCGCTCGCCGCAGACACGTCGGTCGGTGCGAAGGCGGCAGCGCGACACGAGTGCCGCCAGAAATACTCAGTACGATCCCGGTGTCCGCGCGTCCCGCCGGGACGTCGATCCCGATTGACACACGGGACTCCGGGATGTAGGCTTCGCGCGGTCGTCCCGTCGCAGCTAACCGTCATTCCAGGACGTCACGAGTGGCCAGAACCATCGAGCACCTGCCCCGGGTCCGTCTGAGCCGGGCTGCGTACGTCACCCTCACCGAGTGGCAGTTGCGCGCCCTCCGGGAGACGGGCACCAAGCCCTCCTACAGTGACCTCGTGGACACCATGGTGGAGTTGGTCGAGGCGCGTGAGCTGGACATCGCGGGTGCCGTCCGCAACGGCGGGCAGGCGGGCGACGAATGATCGCCGCGCACCCTCGCGAGATGAGGATCATCGCCGTCGTCTCCAACAAGGGAGGGGTCGGCAAGTCGACCACGGCTTTCAACGTCGGCGCCGAGGCGGTGCTCCGAGGCATGAGGGTGCTCCTCGTGGACGCCGACCGGCAAGCCGACCTCACCTCCTACGCGGGCCAGGAGATCCTCCCCTGGAAGGGCCTCGATGGGGTGTTGCGCAACCCCCCGATGTCGCTTGACCCCCGTCCGTTCCTGCGACCCCGGATCTCGGGGGCGCACGGGGCGATCGCGGCCATGCAGCTGCTTGGCTCCTCCCCTCACCTTCTGGAGGTGGATGAGGTCATCCGCTCAGGGTTCAGCGACGGTAGCTTCTATCTGCGCCGCGCGCTGGACGTGGTCAAAGCCGACTTCGACCTGGCGGTCGTGGATCTCGGGCACTCCACCGAGCTGATTCGCAACGTGCTCGGCTGCGCCGACGTCATCGTCGTCCCCACCCCGGCGAACTTCCCTGACGCCCGCCACGCCGGCGACATGCTCCACGAGATCGGCATGGTGCGCGGCCAGCTGGGCCTTCCTCGCATCGAGGCGATCCGACGGACGGTGGTGAGCGCCTGGCGCCGGCACCCGAATGCGGCCGGCGACGCCCAGGTCCTCAGCCGCCTGCGCGACATGTACGGCGAATGTCTCTCGCCCAACATCCTCCCGGAGTGCTCGTACGTGAGCGAGGCGAACGCCTCCCGGCTGACGCTCCGCGAGTTTCGCGACCAGTACGCGCGCACGGGGGGCCCGCTCCAAGCGCTGGTCGACGGCTACAGCGCTCTCACCAACTTCGTGATGGCACGCCTACCCGAGGAGATCCCAGCATGAGCAAGCGCAAGGCCGCTCTGGCGGAGCTCTCCATCGCCCCGGTGGCGGTGATGACCGAGGAGCGTCCGATCGGAGCGCGCCCGGGCAGGCTGCCGATTGACAGGCTCTACCCCAATCCGAACCAGCCGCGGCGTCAGTTCGACCCGCAGACCATCCTCGAGCTCGCCGCCGACATCGCCGCCAATGGCCTGCTCCAGCCGATTCGCGTCCGCCCGCCCGACCTGGATGGGCGGCACATGATCATCCTCGGCGAGCGCCGCTGGCGGGCCGTGCAGAAGATCGATGGTCTGACCGTGGCCGACGTGGTGGTCGACTACGACATCCCTGATGACGACGCCGCCTACGACCAGGCCCTCGCCGAGAACCTGCAGCGGGACGACCTCACCCGCACCGAGGTCGCCGCGGCCCTGCTCAACCGCAAGGAGCGCTACGGGCTGACCAACGAGGCCCTGGCGATCCGCTACCACAAGTCGGTGGCCTGGGTGGATCAGCACATCCGCTACGCGCAGCTCCCGGAGGAGACGCGCGACCTCATGGACCGCAAGGGCGTGGACCTGAAGATTGCCGGCGTTCTGCAGTCGATCGGCGTCGAGGCTCAGACCGAGGTGGTGGAGGCGATCGCCGAGCTCCCCGACCAGCGCAGCCAGCTGGACTTCGCCCGGACCGTTCGTGACCTACGCGGCGCCGGCGCGGACGTGGGCACCGCCCTCGCGACCGCGCGCTCGCACCGAGAAGCCGAGTCCTCAGCTGGAGCGGCGGCGGCCAATGGGCAGGGGCGGCCGGCGGGAACGAGCGTGGGGCGGCCACGGGCCGTGGCTGCCCCGTTCGAGCTCCGGACCGATCACCGGGGCGTGACCTGGCTCATGGTCAATGCCCAGGGCCTCGCCACCTCGCGTCTCATCGGTAAGCGGGAACTCTCGCCGGCCTCCTGGCTCCAGGCGATCGCCGCGGATCTCAGCGCCTTCCGAGCCACCTGTGGTGCCAACGGTTACCCGAATGACTGGGCCCTGGTTGAGACGGTCATTGGGCCGGTGATCGCGCAGGAGGCATCGCCGCCCGCGAAGGGCTGAGGGAGGCGTGTCGCCAGCGCTCGCGGAGCACCTCCTCCGCACCTGCGTCGAAGGATGGAAGGAGTGCGATTGGGCGAAGATCCTCGGGACGCTCGACGGGACCAAGGCGACACTCCTACCGACGACACAATCGCTGACACCACTGGCTCTGCGAGGGGCAGCGGTACGAGCCGCAGCGTCAGCTCGCTCCAGCCACCGGAGAGCTGCGATCTGCCTCTACTGGCAAGTCAGCTTCGGAGGCTGGTCCTCCTCAGGCAAGGGGTGCATCCGCGACCACCGCCCGGCCTTACCGGGGCTCTGCACGGCGTCGGAGATGCTGGGTAGAATCCTCGCCGAGTACAGGCGGGGTTAACGGTCAGTCGGCACCTTTGCTACTAGCTACTTCGCCCCGAAAAACGCGGCGACGAATGCGTGAGCGGGCGCAATCTGGCTCCTGCAAGGTGAGTGACCGGACCTTTCCCCGCATTCAGATCCAGCCGCTCAGCTGAGCGCCACC
>JBEKGP010000065.1:0-12612 GCA_050012735.1 Candidatus Dormibacteria bacterium
CAGCGGGTCCGCGACGAGGCCCACCGCTTCGCCATCACCCAGCACCGCGCCCGGCGGGCCAGGTCGGCGCTCCGCTCCCGGCTGGACGTCGTCCCCGGTCTCGGACCGGTGCGCAAGCGCGCCCTGCTCCGCCGCTTCGGCACCGTCGAGGCCATCGGACTGGCGAGCGTCGAGGAGCTGTCCGAGGTCGTGCCCGAGGTCGTCGCCCAGCGCATCAAGGAGCTGGTCTGAGCCGGAGGGCCGCGCCGGCTTGGGCGGTTCCGGCACCGGCGAGGAGGGGGCGCGCCCGTCCGTCCCCCCCTACAATCGCGGCGAGATGACTGCTGAAGCGGGGACGCCTGAGGTCTGGGTCCTGACCGGCCAGAGCGGTGCCGGAAAAGCCACCGCGGTCCGCGCCCTGGAGGCCGCCGGTGTGGACGTCGTCGACAACCTGAGCGTCGATCTCCTCTCCGTATGGGCCTCCGTGGCCCGCGCGCGCCCCGCGGCGGCGGTGGTCGACGCCCGCCAGGGCGAGGCGATCGCCGGCCTGAACCTTCCTGCCGGGGTGCGGGCCGTCTACCTCACCGCCCCCGACCCGGTGCTCCTGAGGCGCCTCGCCGAGAGCACCCGGCCCCATCCGTGCAGCGCCGCCGGCGGCGCCACGGCGGCGGTGCGGCGCGAACAGGAGCTGCTCACCGGCCTCCGCGCCGCGGCTGACACCGTCATCGACACCGGCGAGCTGAGCTCCGAGGAGCTGGGCAGGCGCGTGGTCGAGCTGGTGGCCCCGGTGGGCGGTGAGGCTCCGCTCCGGGTCGCGGTCTCCTCCTTCGGGTACAAGTTCGGGCCCCAGGTGGAAGCCGACTGGGTCGTCGACGTCCGCTTTCTCCGCAACCCCTTCTGGGACCCCGAGCTGCGGCCCCGGACCGGGCTGGACGCCGGGGTGCGCGACTACGTCCTCGCCGATCCGCACACCGACGAACTCTGCGATCGCCTGTGCGAGCTGCTCTCCTGGGTGTCGACCCACTACGCGGCCAAGGGCCGGCGCCACCTCGCCGTCGCGGTCGGGTGCACCGGTGGCCGGCACCGCTCGGTGGTCGTCGCCGAGGAGCTGGCCCGGAGGCTCCGTGCGGAGAACCTCGAGGTGACCGTCCGCCACCGCGACGTCGGCAAGCCCGACCCGCGCTGACCTGGATCGGCGGGTGGTGGCTCCGCGGTCCGGGCCCGAGACGGTGCGGCAGCAGCTCCCCGGCCGGCCGGTGCGAGATCATCCGGCTCCCCTGCGCGGCGCCTCGTTCACCGAGCGGATCGTCGCCGAGCTGGCGCCGCACGTCCCCCCGCTCCCGTGCTGCCGCGCTGCCCTGATCGAGGGGATGGCCCTCGCCGGCGAGGGTGGAGCGCCCGTCACCACCCGCCGGGTGGCCGCCCGGGCGGCGCTCGCCATCCTGCACGCCGATGCCATCCCGGCGTCGGTGGAGCGGCTCGCCACCGCGCGACGGCATCGCTACCGGGTCACGGTCCGACCCCCGGCTGCGGCGGGCAGCCCCGCCGCACCGGCGTCCGCCGCCACCATCCCCGACCGGGCAGCGCCGGCGGCCTGCGACCCCACCCCGATCGCATCCCCGGTGCCGCCCGTCTCCTCGGCCAACCTCTGCTGCTCCCGCTCCCGGTTGCGCGGGGTCTTCCTCGCCTGCGGCTCTCTCAGCCGGGGCGATGGGCCGCCCCAGCTCGAGCTGCTGGTGGGGTCGGAGGCGGCGGCCGCGCGGGTGGTGGCCGACCTGGAGCGGCTCGACATCCCGTCCTCCACCCTGCGGCGCCGGGGACGGCCGGTCGTGGCGGTGCGCTCCCAGGCGGGGGTGGCCACCCTGCTCAGCTCCATCGGCGCCCACCTGGGCCGGCTCGAGTTCGAGTCGGGCCGGGTGGTTCGCGAGGTGCGCTCCGGGGTCAACCGGCGGCTCAATGCCGAGACCGCGAACCTTCGCCGCAGCGTCGCCGCCGCCCTCTCCCAGCTCGAGGCCATCGACCGTCTGGAGCGGGATCGGAGCCGGTGGGAGCGGCTGCCCCCCGCCCTCCGCGAGGCGGCCGTGCTGCGCCGGCGCCGGCCCGGGGACAGTCTGGAGTCGCTCGCTGAAGCCGCGGGCTGCAGCCGGCCGGCGATGGCCGGGCGACTGCACCGCCTGGTGGCCATCAGCGGGTTCTCCGAGGAAGGCTGAGCTTGCGATCTCGGTCCGGCATGGCCGGCGGCGCGGTGGTCTCCGCGGCAGGCTGCAGTCCAGTCCGTCTGTCCCACGAAGGCTGAATTCCCCATCTGTGTCCGGGGCCATCGCAGCATGGTCATGGGACTGTCGGCCCTGGCGATCGGAGCTCTCTCCGGTCATCATGAATGGCGTCCAAAGGCGCGGTGAGCAGCCCTCTTGGTACTCTCCGCTCGGACCCCAGTGCCCCCAAACCGTGAGGAGAGTTCATGGCTGTCAAGGTTGGCATCAACGGCTTCGGCCGCATCGGACGCAACATCCTTCGCGCCGCTCGCCAGCAGGGAGCGGACATCGAGATCGTCGCCGTCAACGACATCACGACTCCGGCGACCCTCGCTCATCTGCTCAAGTACGACACCATCCTCGGGCCCTTCCCGGGCACCGTGTCGGTGGACGGCGACGTCCTCACCGTCGACGGCCGGAAGATCAAGGTGCTCGCCGAGCGCGATCCCGGCAAGCTTCCGTGGGGCGACCTGGGTGTCGACATCGTCATCGAGTCGACGGGTCTGTTCACCGACGCCGAGAAGGCCAAGGCGCACATCGCCGCCGGCGCGCGCAAGGTCATCATCTCCGCGCCCGCCAAGAACGAGGACCTCACCGTCGTGATCGGGGTCAACGAGAAGTCGTACGACCCGGCCAAGCACCACATCCTCTCTAACGCCTCGTGCACCACCAACTGCCTTGCCCCGGTGGCCAAGGTCCTCAACGATTCGTTCGGCATCGAGACGGGTTTGATGACCACGGTGCACGCGTTCACCAACGACCAGGTGGTCCTCGACGGCCCTCACAAGGACCTTCGCCGGGCGCGCGCTGCATCACAGGCGATCATCCCCACCACCACCGGCGCCGCCAAGGCGGTGGCCCTGGTCCTGCCCGAGCTCAAGGGCAAGTTTCACGGCATGGCGTTGCGCGTGCCGGTGCCCGACGTGTCGCTGGTCGACCTCACCGTCAATCTCTCCAAGCCGGCCACGGTCGAGGCCATCAACGCGGCCATGCGCACTGCCGCGGACGGCCCGCTCAAGGGCATCCTCGGGGTGAGCGACGAGCCGCTCGTCTCCGCCGACTACCTGCACGACTCGCGCTCCTCCATCTTCGACGCGCTGTCGACCATGGGAGTGGGCGACAAGTTCTTCAAGGTGCTCGCCTGGTACGACAACGAGTGGGGCTACAGCTGCCGCGTCGTCGACCTCGTCGACTACATCTCGAAGTCCCTCTAGCACGCTGCGCGCGCTGTAGAAGTTCTGGGTCAGTTCAGGGGACCGCGTATGAAGGCGACCATTGACGACGTCGACGTCCACGGCAAGCGAGTGCTGGTGAGGGTCGACTTCAACGTCCCCATGAAAGAGGGCCGGATCGTCGACGACCGGCGCATCCGGGCCGCGCTGCCCACCCTCCGTGCACTCCGTGAGCGGGGTGCCCGGATCATCGTCGCCACCCATCTCGGACGTCCCAAGGGAAAGGTCAATCCCGCGCTGACCACCGCACCCCTGGCGGCTCGCCTCAGCGAGCTGCTGGGGACGGCGGTGGAGCAGCTGCCGGCGGTGGTCGGCCCCGAGGTCGAGGCCGCCGTCAACCGTCTCGCCGACGGTGAGGTGGCAATCCTCGAGAACGTCCGCTGGGAGCCGGGCGAGGAGGCCAACGACGAGGCATTCGTCGAGAAGCTGACCCGGCTCGCCGATCTGTACGTCAATGACGCCTTCGGCACCGCCCACCGTGCCCACGCCTCCACCGAGGGCATCGCCCACCACCTCCCCGCGGTGGCCGGCTACCTGATGGCGCGCGAGCTCGAGGCGCTGAGCGGTGTGCTGGAGAACCCGCGGCGGCCGCTGGTGGCGATCATCGGCGGCGCCAAGATCTCGACCAAGATCGCGGTGGTCGAGAACCTCCTCACCAAGGTCGACACCCTCTGGATCGGTGGCGCCATGGCGTGCACCTTCTACCGGGCCCTCGGCAAGGAGGTCGGGAAATCCCTGGTGGAGGAGGAGTGGGTCGAGACCGCCTCCAAGCTGCTCGCGACCCAGGGGGAAGGCAAGGGCAAGATCAAGCTCCCCCTCGATGTCGTGGTCACCTCCGAGCCGGTCGCCGGGTCGCCGACGACGGTCGTCGCCTGGACCGCGATCCCCGCCGACCAGATGGTGGTGGACGCGGGCCCGGAGACCTGCGAGGAGATCGCCGAGGAATGTCGGACCGCGGGCACCGTGGTCTGGAACGGCCCCCTCGGAATCTACGAGATCGAGGACTTCGCCCGCGGCACCCGCCGTGTCGCCGAGGCCCTGGGTGCCTCCTCCGCCACCAGCGTGGTGGGCGGTGGCGACCTCGCCGCGGCCCTCGACCAGGCCGGGGTCGCCGACAAGATCAGCCATGTTTCGACCGGTGGTGGCGCCACTCTCGAATACCTCGAGGGGAAGGAGCTGCCCGGGGTCGCCGCACTCCAGGAGAAGGTGGCGCTGTGAGCTCCCGACGTCCGACCCGGCTGGTTGCCGGCAACTGGAAGATGAACACCTCCGTCGCTGACGGAGTGGATCTGGCCCGCGCCCTGCGGGCCGAGCTGGACGGCAGCGCGGTGGAGGTGGAGGTGCTGCCGCCCTTCACCCACCTGGTCGGCGTCCGGGACGTGCTCCGGGGGAGCTCGCTGCGCCTCGGTGCCCAGAACTGCTACGCCGAGGACAAGGGCGCCTTCACCGGCGAGATCTCGCCGGTGATGCTCGCCGATATCTGCGACGACGTGCTCATCGGGCACTCGGAGCGCCGCCACGTCCTGGGGGAGAGCGACGAGCTGATCGCCCGTAAGCTGGTCGCCGCCCGGCGCCACGGCCTCCGGGTCATCCTCGCGGTCGGCGAGACCGAGTCGGAGCGTCTCGAGGACACCACCATGGCGGTCATCGACCGCCAGCTTCGGAGCGCCCTGGAGAAGCTGGATGAGGTCTCGGACGGCGAGCTGGTCCTCGCTTACGAGCCGGTCTGGGCGATCGGCACCGGCCGGACCGCCACCCCGGCCCAGGCCGAGGAGGTCTGCGTTCACATCGTCACCCGCCTCGACCAGCTCCTCGGTGAGGTGGCCAGCAGCGTCCCCGTCCTCTACGGGGGGAGCGTGACCGCCGACAACGCCACCGAGCTCTTCGGCCAGCCGCACATCCATGGCGCCCTGGTGGGCGGCGCGAGCCTCAAGGTCGACGCCTTCACCGCCATCGTTCGTGCTGCCGAGGTGGCCGCCACCGCCGCGGAGCAGCGGTGACGTCCGGGCCACGGCCCCTCGTCCTGGTCGTCATCGACGGGTGGGGATACACCACCAACGAGTTCGGCAACGCCATCGCGGCGGCCCGGACCCCGTACTGGGACGAGATGTGGGCGACGTCGCCCCACACCCTGGCCGCCGCCAGCGGCGAGGCGGTGGGCCTGCCGCCCGGCCAGCAGGGAAACTCCGAGGTGGGTCACCTCACCATCGGCGCCGGCAGGGTGATCTACCAGCCGCTGACCAGGATCAATCGCGCGGTCTCCGATCGCAGCCTCCTGGAGAACCCGGCCCTGATCGAGGCGGTCGATGCCGCTCGCACCCGGGGCACCAGCCTCCACCTCCTCGGCCTGGTCTCGCCGGGTGGCGTCCACAGCCACCAGGACCACGCCGTCGCCATCTGCGAGCTGGCCAAGCGCCGGGGCCTGGACCGCGTCTACATCCACGCCTTCACTGACGGCCGCGACGAGCTGCCCGACAGCGGCGCCGGCTTCATGGAGAAGTTCGTCGCCGACCTCCGGCGCGTCGGGGTGGGCCGGGTCGTCTCGGTCGCCGGCCGCTACTACGCCATGGACCGCGACAAGCGCTGGGACCGCATCCAACGGGCCTACGAGATCGTCGCCGGCACCGGCGAGGCACGCGCGGCCGATCCCGTCGCCTACATCCGCTCGCAGTACGAGATCGGGATCACCGACGAGTTCCTGCCGCCGGTCAGCATCTGCGCCGAGGGGGAGCAGCCGGTGCGGATCGCCGATCGGGACGCCGTGATCTTCTTCAACTTCCGGCCCGACCGGGCGCGCCAGCTCACCCACGCCCTCCTCGACCAGGACTTCCCGCAGTTCGAGCGGAGCCACGTCCCCCATGGGCTGACCTACGTCACTATGACCGAGTACGAGAGCGGGCTGCCGGTGCGGATCGCCTACCCGCCCGAGGAGGTCCGCAACTGCCTCGCCGAGGTGGTGAGCAAGAGCGGCGGGCACCAGTTCCACGTCGCCGAGACCGAGAAGTACGCCCACGTGACCTACTTCATCAATGGCGGCCAGGAGCGTCCTTTCGAGGGCGAGGATCGGAAGCTGATCCAGTCGCCCAAGACCGCCACCTACGACACCGTGCCCGCGATGAGCGCGGTCGCGGTCACCGACGAGGTGGTCGAGCGGATCGAGGCGGGACAGGAGACGCTCATCATCGTCAACTACGCCAACCCCGACATGGTCGGGCACACCGGCGACTTCGTGGCGACGGTGCAGGCCTGCGAGACGGTCGACACCTGCCTTCACCGGGTGGTCACGGCGGCGCTCGAGGCGGGCGGGGCGGTGCTGATCACCGCCGACCACGGCAATGCCGAGCACAAGATCGACCCCGTCACCAACGATCCGCTGACCGCCCATACCACCAACCCGGTGCCGGTGGTGTTGATCGGATCCAGGGCGACCTCTCTCCGCGATGGGGGCGGCCTTTGCGACGTGGCCCCCACCGTGCTCCAGGTGCTCAGCTTTCCCCAGCCTCCAGAGATGACCGGCCACAGCCTGATCAGCGCCTGAGGGCTGGACCGCTGCGGCTCAGCTGGGCGAGCGGGCCACGGTGAAGTTTGCGCAGGCCTCGCAGACGGTGGGGGGGATGATCCCCACCCGCATCAGGATGCTGAAGACCTGGCAGCCGAGACAGAAGGCGAAGACGGATTCGAGGGTCGCGGCCACTCCGATGAAGGCGACCAGGATGAGGGCGGGCAGCTCCAGCCCCAAGCCGAACCAGAGGATGGTCGCCGCCGCCGTGAAGACCGCTCCGATCCCCTGGGCAAACCGCTTGGGGGGCCCCGGGATGAGCTTGGCCTGGAACGGAAGGTGGGGGACGAGCACGCGGGTCACGATCTGACCCCAGGGGCTGAGCGTCGGTCCGCTCGCCAGGCGCGCGATGAAGCCGTAGGTGAGGAAGGGGAGGAGCCACGGCCACTGCGTGCCCACGGTGACCCAGGCGCCCACCGCCGCCCCTCCGGCGACCAGGCGGGCGGAGACCTCATTGACGGGGTTCGGGAAGCTGAAGACGTCACTTACGGCCATGGGTTGAAAGTATATCGAGTTAGTCGGTTTTAGCGTCGGGGCTCCGCTCCCGACCAAGCCGTATACTGGCGGCCGGTCAATCTCGGAGGCGCGTTTGCGTGCTACAAAACGTTCTCATCGGCGCACAGGTGGTGCTGGCGATCCTCGTGGTCCTTGGCATCTTGCTCCAGACCCCGAAGGCGACAGGCCTGGGCGGCGTCATCGGTGGTGGTGGCGACTCCGGCGGCGGGTACCGCCGGCGGAGGGGGCTGGAAGCTGGGCTCCTCCGCATGAGCGCCGTCTTCATCGCCCTCTTCGTGATCGTCGCCGCGATCAACGTCTGGATCAACAACAGCTGATCCGGCGGCCGGTTCGCCGGCTGGAGATCGGCGCGGCCCTGGCCCTGCTGGCGGTCGCTCTCTCGGTCACCGGGGTGGCCGTGGTGGGGCACTTCCGGACGGCGGCGGCGGAGGCGGTCCCCTCTGCGGACTACCGGGCCGCGGTGCTCACCGACCACCTCCCCCTCCCGCTCAACCCCCTGATCGACTCGGAGGACCCGGCGGTCGCGGCCATCACCCCGCTCCTCTACCGCTGCCTGCTCCAGCTCGACGCCACCGCCTACCCTGCACCCGATCTCGCCTCCCAGCTCACCATCAGCCCGAACGGGCTCACCTACACACTTCCCCTGCGCCCCGACCTCCGCTGGTCGGACGGGAGCCCGATCACGGCGCAGGACGCCATGGCCACGATCCGGTGGGTCCAATCCGTCGCCTTCCCCGACGCCGCCTTCGCGACCGCCTGGAGAGGGGTGTCAGCGGCCGTCTCCGGTCAGGCTCTGGTGCTCACCCTCGGCACGGCGCGTGCGTCGCTCGCGGTCACCCTGACCGAGCTCCCGATCCTGCCCCTCGGGGGCATGCCGTCTGCCGCGCTGGCCGGCCTGGCCGGCCGTTCGGCGTCACCGCTGCCCACCTCGGGACCGTATGAGGTGGCGTCCCTGCGGTCCGGCATCCTTACCCTGCGTGCCAATCCGTACGCGGCGGTGGCGCCCCGCCTGAGCCGCATCCAGATCCAGCCGGTCACCACCTTCGCGGTGGCGGCGCAGGACTTTGCGGCGGGTTCGGTGCAGGTCGTCCTGGCCACCACGCCGGCTCAGCAGGCCGAGCTGATGAAGCGGCATGGGGCCGTCGAGCGCGATGTCCTCACCTTTGGTTTCGTCGATCTCCTCTTCAACGAGGCGGCGCCCGGGCTGAGCGACCCTGCGGTCCGCCAGGCGGTCGCCGACACCATCGACCGCGACGCCCTCGTGCGCGGACCGCTGGACGAGCTCGGGGCGGGTCAGTACGGTCCGATTCCGGCCGGCATCGGCTGGCTCCAGGGCCAGGAGCCGGCCGTGGCGCCCGATCCCAGCGAGGCCGCCGCCGGCCTCGCTGACGCCGGATGGCAGGTCACCCCGGAGGGCTTCCGCGCCCAGGGGCAGGTGGCGCTCCACTTCACGCTGAGCGTCCCCGACGCGGCACCGCTCCCCGCCGTGGCCACGATGGTCGCCGGCCAGCTGGGCGCGCTGGGGATCGCGGTCACCGTCTCGGTGGACCCGAGCGCCACCTTCCTCAGTCAGGTGCTTGACGCCGGAGACTTCCAGCTCGCGATCGCCTCTTGGGACGCCGGTGCCAACCCCGACCTGACCTCGTTCTGGAGCTCCACCTCGACCCCGCCGCATGGTTACTACGTCTCGGGCGGCCCCGCCGATCCGTTCCTGGACCAGGACCTGGCCACCCTTGCCACCGTGACCGACCAGGACCAGAGCATCGCCGCCGCCACCGTGGTGATCCAGCAGATGGAGAAGGACGCGCCCGCCGTCCTCCTCTACGCGCCCGCCGAGGGCCTGGTGGTCGACGGCAAGTCGCTCTTCAACCTCGTGGTCCCCGCGGCGGGCGACCCCTTCAGCGACGCGGCGCTCTGGGAGCATTGAGCCCGCTGGGCCGCGCCTGCTACGATCGATTCCCCCCAACGTGCCGGGGTGGTGGAACTGGTAGACACGCAGCGTTCAGGGCGCTGTGAGCGTCAGCTCGTAAGGGTTCGATTCCCTTTCCCGGCACCAGATTTCGAATACGAAACGCGCGGCGCTGCGGCAGTTTGACCCCCGCGCTGACCCCTACGGGGTGATGGGTCGAGGCGGCAGTGGAAACCAGTCCTGCCCCGTCCACCAGTAGTTGGTGTCCGGCGAGCGAAGGGCGCTCTCAGGAGCGGCGTCTGCCACGTTGGTCCATGCCTCGCCGTCCCACCACCAGGCCTCATCGCTCGAGATCGTGAAGGAGGGGGCTCGGCCGTTGAGGATGGCGTGCTTGACCGCACGGAGCGCGCAGATGCGGGCGAGGACCAGGCAGATGACGAATGCAACCGGTCCGAGCAGCCCGGCGAACGAGAACAGCGGAGAGGTCGCAAACGTTGAGAGGGGGCCGGCTCCGCGGAGTGTCCAGCCCACCACCAGGGACCCGGCGAGGGGGAGCACGTAGGCCAGGCCAAGCCACACCTTGGCGGCTGGGCTGCCGCCGAGTCCCCAGTCGCGCATGAGCAGCCTGACCCGCGGCAGACGGGCGGTGGCGATGATCGCCAGCCCGTACCCAACCCCCAGGGCGCAGATGACGAGGAAGGGCAGGGCGGCAGGCCAGGGGATGCCCGGTCCCGATGCCAGCACTGTCCCGGCCATCGAGTAGACGTAAAAGAAGGCCAGGACCCCGAACATGGCGAGGCCACGCTCAGAGCTCGCGTGCCGTCCCTCCGGCGCCGACCGCGGCGGCCTGCACCACACTGCCGCTGGCGCGGTCGAGGGCGGAAGGTCGGCCCCCACCACCGTCATGCGCGCAGCATAGTCGCCGCGGCCGGCCGCGTCCATGGCGCTCGCGGGAGCAGAGGGCGGCCCTCACGACCCGCAGGAAACAGACCGCTCCCCTCGGGGCGCTCCCGCTCGACGCCGCGGCGCATCTCCGCACGGATACGATCATCGTCGTGCTCGCCTGGATGGACCTTGAGATGACCGGGCTCGACCCCGCGCGCCACGTGATCGTCGAGATCGCGACGCTCATCACCGACGACGACCTCGCCGTGGTGGCGGAGGGCCCGGACCTGGTCGTCCACGCCGGCAGCGATGAGCTGGGCGAGATGGACCATCACGTCCGGGTCATGCACACGCGGTCGGGGCTGCTCGAGGCGATCAAGGCCTCGCCGATCTCCCTCCAGGAGGCCGGCCGGCAGACCCTCGAGTTCCTCCGGGAGCACATCCCCGAGGCCCGGACCGTGCCCCTCTGCGGCAACTCCATCGGGACCGACCGGCGCTTCCTCTCGACGCAGCTCCCCGAGATCGAGGGCTTCCTCCATTACCGGTCGATCGACGTCTCCAGCATCAAGGAGCTCTGCCGGCGCTGGTACCCGGAGATCCTGGCCGCGGCTCCCCCCAAGGTCGAGGCGCACCGTGCCCTCGACGACATCCGGGAGTCGATCGCCGAGCTGGCCTACTACCGCTCCACCATCTTCGCTCCATGACCAGCTCCCCGAGCCGGCCATCGGCGGGCAGCGGGGATGAGGAGATGGCCATGCCGTGCGCCGGGATCGTGCTCGCGGCCGGCTCCTCGCTGCGGATGGGCCAGCCGAAGCAGCTCCTCTCCGTCGGGGGCCGGCCCCTGCTGGAGCACGTCGTGGCCGTGGCCTGTGGCGCCCAGCTCGATGACGTCGTGGTCATTCTTGGCGCCGATCACGAGCTGATCGACCAGCGGGTTGATTGGGGCCGCGCCCGAATCCTGGTCAACCCGGACCATGCCTCGGGGATGAGCACCTCGCTGCGGGTCGGGCTTGCCGCTCTCGGTTCCGACGTCGAGCGCGCCATGGTCATCATGGGAGATCAGCTCGGGGTCAGCTCCGGGCTGCTCGATCGCCTACTCGAGGTGCACGCCGTCTCCCTCCTGCCGGCCGCGGCATTCAGCGTGGGGGGCCTGCTCCAGCCGCCGGTGGTACTACGCCGGGACCTGTGGGATGAGGTCATGGCCCTGTCGGGGGATGTCGGCGCACGGGGCCTGATCCGCACCCGTCCTGAGCTGGTCGCACCCCTGGTTCTCGGCTCGGATGTCGAGCACCCCATCGATATCGACACCCCGGACGACTGGCAGCGCTACCGCTCGTCCGTCTCGACCTGACGGTCGTAGGCCGGAATTCGCCAGCTCTCCTCGGACTGGAGGAGGCCACCATGCCCGAGTCCAGCGAGGAACTCGCCATCCAGAGGCTCCCCCGCAAAGCAGCGCATGAGCAGCAGATCGAGGGCGCTGCGCCGTGAGAACATGCCGCACGAGGCCACGCCGATGACGGGCACGCCCTGGAGTCTGACCAACCAGTAGCTGCTGCCCGGATGCACCGGCAAGCCTCGGCGGATCACCTCAGCTCCGGCATGGAGCAGTCCGCGCCACGTGCTCTCCAACGGGTCCACGGTCGCCAGGCCGACGACGATGACCAGATCGGCTGTGGCCGCGGCGGTGAAGAGGGCGCTGTCCGCGGCAGCGGGGTCCTCCGGATACTCGATCGACCCCACCACGCCGTCGAACCAGTCCACGCGCTGCCGCAGCGAAGCTTCGAACCGCCGTCGAGTGGCCTGGTCGATCCGCTGCCCGACCACGGCGCTGACGCGCAGTGGGAGGAAGCGTCCCACCGTCACCGGGGGGCCGTGCGGGGCCGATGTGGCGATCAGTTCGGCCGCCTCCAGGGTGTTGCCCGGGATGGCGAAGGCGGTGATCTTGACACCGGCCAGGGTCCTGCCCTGCTCGACCGGAGCACCGTCGGAAATGGTGAATACGGTGACGCCCTCGACTCCGTTGATGGCGGCCAGGGTCGCTGCGTCCACACGGGCAAGTCCCCGCCAGGCTGCGCTCAGCCGGGCCTGCGACTCGGCGGGAGCATGGACCTCGACCCCCGGGCCTGCCACCGCGTGAGCCAGTCGTGTCGCCGCGGTGTTCTCGTCGACATCCTCCTTCTCCAGCCAGATGACGTGGAGCTCCTCGGGGGCCGCTCGAGAAAGGGTCGCGGCATCGGCGAGATCGAGGCGGTGGCCCTTGCGCAGCGCGGGCCGGCC
>JBEKGP010000066.1:0-12282 GCA_050012735.1 Candidatus Dormibacteria bacterium
CGCAACCTCTTCATCCTCCGCGAGGTCGCGGTCTTCCCGGACGGCGGCGTCGCCGTCCAGCAGACCACCAGCCGGCTGCTGCGCTTCGAGGAGATCCCGGTCGCCTTCGCCCGGGCCGGGATGCGGGTGACCCACACCTTCGACGGCTGGACCCGTTACCCGGGCAGCCCTCTCTGCGACAGCCTGGTCGTGGTCGGCGAGCTCGGGCCGGACCCTCCGGCTAGCACTCGCCGGGCACGGTCCCGACCGCCAGGGTCAGGGTGAGCTCGGGCGCGTCGCCGAGGATCAGGGTGGCCGTGTAGGTCCCGCCGGGGATCGAGGATTCGACGGGCCAGGTGACCTGGTATGTCTCCGTGAGTCCGGAGGCGAGGGCGACCTCCCCGCAGGCGCTGGCGGGCGCTGCCGGCGAAGAGCCGCTGTAGACGCTCAGCCCGGTGCCGTCGGTGACGACGACCTGAAGCGGCTGAGTGCAGTCGACCTGCACCGTCGCGGGGCCGGCAGCGGTCTCCGTGAAGGTCACCGTGGTACCCGGATCGACCTGGGCATGGTCCGCCGTGGCCGACACCGGGGTCGCCGCGGCGGACGGCGGCGGAAGGGAGGGCGCCGACCGGCATTGGGGGGTCGGGGTGGCCATCGCCACCTCGCCGCCACAGGCGGTCAGGAGGAGGGCGAGGGCGGCGAGGCGGAGGCCGGTCATCACGGGAAGTCTGCCCTTGGATCGTCCCTCCGTGCCGGCCCCGGCGCACGCCCGCTCCCGGGAGCGGACGGAGTCGTGACGCCCCGCAATACCATTGGCTGCCACCGCCGCCCCAGAGGGGCCGACGTCTCCGAGGAGGTCGTCACGTCATGCCCACGCCAGCACCGGATCGCATTCGCACGGTGGCCGTCGTCGGCCACAGCCACGACGGCAAGACCACCCTGTGCGAGGCGCTTCTGCACACGGCGGGGGCGACCCCCCGGTTGGGCTCCACCGACCAGGGCACCTCGATCTTCGACTTCGAACCCGAGGAGCAGCGCCGCTCCATCTCCATCAGCTCCGCCGTCGCCCACTGCGACTGGAAGGACACCCAGGTCACCCTCATCGACGCACCCGGCTTCCAGGACTTCGCCGGCGAGGTCGCCAGCGCTCTTGCCGGTGCCGACGCCGCCGTCCTAGTGGTGAGCGCCAACGGCGCGGTTCCCGTCGGGGCCGAGATGGCCTGGGAGATGATCACGGCGGCCGGTCTTCCCTGCCTCATCGTGGTCAACCGGATGGATCGCGAGAACGCGGCGTACGAGGCCACCGTCAATGCGCTCCGCGATGCCTTCGGGCGCAAGGTGATCGCCGTCGTGGTTCCCATCGGAGCGGCGGAATCGCTGCAGGGCTACGTGGACCTGGTCGACGGCACCGCCCACCTTTACGGGACCGACGGTGGCGCCGTCGCCACCGAGATCCCCACGGCCATGAGCGATGAGATCGACCGGGCCCGGAGCGCCCTCATGGACGCGGCCGCCGAGACGGACGACTCGCTCATCGAGAAGTACCTGGAGGGCACCGAGCTCTCCTCCGACGAGGTCCGCGATGCCGTCCACCGCGGCGCCGCCACCGGTACGCTAGTGCCGGTGATCTGCGCGGCGGCGATCGGCGCCCGCGGCGCGGCCCTCGTGCTGGACAGCATCGTCCGCTTCCTCCCCTCACCCAAGGAGCGGGTGCGCCGCGGCACCGACGGCGCCGGCAAGGAGGTCGAGATCCGCTGTGACCCGGCGGGCCCCCTGGTCGCCCAGGTCTTCCGGACCGCCGTGGACAACTTCGGCAAGCTCTCCTACGTCCGGGTCCTGCGCGGCACCCTCCGCGGCGAGACCCACCCCTACAACGCGAGCCGCAAGAGCGAGGAGCGCTTCGCCCAGCTCGGCCGCCCGATGGGCAAGCAGGTGGTGCCCGCCGGGGAGGTCGGTGCCGGTGAGATCGCGGTGCTGACCAAGCTCCAGGCCACCGCGACCGGGGAGACCCTCTGCGACCGCACCTCGCCGGTCGTGCTCCCCGCAATCACGCTGCCCACCGCCGCCTATTCGGGGGCGATCAGCGCCAAGACCAAGGGCGACGACGACAAGATCATGCAGTCGATGGCGCGCCTCGGGGAGGAGGACCCAACCTTCTCGATCGACCGCGATCCGGTGACCCAGGAGGTCATCGCCCACGGCCTCGGCGACGTCCATCTGGACGTGGTGCTCGAGAAGATGAAGCGCAAGTACGGCGTGGACGCGACCATTCACGCACCGCGCATCCCCTACCGGGAGACCATCAACGGCACCGCACGGGTGCAGCACCGCTACAAGAAGCAGTCAGGCGGGGCGGGCCTCTTTGGCGACTGCACCATCGAGATCGAGCCCCTGCCTCGTGGCGGCGGCTTCGAATGGCAGGACAAGATCTTCGGCGGCTCCATCCCCCAGCAGTTCCGGCCCTCCGTGGAGAAGGGCGTCCGGCAGACCATCGAGCAGGGGGCGATCAGCGGCAACCCGGTCGTCGACGTCAGGGTCCGCCTGGTCGACGGCTCCACCCACCCCGTCGACGGCAAGGACATCGCCTTCCAGATCGCCGGTTCGATGGCCATGCGCGAGGCGGTGCAGAAGGCTTCCCCGGTGCTGCTCGAACCGATCGTGATCGTCAAGGTCCTGGTCCCCGAGCGCTTCACCGGCGACGTCATCGGTCTCTTCAACGCCCGGCGCGGACGGGTCGCGGGAATGAACCCGCTCGGCGACGGCCGCTCCGAGGTGACCGCCCAGGTCCCCCAGGCGGAGATGTTCACCTTCCCCATCGACCTCCGCGCCCTGACCCAGGGCCGGGGCCGCTATGCCACCGAGATCTCCCACTATGAGGAGGTTCCGGCGCACGTGGCCCAGCAGCTGATCGAGGCGCACCAGAAGGAGCACGCCGCACCCTCCGCGTGAGATGCCTAGGCGGTCACCGCCGCGGCCGGCGCGCCGTCACGAGCGGGTGAATCGGCCGGCGCCGGCTGCCGCCGCAGCCTCCGGGCCAGGGCGATGGCCAGCCACAGCGCGCTCGCGCAGGGTAGCGAGCAGAGCTGGAGGAAGGGCCACCAGGCCGGTGTCCGGCTGACTGCCACGACTCCGTTCATGCTGAGGTCGGAGATCGCCACGGGGGCGACGACCCCGAAGACGATCAGCACCCCCACCGCGGCCAGGGCGGTCGACCGCTCGGCGCGCCACCCGCGCGCGGCGACCAGGCCGAGGACGCAGAGGAGCGGAATGATGAGATGCATGAAATGCGCGTACCAGGCGACGCCGCCGGCCAGCAGCATCGCGGTGATCGCCAACCCGAATTCGGCCCCCCTCTCCTCGGGGGATCGCCACTCCGGCCGCACCGCCCAACCCGCGAGCCCCACGACGAGCAGTGCCGCCACGATGCTGAACACCTGGACCGGCCAGGAGGTCGGTTGCACCGCCAGCACCGATTGGTGCGCGACGCGGCTGATGGCGCCGCCCAGGGACTGGTTGTAGATCCACCCCGTGGCCCGGTTGAGGCCGGGCAAGACCTTGGTTACGAAGGTGACCGCCGCCCCACCCCCCACGGCGAGGGTTCCCGGGATCAGGGTGACCACGCCGGTCGACACCATCGCAGCGGTTCCGCGCCACCAGCGGCGCCGGATCAGCACGATCAGGAAGATGACCGGGGCGATCTTGATCCCGGCGGCCAGACCGAGGAGGACCCCGGCCGTCAGCTCCCGATCTCGGACGTAGGCCCAGTAGGAGATCGCGAGCAGCAGGAAGATCACGGGATTGATCTGTCCGTGCCAGTAGTTGTAGGTGGCCGGGGCGAACGCCAGAGCGGCCAGCACCGCCAGCTCGACTCTCGGCCACGACTTCGGCAGGGCGGTGCGGGCGACCACGATCGCGCCGGCGACGGCGCAGGCGAGGGTGAGCCACAGCCAGATGTCCATCGCCGCCCGGGTGCTGAGCAGCGCCAGCGGGCGGACCAGCAGCGCGGCGAAGGGCGGGTACACGAAGCCCGTCTCGGTCACGGGGACAGAGCTGAAGCTCGCGTAGGCTGAGCCGCCGGCGGCCATCGACCGCGCGGCGCCGAGGTAGGCGGAGAAGTCTTCGAAGGGCCCTCCGAAATGCCCGGTCAGCGGGTCGATCACGAAGGAGAAGAGGGCAACCGCGGAGATGGCGGCCGTCGCCAGGAGCAGGAGGAGGCGGATGCGCCGCAGCCGTGGGGAGCGCTGGCGACCCCGGACGGCGCCTTCCGGCACCACACGAGTGATCACGGGCCGGATGGTACGGCCGCCGCCGCTTGGGTCAAGACCCCGTCGCGTCATCGTGACCGGCCCGCTGCCACGGCCCGGTGCGGCTCCGGGCGAGCGTCACCAGGAGCGCGACCAGCAGGGCGAGCGCCGTCCCCGCGGGGAGGGAGTCCAGCTGTAGGGCCGGCCACCACCAGAGGGTGCCAAAGGTGCTGGGGAGCCAGCCGGTACCGCCCAAGCCCAGGAACGCCGGGGCAGCGACGCCAGCGGCCAGGAAGAGAGCGATCCCCGCCATGACAACCGGCCGGCCGGCCACCCTGCGGGCGGCCAGGCCGGCGATGGCGAGCAGGGGGACGAGCAGGCTCGAGTCGTCCGACCACCAGGCCACCGTGGTGGCGAGCACCATGGCAACCATTCCGGCACTCAGCTCCAGGGAACGCCGTTCCTCCGAGCACTCGCCGCCGCGAACCACCCACGCCGCGCCCAGGATGCAGGCCGCCGAGACCGCGACGACGGCGGCCTGGAGAAGCGGGTTCGGGGGATCTATGCGCCATACGTGGTAGTTGAAGAGGCGGCAGAGCAGCGCCCCGGCGCTCTGGTTGAAGTACCAGCCGTTGGGCCGCCCGAGGAGGGGGAGGACCTTGGTGAACCATTCGGTGACCCGGTCGAACCCGAGCAGCAGCCCACCGGCAAGAAGCGAGATCAGCCCGGTACCGGCGCCGACGGCGATGCCACGCCACCAGCGGCGTCGAATCAGGAGCAGCAGCAACGCGGCGGGCGAGATCCGGAGAGCAGCGCCGACGCCAAGGGCCAGGCCACAGGTGATCTCGTCGCCATCGACCCAGGCGCGAAAGGCGAGTGCCAGGGTGAGCAGCACCACCGAGCTCATCTGCCCGTGCCAGATGTCGTACAGGGCGGGAGCGAAGAGCACGGCAGCCGAGAAGCCGATGGCGGTGCGCGGCCATGCCTTCGGGAGGACGGTCCGAGCCGTGATGACCGACGCCGCGATCGTGCAGGCGACGATCCCCCACAGCCACAGGGTCACCGCCACCGCGTGGGGGAGGGCTGCCAGCGGTCGAGCCAGGACGGCGACCAGGGGAAGGAAGTCGTAGGGGAGGCCGCTGGTCGCCTGCGTCGGCGCCACGGCGAGGAACGGGGCGTACGGATCGAGGCCGGCATTGGCGGCGTGGCCTGCGGCCAGGATCGGTCCGAAGTCGTCGAAAGACCCGGAGAAGTGACCGGTCAGCGGTGCCACTATGAAGTCGACGATCACGAGGAGCGCCGCGCCGGCGGTCACCGCTGTCACCGCGGCGTGGGACAGCCGTTCGCGTCGGGACCCTCCCCGGAGGCCAAGGAGCGTCGCCGGCGCCCATTGGCCTCCGGCTGACAGCCATGTCATGTCGGCGGATCGTACGGCGACCGCGTGGGCCGCTCCCCGTCCGTCGCGCTCCTGTCACCGTGCCCCACGGCTCCGGTCTCTACGGGCGGATGGCCTCCGCGAAGGTGAAGGGATGGTGGTAGCGGAAGGCCTCGTCCTCTCCGAGCTGACTCATCCGTTCGGTGAGGTCGGCTTCGAAGTCCGCCCGCACCGACGGCCCCAGGACCGAGAGCAGCGCGTGGGACGAGGGCCCCGCCCCCATCATCAGGTCGGTCCACTCTCGTGCTGTCGCCGCCCTCCCGCCGGTCACCATCATCGTGGTCACGACGTCGGTGAAGCCTGCGGACGCCAGCAGGTGGGCGAGCACCTCGGGCTCGCCCAACCGGTTCCGGTCGCCGGGGGGGCGGGGGACGATCACGGGATGCCGGAGCTCCAGGGCCAGGAGCCGCTCGTGGAACACCTCCTGCGCGGGCGTCGAGAGGGCACGGTCGAGCACGGAAAGGGCGATCCGCGAGCCGCGCCGCAGCACCCGATGGGCCTCCTCGAGGGCGCCTCGGGGGTCGGAGAGGTAAGGGAGGGAGTTGCCGATGGTGACGACGTCGAACGTGCAGTCGCTGAAGACCAGCGCCTCGGCGGGGACGTGGAGAAAGCGCACATACGGGGAGGCGCGCCGCTGGGCGACCTCCAGGAGCCGTTTGGCGATGTCCACTCCGAACACCTCGCCCGAGGTACCCACGCGCTCCGCCGCCATCTGGGTCACCAGGCCCGTACCGCAGCCGACGTCGAGCAGGCGCTCGCCGGGAAGGGGCGATGCGATCTCGATCAGACGGGCGCCCAGCCGGCGGTGGATGCCCGAGGACCAGTCGTCGTAGGCGTGGTTGACGGCGTCGTAGTAGGCCTCGAGGTGGCGGGCGTAACGAGTCGCCGACGGCCACTCCCGATCGGGGGGGTCAGAGGGTACCGGAGCGGTAGACTGACGACCCTGTCCGTCGGCGTAGGGTAAGGATTCAGACATGGACCAGACCGCAGACAAGATCAACGCAACCCCGGAGGCGAAAGAGTCAGTGGTGATATCCAAACCGGACGCAAAGCGCCCCGGCGAGAACTCTAGCGGCGGCACGGTCACCCTCGGCGCCGATGACCGCCTCGAGGGTAAGTTGATCATCCGCAGCGATCTGGTGGTGTTCGGCAGCATCGACGGTGAGGTGATCACCACCGGCGACGTGACTGTCGAAGCCTCTGCCGTCGTCAAGGCCCGGCTCGAGTGTCGCAACCTCAGCATCCGTGGCCGGGTCGAGGGCGAGGTCACCGCTCAGCAGCGGCTCCGCCTTGCCGGTTCCGGGTACCTCCAGGGGAGCATCCGGGTGGGCAAGCTCCACGTCGAGGATGGGGCCACCTTCAATGGCTCGATCGCCATGGTGGGCGGCGAGAGCTAGAAGACCGTTTCGCAGGGAGAGGCCGCGCCGCCCCAGGGTGGCGCGGCCTCTCTTTGCGTCGAGGGGTTTCGCGCGGCTCTGCTTGCTCAGCCGACGAGGGCGGATAGCCCCCACACGACGAGCGCTCCCAGCACGGCGATCAGGCTCACCGCCAGCACGATGGCTCGGCGGCTCGCCGTCCCGTAACCGGCGGCAACCCGGGGCTCGGTGGGGAAGCTGGCGGTGTGGAGGGTCATGAAAGGTATACGTCGCCCGGAACCCAGCGGTTACGAGCCCCGGCACCCCCAATTCAGGGTGCCTCCCGAGGCGGGCACGGAGCCCCACGGACTCTGTTTGGGTTGATCGCGCTGTTGCACAGTTTCGCCGTGTGCGGCGCGCCAGCGTCCGAATTCGGCTGAATTCAACCTGATCGGGCGGAGTGTGCTTACAATCCCGGGCAAGTCGCCGGGCGGACCCGGCTCGATCCAGCCCGATCCAGGAGAGGAACCGATGGCAGTCTCCGGCTACTGTCTCAAGTGCAAGAAGCAGACTGAGATCAAGGATGCGCAGGCGATCACGATGAAGAACGGCAAACCGGCCACGACCGGCACCTGCCCCACCTGCGGGACCAAGATCTTCAAGATCGGCAAGGCCGAGGTCTGACGCGAGGGGGGCTGACGCCCCCTTCTAGTCCACCTCAAGCACGTCGGCCCGGCCCACGCCGGCCATCGAGCCGACGCGGTCTCCTTCGGCGAGCCGCATGATGATCACGCCGCGGGTCTGACGGCCTGACACCCGTACCTGTGCCAGCGGAATCCGGATCACCTGGCCCTTCGTCGAGACCACCATCAGCTCCTCGGAGAGGTCCTCGACCACTCGCATCCCCACGATCTCGCCGATCTTGGGGATGGCGTTCTGGTCCACCGTGTAGACCCCCTGGATGTTGCGGCTCTTGACCGGATAGTCCTCCATCGGGGTCAGCTTGCCGAAGCCCAGCTGGGTCACCACCAGGACGTGGCCGCGCGGGTTCACGATGTCGAAGCCGGCCACCTCGTCCCCGGAACGAAGCCTGATCGCTCCCACACCCATGGTGTCCCGCCCCATCGGGCGGACCTCCTTCTCCGAGAACCGGGCGCCCTTGCCCTGACGGGTGACCACGAGCAGCTCATCGCCGCCCGCCGAGATCCTCACCCAGTCCAGCTCATCGCCCTCCTGGAGGTTGATGGCGATCAGCCCATTGCGCCGCACCGCGGAGTAGGCGGCCGACGGGGTCTTCTTGATCTGGCCCAGCCGGGTCGCCATCACCAGGTACTGCTCGTCGGAGAAGCCGTCGACCGCGATCAGGGCAGTGATCCGCTCACTCTGGTCGATCTCGATGAGATTTATGATCGGGAGTCCCTTGGCCTGGCGCTTGACGTCCGGGATCTCGTGGGTTCGCAACCGGAAGACCCGCCCCCGGTTGGTGAAGAAGAGCATGTCGCTGTGGGTCGAGGCGGTGGTGGAGTGCTCGGCGTAGTCCTGTTCGGTGGAGCGCTTGGCCCCGACCACCCCGCGGCCGCCGCGGTGCTGAGCCCGGTAGCTGTCCACCGGGATGCGCTTGATGTAGCCGCGGTGGGTCAGGGTGACGAAGACCTGCTCCTTGGGGATCAGGTCCTCCTCGTTGAGATCGACGTCCCCGTACCGGATCTCGGTGCGCCGGGGATCGGCGAAGCGCTTGCGGAGCTCGGCCAGCTCGTCCTTGATCAGCTGGTCCACCAGGCGGGGGTTGGCGAGGATGTCCTCGAAGCGGGCGATCTCCTTGATGAGGCCCTCGTACTCCTCCTGGATCTTGCCCGCCTCCAGCCGGGTCAGGCGGCCCAGGCGCAGGTCGACGATCGCCTTGGACTGCCGCTCACTCAACTGGAAGCGCTGCTCCAGCGCGGTCTGGGCCGCCTTCTCGTCCTGGGCCGCGCGGATCAGCGCGATCACCTCGTCGATGTGGTCGAGGCACTTGAGCAGCCCCTCAAGGATGTGCGCCCGCTCCCGCGCCCTCCCCAGGAGGTAGCGGGTGCGCCGCACCACGACCTGACGCCGGAAGTCGACGAAGGGCTGGAGGATCGCCTTCAGCCCGAGCACCTGGGGCCGGCCGTCGACCAGCGCAAGCATCAGGGCGCCGAAGGTGTACTGGAGCTGAGTGTGCTTGTAGAGGTTGTTGAGCACCGTGTGGGGCCGCGCCGTCTGCTTCAGCTCGATGACGATCCGGGTGCTCTCGGTGCGACCGGACTCGTCTCGAAGGTCGGCGATCCCCTCGATCTTCTTGTCGTTGACCAGCTCCGCGATGTTCGCCAGCAGGCGCGCCTTGTTGACCTGGTAGGGAAGCTCGCGGACGATGATCTGCTCCCGGCCGTTGCGCGACTCCTCGAACTCGACCTGGGCGCGCATGACGATCCGTCCGTGGCCGGTCGCGTACACCTGGGCGATGTCGCGTGCGTAGATCATCGCGCCGGTCGGGAAGTCGGGCCCGGGGATGATCCTGACCAGGTCCTCGGTGCTGATCTCCGGTTCGTCGATGAGCCGCATCAGCGCGTCGCAGACCTCGCCGAGGTTGTGGGGTGGGATGTTGGTCGCCATGCCGACCGCGATCCCGCTGGCACCGTTGACCAGCAGGTTGGGCAGCAGCGCGGGGAGCACGCTCGGCTGCAGGACCGTGGGATCGGCAAGGTAGGTCTCGACCATGTCGACCGTGTCCTTGTCGATGTCCTCGACCATGGTCATGGCGACCGCCGACATCTTGGCCTCGGTGTAGCGCTGTGCCGCCGGGGGGTCGCCGTCCACCGAGCCGAAGTTGCCCTGGCCGGTGACCAGCGGGTAGCGCATCACCCAGGGCTGGACCAGTCGCGCCAAGGTGTCGTAGATCGACTGGTCGCCGTGCGGGTGATAGTTCTTCATCACCTCGCCGACGATCGCCGCCGACTTCTTGGTCCGGCCACCGGCGGTGATGCCCTCCTGGAGCATCGCGTAGAGGATGCGCCGCTGGACCGGCTTGAGACCGTCGCGCACGTCGGGCAGCGCCCGGCTCACGATGACGCTCATCGCGTAGTCCATGTAGCTCTGGCGCATCTCGAGCTCGAGGTCGATGGGCTGGATGTCGCCGGGGTGGAAGACGCTCATGACCCGTCCTCATCTGGATGCTCGACGGAAGCGACCGTGGCCGCCCGGTCCGGCGATGCCATCGCCGCGGTGATCCGCGCGCTGACCCGCTGGCGAGCGGCGAGCGCCGCCACGCGCACGGCGTTGCCGATGGCCTCGGCGTCGCTGCGACCGTGAGCGATGACCACCTCACCGGCCACCCCGAGCAGCAGGGCGCCCCCAGCCTTGCGGTAGTCGACCCGGTCGCGCAGGGGGCGGAGCTTCGGCTTGAGCAGGGCGCCTCCGACCTTGCCGGTGAGCGATCCACGAGCCTCGTGCGCGATCACCCCGAAGAGGAGCTCGGCGACCCCCTCCGCCGTCTTGAGGACGACGTTGCCGGTGAAGCCGTCGGTCACCACGACGTCGCAGGAGCCGTTGAAGACGTCACGGCCCTCCACGTTGCCGACGAAGCGGAGCCGCGCCGACGAGAGCATCCGGTGCGCCTCCAGGACCAGCTCCGACCCCTTCTCCGCCTCCTCGCCGTTGCTCAGAAGGCCGACGCGGGGATCATCGACACCCATCATCAGGCGCGCGTAGATGCTGCCCATCACCCCGAATTGCAGCAGCCAGAGCGGCTTGCAGTCGACGTTGCCGCCGATGTCGAGCAGGAAGGTGGAGGTGGTGAGGGTGGGGGTGGGGAAGGTGGTCCCGATGGCGGGGCGTGCGACCCCTCGGATGCGCCCCACCGTGAGCAGCGCGGCGGCCAGGGTGGCACCGCTGTTGCCGGCGGAGACGGCCGCCTGGGCCCGTCCCTCGGCCACCAGGTGGGTGGCGACCACGACGCTGGCGTCCTTCTTGGAGCGGACCGCCTGGGCGGGGTGCTCGTCCATGCCGATCACCGATCCAGCCGGCACGATCTCCACGTTGGTGCGCAGCACGTCCGCGGCGCGGGTCGCGTTGTCCGGCAAAGCCCGCCGCCACTCCTCGGAGAGGGCCTGCAGGCGTTCACGGTCGCCCACGAGCAGCACCCGGATGCCGTCTTTGACAGCCGCGTCGAGCGCCCCGCGCACGGCCGCCTGCGGGTCGTTGTCACCGCTCATGGCGTCCACCGCCACGGTGACCGGGGTCGCCGTCGGATGTGTCCCTCCCGGGGTGCCGCTCTGTTCCATCAGACGTCCAGGTTGCGAACCGACCGGGCGTGGGTCTGGATGAAGCGGCGACGCGGCTCCACGTCGGAGCCCATCAGCTTGTCGAAGATCTCGTCCGCCTTGAGGGCGTCCTCGACGGTGACCCGGAGCAGGACCCGCTTGGCCGGGTCCATGGTCGTCTCCCACAACTCCTCGGGGTTCATCTCGCCCAGTCCCTTGTAGCGCTGGACCTCGATCCTGCCCCCGCCCATCTCCTTGAACTTGGTGTCGCGCTCGGGGTCGCTGTAGGCGTACTCGACCCGCTCCTGCTTGCCGGTTCCCTTCTTGAGCTTGTAAAGCGGGGGCTGCGCCAGGTAGAGGTAGCCGCCGAAGATCACCTCTTGGAGGTGGCGCCAGAAGAAGGTGAGCAGCAGGGTGCGGATGTGCGAGCCGTCGACATCGGCGTCTGCCATCAGCACGATGCGGTGGTAGCGGAGTTTGGCGATGTTCATGGTGTCGCCGAATCCGGCGCCGAGGGCGGTGATCAGGTTCTTGATCTCCTCGTTGGCGAGGATCTTGTCGGCGCGAGCCTTCTCGACGTTGAGAATCTTGCCGCGCAGCGGGAGGATGGCCTGGTTGCGCCGCTCGCGTCCCTGCTTGGCCGAGCCACCCGCGCTGTCCCCCTCGACGATGAAGAGCTCGCAGTGCTCGGGGTCCCGCTCGCTGCAGTCGGCGAGCTTGCCGGGAAGGGTCGCCGACTCGAGCAGCGACTTGCGCTGCACCAGCTCGCGGGCACGTGCGGCCGCCTGGCGTGCCCGGGCGGCGGTGAGCGACTGCTCCACGATCCGCTTGGCCTCGGCCGGGTTCTCCTCGAGGTACTGCATCAGCGCGTCGCTCAGCACCGTCGACACCTGACCGGTCACCTCGCTGTTGCCCAGCTTGGTCTTGGTCTGGCCCTCGAACTGCGGCTCCTGGAGCTTGACGCTGATCACCGCGGTCAGCCCGTCGCGGAC
>JBEKGP010000067.1:0-12273 GCA_050012735.1 Candidatus Dormibacteria bacterium
AGCGGCAAGACCCGGGTGCTCACCCATCGCATCGCCTACGTCATCGCCGCCCGCGGCGTGCGTCCCCAGGAGATCCTGGCGGTCACCTTCACCAACAAGGCGGCCCGGGAGATGCGCGGCCGGGTGGAGAAGCTGCTCGGCTCCGACATCAGCGGGATGTGGCTGGGGACCTTCCACTCCGTGGGGGCACGCATCCTCCGCCGTGACGGCGACGCCATCGGCATCCCCGCCAACTTCGTCATCTACGACGAGGCCGACCGGCTGTCAGCGATGCGCCGGGCCATGCAGACGACCGGGGTGGACGACAAGCGCCTCGCTCCCACCAAGGTGGTGCACGTGGTCAGCGCGGCCAAGAACGAGCTGCTCAATGCGGCGGCCTTCGCCGCCCGGGCGAGCGGCTACCTCGAGGTCGAGGCGGCCCGCATCTACCGCGCCTACGAGGCCGAGCTGGCCGCTGCCGGGGCGCTCGACTTCGACGACCTGCTGATGCGCACCGTCTCCCTGCTCCAGGACGTCCCCCCGGTGCTGGAGCACTACCGCCAGCGCTGGAGCCACCTCTTCGTCGACGAGTACCAGGACACCAACCACGCCCAGTACCTGATGGTGTCACTTCTGGCCGCAACCCATCGCAACCTGACCGTCGTGGGCGATGACGACCAGTGCCTCGTCGCTGGGACCATGGTGAGCATGGCTGACGGCTCGCGCAGGCCGATCGAGGAGATCCGGCCGGGTGACATCGTCTCTTCGGCCGGCGGGAGCGGCACCGTCAGGCCGGCCCGCGTGCTGCGGGTCTACGAACGGGAGACGGAGGAGGTGGTCCGCATCCGCACGGCCGGGGGTCGCGGGCTGGTCAGCACCCCCGAGCACGTGCACTTCGCCGGATATCGGCTGGGCATATCCCCCAACTACCACTTCGTCTACCTGATGCAGAAGGATGGCTTGGGGTACCGTGTCGGCACTAGCCAGGTCCACACGGCGGCTCAGGCCAAGGCGGTGGTCGGCTTCCGACAGCGAGCGGTTCAGGAGCACGCTGACGCCCTCTGGATACTGGCGGTGCATCCGTCCGAGAACGACGCGCGTGAGGACGAGTACGTCACGTCGCTCCGCTACCAGATTCCCACCCTGCCGTTCGTGGCCCGGAAGGGCTCCAGAGACGGGCTGGTCCACGACCCGGCCCGCCTGCGAGCCGTCTTCGCGGCTCTCGACACGGAAACGTCTGCCCGGCGGCTGCTTCACGACCGTGGCCTGTCACCAGAGCATCCCCACCATCACCCGCAGTCTCGGAACAGCAGTCGCCGCAACATCGTGGTCACCCTCTGCGCTGATCGACGCGGTGCGACTCCCATGCACCTGATCGCGGTGGGGGGAAACGACGAGAAGGGCGCCGAGATCATCCGCGGGCTGGGCCTTCGTGTCCGTCCTGCTCACGCCAACTCGCCCCGGAGCTGGCGGTACGAGACGGTGTTCAAGGACATGGCCACTCTCATGCAGACCGCCGGCCGGCTGGCAGAGGCCCTGAATGGGGTCATCGTGATGAAGGGACGGTTCGGGATCAACGGTGCCACCGACCGGGAGTCCAACTCGCTCCCCGCCACTCGTGCCGACTCTGTGCTCCCCGGGATGACGGTGTTCGACGAGACCTGCGGCTACGATATCGTCGTTGACGTGGAGCGCGTCACTGGGCGCACGCAGGTGTTCGACCTGGACGTCGAGCACACCCACAACTTCATCGCCAACGGCCTGATCACCCACAACTCGGTCTACCGCTTCCGGGGCGCCGACATCCGCAACATCCTGGAGTTCCAGAAGGACTTCCCCGACGCGCACGTGGTGACCTTGGAGCAGAACTACCGCTCCAGCCAGCCCATCCTCGACACCGCCCACGCCGTGATCAGGGTCAATCAGGATCGTGCCGCCAAGCGGCTCTGGACCGAGCGCGGCGGTGGCGAGCCGGTCCGGCTCATCCCCGTCTACGACGAGCAGGAGGAGGCGCTCACGGTCTGCGGCGAGATCGAGAGGCTGATCGGCAACGAGTCGTATTCGCTCTCCGATTTCGCCGTTCTCTACCGGACCAATGCCCAGTCGCGCGCCTTCGAGGACGTGCTCCTCCGCCGCGGCATCCCCTACCGCCTGGTGGGCGGCCTCCGCTTCTACGAGCGCAAGGAGGTGAAGGACGTCCTCGCCTACCTCCGCCTGGTCGCCAACCCCCGCGACCCGGTGGCCTTCGGCCGGATCGTCAACGTCCCCCGGCGAAAGATCGGGGAGCGCAGCGTCGCCGAGCTGGAGCGGATCGCCCGCAAGCGAAGGATTTCGCCGTTCGAGGCGGTCGAACATGTGGGGGAGGAGGCCGAGCTGGGCCCGGCCGCCCTCCAGGCGCTCTCCGGCTTCGGCAAGCTCATCGCCGGCCTTGGCGAGCTGAGCCTCCGCCTCCCCGTGCCCCGTCTGCTGGAGCGGGTCGTCGAGGAGACCGGCTACCAGTCGATGCTCCGCGACGGCACCCCCGAGGGCGAGGAGCGCTGGGCCAACGTGACCGAGCTGGTCGGCTACTCGGAGGAGTACGAGGACGTGCCGCCCCCCGACGGCCTCCGCCAGTTCCTGGAGAACGTCGCCCTCGTCGCCGACGTGGACAGCCTGGACGACACCAAGACCGGCGTCACCCTGATCACCCTCCACCAGGTCAAGGGCCTGGAGTTCCCGGTCGTCTTCCTGGCTGGGATGGAGGAGGGGCTGCTGCCCCACATCCGGGCGCTGGAGGAGGGCGACGAGGGCATCGCCGAGGAGCGCCGCCTCACCTATGTCGGCGTGACCCGGGCCCAGCAGCGGCTCTACCTCCTCCACGCCTTCCGCCGCCACCTCTACGGCAGCGCCCAGACCGCCCAGGCGTCGCGCTTCCTGGCCGACATCCCGCCCGAGATGCTCACCCTGGTGCGCCGGCCGGGAGGGCCGCCGGTGACCGCGCCGCGCCAGCCGGGCGCGGTCCGCGAGGCCGTCCACGCCCAGGCGGTGCGGGCCAATCCGGTGGAGATCGCTCCCCAGCGCTACTCGGCGGGGATGCGCGTCGAGCACCCCAAGTACGGGGCCGGCACCATCCTCAAGAGCACCATGACCCGCGCCGGTGAGGAGGTGGTGATCCGCTTCGACGAGGCGGGGATGAAGATCTTCGCGGTCGCCGACGCCAAGCTCTTCCCAGCCGGCGGCTGACCCATCCCGTTCCGGCAACGAAAGTCCTAAGCGCGTCGAGCGCCAAGCGCCGTCGTCCCCCCTCACCATTTAACCCTTTAGGACAGTTCTGTCTACAAGGCCCCACGCGAGAGCGGGTGGCCGGCCGCCCGGCCGGCGGCTCCTCAGTCCGCGGTGGAAGACCCCTTTAGGGGGAGGGCGGCCAGCCGGGCTGCTCGCTGGCGGTGAGGTCGCCCGAGGACGGGTCGTAGGTCCAGGTCGACGTCACGCGCTGGTTTTGGGGGACCGAGGTCGCGCAGTTGTTGTCGGAGACCAGCGTGCCGCCGTCGAAGCGGGGATTGCCGCCGAGGACCTCGTTGGCCGTGGTCTGGCCGGGGTAGAAGAAGGGAAGGTACTGCCAGGTGCCGCTGGCGTCGCTGACCACGGGCCCCCGCGCGCAGCCGGAGCCCGTGAACGGGATCAGGAAGTCCGGCGCGCTGCCCGTCGCGTAGCCCACCGAGATGTCCGCGGTGTCGTCGGTGGAGCCGAAGAGGTCGAGCGAGTCAGGATGGACGACCGTTCTCGGCTCAACCGGATAGCCAAGCGTGGCAACGACCGTCCACGATCCGCCCGCGTAGGAGAGCACCTGTACCGGTTGCCCATTCGGATCGGAGCCGAAGGCCGCCACCGCGACGTACCCGCCGCCGTACGCAACCGGCGCGCTGCGCTCTGCGACGTTGGCGTCCCCGAACGTGTCCTGCGAAGGGTCGAGCTTGCCGGCCTGTGTTTCACGCGCGCTCTCGCTGGTGACGTATGCGTTGAGGCTGTCGAGGGGGGACAGCGGAGCAGTGGCAGACGGGCTTGGGCTCGGCGTGGGTGTCTGCGCTGAGGGCAAGAACGATGCTGTGTGGACTGGGAACGCCGACGTCGCCGGCAGCAGAGAATATGTCGTCTCCCCACAGGCAGCCACTGCCAGCACCCCAATAGCCAATGGGATTGTCACAAGCACAAGACGCCTCATGCCCGTCATCTCGGTCGACCCTCCAAAGGGAAACCCGAGATCCGCAAACCAGCCAGACAAGTGCCCCCTCATGTCCGCTTTTGCCGGCTCGAGCGCGGTGCTCACGACCGGTATCCTAGGCGGTTCACAGCAACCTTTCCAACCTGAACCACGCCCACCGGCTCCAGCTCGCTGAACCATGGGAAGGCCCCCTGAACGAGGGTGTGGAGACACCCGGCAGAGGTGGCCGGCGGCTGACCCATCCCGCTCCGGCAACGAAAGTCCCAAGCGCGTCGAGCGCCAGGCGCCGGCGCCCCCCCTCACCATTTATCCCTTTAACACAGTTCTGTCCACAAGGCCCCACGCGACGGCGGGTGGCCGGCCGCCCGGCCGGCGTCGGCCCCGGGGCCCCGGATCAGCCGGGCGTCCGCCATCCCGGCGAGGCCGTCGTGATCAGGCTCAATCCATCCGCGATGGGCAGGATGACCGACTCGGTGCGGGGATCGGCGAGCACGTGGTCGTTGAACTCGCGAGCCAGGGCCGTCCGCCGGTCCGGCTCTCCCAGCCCGAACACCGTCCCCTTCCGGAGCACGTTGTCGACGGCGATCAACCCGCCCGCCGCCAGGCGCGGCACCAGGGCCTCGTAGTAGGCGATGTACTCGCTCTTCTCGGCGTCGATGAATGCGAAGTCGAAGAGCGGTCCGATGGGGAGCCGGGCCAGCGTCTCCAGCGCTGGGCCCAGGCGCAGCTCGATGCGGTCGGCGAGCCCCGCGCGCTCCCAGTAGCGGCGCGCCACCGAGGTCCACTCCTCGCTCACGTCGCAGCAGAGCAGCCGTCCCCCGGGTGGCAGCCCCTGGGCGATGCAGAGGGAGGAATAGCCGGTGAACGTCCCCAGCTCGATCGCCCGTCCCGCCCCGCAGAGCCGGACCAGGAGCCGCAGCAGCGCGCCCTCGTCAGGGCTCACCTGCATGTCCATCTCGCACCACGACCGCTCCGTCTCCGCGGCGAGCTCCGCCAGCAGCGGGTCCGCCGGTTGGGCGTGGGCGACCAGGTACTCGCTGAGGCGGGGGTCGAGGAAGGCGGAGGCTCGGGCCATCTTGGGAGAACCGTACCAGCCCGTCCCGACCAGAGCCCGCCGTTTCTCCATAATCGCCAGGGAGGCGCAGCGCGACACAATCGGTGGACCGATGACCGAGACCCCGACCGGGCCGATCCCCGAGGAGGCGCGCCGCCGCGCCGGCGAACTGAGGCAGGAGCTGGAGCACCACGCCCACCTCTACTACGTCGCCGACCGCCCCGAGATCACCGACGCCGAGTACGACCGGCTCTTCCGCGAGCTGGTCGACCTGGAGGCGCGCCACCCGGAGCTGCAGACGGCGGATTCGCCCACCCAGCGGGTGGGGGGCGCCCCCGCCGAGGCCTTCTCCAAGTACCGGCACCGCACCCCCATGCTCTCCCTCGGCAACGCCTTCTCCCCGGAGGAGGTCGAGGCCTTCCGGCGGCGCATTCAGCGGATCGTGCCCGGCACCGACCGCTTCGTCTGCGAGCTGAAGATCGACGGGCTGGCCATGTCGCTCACCTACCGGGACGGCGAGCTGGTGACCGGGGCGACGAGGGGAGACGGCGTCGAGGGCGAAGACGTCACCGCCAACGTGCGCACCATCCGCTCCATCCCGGTCCGTCTCCGCAGCGTTCCCGAGGGGCTGCCCCGCGAGTTCGAGGTGCGCGGTGAGGTGTACATGCCCAAGCCCAGCTTCGCGGCCCTCAACCAGCAGCTCGAGGAGGACGGTAAGCAGAACTACGCCAACCCGCGCAACGCCGCGGCGGGGGCGGTGCGCCAGCTCAACCCCACGGTGACCGCGAGCCGGGGTCTGCAGACCTTCATGTATCAGTTGGACCCGCCCGGTCCCGCCCGTTCCCAGACCGAGGTTCTGGCCCTGCTGGGGGAGATGGGCTTCCGGGTCAACCCCCATCGCCGGGCGGTGGACGGTGATGGCATCGCCGACTACCTGGAGCACTGGCAGGACGCCCGCCACGACCTCGACTACGGGACCGACGGGGTGGTCATCAAGGTCGATGAGCGGGAGATCCAGGCCGAGCTGGGAGCGGTGTCGCGGTCACCGCGCTGGGCCATCGCGTACAAGTTCCCGCCCGAGGAGCGGGAGACCCGGGTGCAGGACATCCTGGTCAACGTCGGGCGCACCGGGACCTGCACGCCGGTCGCCTTGCTCGAGCCGGTGCTGATCGCTGGCTCGACGGTGCAGCGCTGCACCCTGCACAACGAGGACGAGGTGGCCCGCAAGGACGTCCGCGCCGGGGACACCGTGGTCGTCCACAAGGCCGGTGACGTCATCCCCGAGATCGTCCGGGTGGTTCTGGAGCGGCGTCCCGCGGATGCCGTGCCCTGGGTGCCGCCGGCCACCTGCCCGGTCTGCGGCGCCGAGCTCGTCCGCGAGGAGGGGGAGGTGGCCCGGCGCTGTGTCAATCCGCTCTGTCCCGCGCAGCGCTGGGAGCGGCTCATCCACTTCGCCGGCCGCTCGTCGCTGGACATCGAGGGGATGGGCCCGATGGTCATCGCGGCCCTGATCGAGGCCGGCTACGTCGAGGACGCCGCCGACTTCTTCCGGCTTACCCGGGAGCAGGTGCTGACGCTGGACCGGTTCGCCGACCGCTCCGCGGACAACCTGATCGCGAGCATCGCCGCCCGCCGGCGGGTGCCGCTCCACCGGCTGCTCAACGCTCTCGGGGTGCCCCATGTTGGGGAGCACACGGCCCTTGCCCTCGCCAGCCACTTCCGCTCGCTGGAGCGGCTCGCGGCCGCGACCGAGGAGAACCTGTTGGAGGTCGAGGGTTTCGGCCCCACCATGGCCGAGGCCGTGGCTCGCTGGTTCCACGGCGAGGACGGCAGGAGGCTGCTGGCCAGGCTCGCCGACGTCGGGGTGGAGGCGGAGGCCGCGCCGGTGGTGGGGGAGGGGCCGTGGACCGGCCAGAGCTGGGTGCTCACCGGGTCATTCCTGGCGATGCCCCGCCCCGACGCCGAGGAGCGCATCCGCCGGCTGGGCGGCAACCCCGCCTCGAGCGTCAGCCGCAAGACCCACACCGTGGTTGCGGGGCCCGGCGCCGGCTCCAAGCTGGAGAAGGCGCAGCGGCTCGGGGTCCGGGTGATCGACGAGTCGGCGTTCCTGGATGAGCTGGCGGCTGCGGAACGCGCCCCCTCCTGAGGTCCGGGTCGAGCCTGTTCTTGCTGCGCTTGTTGCGGTCTCTCCCCAAGACTGAGGGTCGTCCGGCGCCACTGTCTTGGAGGGCTGCGGGCCGAGCAAAGGAGGCCTCAAATGGCTGATATGGAGATCCTCGCATGATCGTTCTCGGATTGATCCTGATGATCATCGGCTTCATTGCGGGCATCGCGCCGCTGTGGACGATCGGCATCATCCTGCTCATCATTGGGGTCGTCCTCTCGCTGCTGGGCAGCGCCGGACGTCCGGTCGGCGGCCGCAAGTACTGGTACTGAGTCAGGACGCTGCACGCCGCGAAGGATTAGAGGCGATCGCCCACGGCAATCGCCCACAACAATCGCGCTCAGTCCTCATCGAGGCCGGCCGCCACCTTCCGCCCGGGGCGTCCCGGGCGGAGGGTGCGGGGTCAGGTGGCGGCTGACGGCGGGCGGAAGGCGATCGAGGTCGGCTTGCCGCTCAGCGATATGGGAGTGCCGGCCGCGTCCGTGCCGGTGCTCAGCATCACCACTCCCTGACGCGGAGAGGTGCCGGAGGTGTAGCCGAGCAAAGCCCTGCTCCCGTCCAGACTGAACGCGGCGGCGGTGTAGCTCGCGTTGGAGGTGGTCCAGAGGTCGGTGCCCGCCGGCAGCGAGACCCGGCCCACCCCGGTGGCGCCGAGCACGCAGGCGCTGCCGCCGTCCGGAGCCATGGCGAGCGCCGCGGGCGCCCCCCCGGGGACGGAGATCGCGGAGCCGACCACGTCCTGGGCGGGATTCGCGGCCAGGGTGACCGGGGTGAGGGTGCCGGCACCACTGCCGCCGAGAACGTAGGCGGTGCCACCGCTCGGAGTGATGACGATGGCCATCGGGTTCACCCCCACCGAGAGCGGGGCTCCCGCCGTGTCGCTCGCCAGCGAGATGGGCGTGATCGTGCTGTCGCCGGCGTTGACGACGTAGGCGGTGCCGTTCGGCGCTACGGCGATAGCGACCGGGTCTGCTCCCACCGGGATGGGTGCCCCCACGGCGCCGCTGGCGAGGGTGATCGGGATCACCGAGCCGGTGTCGTAGCCGGTGGGATCGACGACCGCGAGAAGGGTGGCCCCGTTGGGGGTGATCGCGAGCGCGGCGAGAGTGGCATCGTCCGCCACCTGGTTGGGTGCCCCCACGGTGCCCGTCTCCAGGTTGACCTCCGTCACCGTGGCCGTCTCCCCATCGGCCACGTAGGCGTCGTGGCCGTCGGGGGTGACGGTGACGGAGGTCGGGTCCGGGTCGATGCGCATAGGCGCCTCCGCCGTGCCCGTGGTCACGTCGAGTGGGATGAGCTCACCGCCGCTCACGGCCACGTACGCCATCAGGTCGGACGCCGGCGGGGTGGGCGTGGGGGCCGGCGTGGGGGTGGATGACGCCGGGGTGGCGATCGGCGTCGCTGTCGCGTTGACCGTGGCGGTCGGGGCCGTTCGCGGGGAGGGGGTCCGGCTGGTTGCCGAGGCGGCCCCGGCGCCGCCGCAGGCGCCCAGCAGCAGGGCCCCGGTGACGGCGAGGGCGGCGGCCAGGTGCCGGCGATCGCAGCGACCCCTGGCTGCCCGGCGGGCGAGGCTGTCGGTGACCTCTGCCATTGCTGCTCCAACGGGTTGGGGAGTGGGTGGTCACCCCATCTCCGCGCGCGGCCGGCGCCTCCCCGCCTACGGACGGATGGCGATCGCCGCCGGCTCGCCGGCGAGAATTATCGGGGCACCGGACGCGCCCCCGCTGAGCTTGACCGGGAGCACCCCCTTCGTGCCGCCCGTGCCGTCGAAGAAGCCCAGCAGCGCGGTGGCGCCGTCGGGGCTGATGGCGACGCAGGTGAAGCTCCCGGAGATCGTCGCCCCCAGTTGGGCCCCGCTGGGGAGCGAGATCAGGCTGGCCCCGGTACCGCCGACCAAGACGGCGCGGCTGCCGTCGGGGGCGATCGCGATGGCCTCGGCCTCGCCGCTCACCCCCGAGATCGCGCCGCCGACCACGTCCTGGGCAGGGTCCGCCGCCAGCGCGATCGGGATGACGGCGTTGGCGTCCAGACCGTCCATCACGTAGGCCGCGTGTCCGTCCGGGGTGATCGCCATGGCGATGGGGTTGCCGCCGACGAGGATCTGTGGCTCGACGCTGTCGCTCGCGAGCGCGATGGGCGTGAGCGTGCCGTCGCCGTAGTCGACCACGTAGGCCGTGGAGCCGTCGGGGGTGATGGCGATGGCGACCGGATCGGAGCCCACCGGGATTGCGGCTTCCGGAGTGCCGTTGGCGAGATCGATGGGCACCACCAGGCCGGTGGCCTGGGCGGCGACGACCACGGCCACATAGGCGGTGGCGCCGCCCGGGCTGATGGCGATCGCCGAGATCCCGCTGTGGGGCGTGAACGTGACCGACATCGCCGTCCCGGCAAAGCCGGTGGCGAGGTCGATGGGCGTGACCGTCGCGGCGAAAGCGTCGGCCACGTAGGCGGTGCGCCCGTTGGGGGTGATTGCGATCGCCTCCGGCTGGAGGTCGGCGGGGATCCGCGCCTCCGCCCTGCCCGCGGTCACGTCGACGGGGACGACGTTGCCGTCCATGGTGGCGGCATAGGCCATGAGGTCGGCGGCGGGCGGGGTGGGCGTCGGAGCCGGGGTCGGGGTTGGCGGCGCCGCCGAGGAGGTTTGCGAGGGATGAGCGGACGTCCCGGCCGGGGCCGACGGGGAGCCGGCGCCGCTCTTCGGGGGTGCCCCCACGGCCCCGCAGCCGCTCATCACCAGGACGATTCCGATCCCGACCACAGCCCTCGCCGTCCGGTGGTGACCGCCAGCCCCCCGCGCGGCTCTGCGGATCAGGCTGCCTCCCTGCATGGTCGCCGACTGTACCGGGTGCCCGAACCTCCCGGCACGGTTTCAACTCGACGTCCGGGGGCGCCCTCCCCATGCCCGCCACGGGGATACAGTGAGGCGGTGGCCACCACGGAGCGCCCGGCCCGGCTGATCGATAACCCCGATCTTCTGCGCGAGCGGCTCCGGGCCGCCCCGCAGGGCCCCGGGGTCTATGTCATGCGCGACCTGGCCGGCCGGGTTGCCTACGTCGGCAAGGCGGCGGTGCTGCAGAACCGGCTCCGCTCCTACTTCACGGGGATGCCCAGCCTGCCCGATCGGACCCGGCGGCTGGTCGAAAGTGTCTTCGACTTCGAGGTGATCGCCTGCGCCAACCCCCGCGAGGCGCTGATCCTCGAGAACACCCTGATCAAGCGCCATCGCCCGCGTTTCAATGTTCGACTCAAAGATGACAAGAACTATCTCTACCTGAAGATCCCCGCGCCGGGTGCGCCGGACGCTCACGCCCCGGGCACCGCCAGGGAGAAGCTGCGGGCGCCTCGGGGCGAGGCGGGTCAGCGTGCGACCCTCTTTCCCCGGCCCTATTACACCCGGCGGGTGCAGCGCGACGGGGCGCGCTACTTCGGCCCGTACACGAGCGCCCAGTCGCTCCGCACCACGGTCCGCTCGCTGCGCACCATCTTCCCCTTCCGCACCTGCAGTGACGAGGTCTTCCGGAGGGGCCGGGTCTGCCTCGACTACCACATCCGGCGCTGCAGCGGGCCCTGCGAGGGGCGGATCGATGAGGCCGGCTACGCCCGTCTCCTGGAGCAGGTCGAGACCTTCATGGAGGGTCGGAGCTCGGTGCTCGCCGACGAGCTGCGCGGGCAGATGGAGGGGGCGGCGACGTCCCTCGACTACGAGCTGGCGGCGCGCTTCCGCGACCGTCTCCGGGCCATCGACCGGATCAGCGAACGGCAGGACGTCCTGAGCGGGCGGCGCGGGGACCACGACGCCGTCGCCATCGTCGTCGAGGCGGGGCGGGGGATGGCGGCGGTGCTCACCGTCCGCGGCGGCCGGGTGATCGGCTCGGAGACCCACGAGGTCGAGGGTGTCGCCGACCGCTCATCGGCCGAGTGCTTGAGCGCCTTCCTCCCCCAGTTCTACGGTGGGTCACCCCAGCTCCCCAGGACCATCCTGGCATCGGACGCGGCCGAGGACCTGGACGAGATCGCCGATTTCCTCTCTGGCGAGCGCGGCGGCCCCGTCGACGTCCGGGTCCCGCAGCGGGGGGAGCTGCGCCGGCTGGTGGAGCGCGCTCGGGAGACGGCCCTCGCCACGCTGCGCCAGCGCCGCGTGGTCGAGGACTTCGACGCCGAGCGGACCGAGGCGCTGCTCGCCGACCTCGCCGCCCGGCTCGATCTGGAGGGCCCGCCGCGCCGGATCGAGTGCTACGACATCAGCAACACGATGGGCACCAACTCGGTGGGCTCGATGGTCGTCTTCGAGGACGGCCGGCCCCGTCCCGGCCACTACCGGCACTTCGGGATAAAGACGGTGGAGGGTGCCGACGACTTCGCCTCCATGGCGGAGACGCTCCGGCGCCGGTTCGCCCGCCATCTCCGTGCCGTCCAGGAGGAGGTGGACGGCGACATCCCGGTCGCCGACCCCGACGGCAGCAATGGCGCGGAGGCCCGCCTCGATCCCGATGCCGGCGATCGGAAGGGCGCCGCGGCCGGCCAGGCCCGCCGGAGCAGGGCCCGCCCCGAAGAGAGCTTCGCCGCGCTCCCCGACCTCCTGCTCATCGACGGGGGCAAGGGCCAGCTCGGCGCGGCCCGGGGCGTCCTCCTCGAGCTGGGACTGGGTGCCGTGCCCGTCTTTGGCCTGGCCAAGCGCAACGAGGAGCTCTTCCGTCCGGACGACCCCGAGCCGATCGTGCTGCCCCGGGAGTCGCCAACCCTCTTCCTGGTTCAGCGGGTCCGCGACGAGGCCCACCGCTTCGCCATCACCCAGCACCGCGCCCGGCGGGCCAGGTCGGCGCTCCGCTCCCGGCTGGACGTCGTCCCCGGTCTCGGACCGGTGCGCAAGCGCGC
>JBEKGP010000068.1:0-12217 GCA_050012735.1 Candidatus Dormibacteria bacterium
GGCGGCTACGCCTGGGTCGCCGACACCAAGAACAATCGGATCGAGGCCTGGAACGTGGCCACCTGCACCGCCGATGCGGGCACCTGCAAGGTCGTCCCCGGTTCCCCCTACGGCACCAAGGGGAGCGGCACCGGGCAGTTCTCCACCCCCACCGGCATCGCGGTCGATCCGACCACCGGCAACGTCTTCGTCGCTGACAGCGGCAACGGCCGGGTGGTCGAGCTGAGCGTGAGCGGAGGCACCGTGACCGGGGTGGTCCGGACCTTCACCGGCCTCACCGACCCCTACGGGGTGGCCGCAAACGGCACCTACGTCGCTGTGGCCCAGCGCGCCGACCCCGGCCAGGTGGTGGTGTTCAACGAGCCGAGCGGTACCGCGGGCGTCACGATCACCGGCGGCGATGTGACCGGTGGTGGACCGACCACGCTGTACGACCCAGAGAACGTGGCCTTCGGGCCCAACGGTGACCTCTATATCGCGGACACCTACAACGACAGGATCCTGGGGTACTCGCTCTCCTCCTGAGCAGGGGAGTTGATGGCCTGCACAGAGGGGATGCATTGATGGGAGAGAAGCGGTTCCGCCTACCCCTGCGGGGGATGCGGCCGGGGCTCATGTTGCTGGCCACCGCGGCCGTCTGCGCCGTCCCGGCGATGACGTCGGCCACCGGTGTGGCGGCCGCCTGGCAGGCGCCTGGCTACGAGCGGACCATTGGGGGCACCGGCACTGCGGGGGTTTACGCCTGGGGCATCGCCTACGACGCCGCCACCAACCAGCTGGAGGTGGGCGACTACTGGAACTTCTTCGTGCGCAGCTACTCGATGACCGGCCAGCAGACCAACTCCTTCTATCAGTCGGCCTCGACGCGACAGGGCCAGCCCGAGTCGGTCGCGGTCGACCCCCGCAACGGCGACATCTGGGTCGCGGAGAACGGCACCCAGAAGACGGCCGGCTACGTCGCGGAGTTCAGCGACACCGGCACCTACCTGGGCGAGGTCGACACCCGCTCGGAGTACACCGCCTGGATCGCCATGGACGGCTCGGGAGACCTCTACGTTGTCAACGGCCATCTCTCGGGCAGTGCGAGCAACCCCAACAGGGTCCAAGTCTACAACACCAACGAGTCCGGGGACCCCGAGACCTGCTCGTGGGGGACCTACGGCAGTGGGCCCGGCGATTTCATACAGGCAATGGGCATCGCCGTCTCCTCCTCTGGCGACGTCTACGTGGCCGACGCGTCCAACCTGAGGGTCAGCGAATTCGATCCCAACCTCGGCACCTGTGCGAGCACCCGCAACTACAACGGCGGATGGGTGCAGGACTTCGGCGTCGGGCACTTCACCGGTGACCTCCGGGGTGTGGCCATCGACCCCGTCAACGACCTGCTCTACGTCGTCGACGCCCAGGCCGGCCGGGTGGAGGAGTTCAACCTCAACGGTACCTGGATCACCCAGTTCGGCTCTCTGGGCACCGGTCCCGGGCAGTTTCAGGACGGAGGTCGCCAGGTCACCGTGGACGGACAGGGGAACGTCTGGGTTGCCGATTACAGCGACTACCGCTTCGAGGAGTTCACCTCGGCGGGTGTTTTCGAGGCAGCCTACCCGCAGCCCCCGGAACCGCCCGCGCCAGGTTTCCTCTCCGAGGTTCGCGGCGTGGCCGTCAATCCCAATGACGGCACCGTCTGGGTTGCGGATGCCTGGAACGACCGCTTCCAGGAGTTCGCCGGCGACGGCGCCTTCGACGCCACCTACGGGCACCGTGGGAGCACCGCGCCCTACGGCCTGGACTACCCACGCGGGATCGGCGTCGATCCCGTGACCGGCGACGTGTGGGTAGCCGACACCCGTGACTACTACATCCGCATCTATGCCGAGAACGGCACTTACCTGACCAGTCTCGGGAGCGGCCTGGACTCGAACGCGCCCGGGAGCTTCGAAGCTCCCGAGGACGTGACCTTCCACGAGACGGGCGGCACTGACTACGCGTACATCTCTGACTACTGGTCGTGCACCGTGACCGTCTGGAACGCCTCGGACAGTCCACCCCAATACGCCGGACAGATCGGCAACATCTGCGGCAACTATGGAGTCGCGGTCGACCCGGCGAGCGGCAACGTCTACGTCGCCACCCAGAACTACGACAACCAGATCCTGGAGTTCAGCGCCTTCAACCCCGCCAACCCGGACGGCTTCGCCCTGATCGAACAGTGGGGCAGCTACGGCACCGGGAACGGGCAGTTCGAGTCCCCCTGGGGCATCGACGTCGTCAACGGCCTGGTCTATGTCAGCGACACCAAGCGCGACAACATCCAGGTCTTTGAACTGAACGGCTCCTACGTGGGTCAGTTCGGGTCCAAGGGCAACGCCGCCGGACAGTTCAACGAGCCGTCGGCGATCAGCAACGACGCCGCGGGGGACATCTACGTGGCGGATGCCAACGTGGGACGGGTGCAGGAGTTCTCCTACAGCGTGCCGCCCCCCTCGGGGGACACCACGCCGCCGACGGTGGCGCTCACCTCGCCCACAGCACAGGAGGTCCTGCCAGCGTCCGAGGTGACCATCACCGGCACGGCAACGGACAACGTGGCGCTGGGCGACCTGGAGGTCGCTGTCCACAACGCCACCAGCAACCTCTGGTGGAACGGGAGTCTCTCCAACTGGTCGTCGACGAAGGAATGGAACATCGCGGCCCCGGTCTGCACCACGATGACGTCGTGCACCTTCAGCTTCGGCTTCGTGGGCGAGATGTACAGCGGAACCTACACGGCCACGGCTCGCGCCGTGGACACCAGCGGCAACTCAGCGACCACCCCGCTGGTCAAGTTCACGGTGGCCACTTAGGGGGGCGCCATGGCTAATGCTGCCGGACGCGGTCAGCGCGCGGCAGCGTAGCCGTGAGCGTCGAGCCGGCCCGCAAGGAGGCGCGTCAGGCGCTCGACCTCCGCGTCCGGCAGGTCGCGGCGGAAGGCGTCGGCCCGGGAGCGTTCAAAGCTGTGGCGCCGGAAGCCGCGTTCGAAGCCGCTGTCCCAGGGGAGGCCGCAGAACTCGAGCATCGACTCGAACGTCTGGCGCGGACGGGCGGTGACATCCTCGTGGCGGACCTCGAGCCACCTCGCCGACGGTAGGGGCGAGGCCGCGGCATCGTACGCGTCGAGGAGCAAGGCCCAGAGCAGCCCGGCCAGGACGGCGAAGGAGCGACCCGATGCTTCCCACTGGGCCGCCAGCTCCGGGGGGAGGGGGCCCCACTGCCACCGGTCCGGGCCCCCATATCCAAGCCACCAGGGCATCTGCAGCCACGAGTTGGCGACCGCCCGACCGTCGCGGACGACATGGATGAAGCGTGCCTCGGGGAAGATCCGGTCAAGGAAGCCGATCCGCGGCCATCCGGTGAATTTGTGGATGAACGTGTCCACCCCCTGCGCGGAAGCCCGGGAGAGGAAGAACTCGCGAAGCCGTCGATCCAGCCAGGGGGTGACATCCGAGGCGACCAGGTCGCGCGAGGAGGTGCTCAGCACCGGTGAGAGCTGGCGATCCAGAGCCCGGTACGCCTCGGACGGCGCATAGCGGAGGCGTCCCTTCTGCGTCGCCCGCGCGGGCAGTCCCCGGTAGAGGCGTCCATTCCACCGTGATGCCTTCGGCGGCAGCGGGTATCGGTCCTCGAGGTTGGAGACGAACCCGACGCCGGGGTGGCGGCACAGGATCTCCTCCACCAGGGTGGAGCCGCAGCGCCCCGTGCCGAGGACGAAGATCATGTGCGGCCGGCCGTCAACTGAAGCCACGCCGTCCCCCTCCGTTGTCTGGTCGCGGTGTGGTCCGCGACCTCCGATGAACCCTTGCAGCAATTGTCCCATGGTCCCGGCCAGCGATCCAATTGGGATGAGCGCGCCCCCCATTCTGGGTGATGACAGTGGCAGTGAAGCGAGGTTACCCTTCTATTCACTAGCTTCTCTTCGTGAGGGCGAAGCCCGAACGAGGGTGTCGGGAGAAGAGCCGGGACTCGGCTCACTGGTGAGGAGAGGGGGCGCGAACAGTGCACATGAGCATCTCGATCGCACTCGCCGGCCTCATCGTCGGCTTTGTCGTCGGCATGACCGGGATGGGGGGTGGCGCCCTGATGACGCCCGTCCTCATTTTGGTGTTCGGCGTGTCGGCGCCGGCCGCGGTCTCCAGCGACCTGGTCGCGTCGGTGATCATGCGACCGGTGGGGGCGGCGGTTCACCTCCGCCGGGGCACGGTGCAGGGCGGTCTGGTGCTCTGGCTCTCGATCGGCTCAGTGCCGATGGCTTTCGTCGGCGTCCTGCTCATCAAGGTGCTGGCCCACGGCCGGCAGATTCAGAACATCGTCGACCTCGCCCTCGGCGCCGCACTGCTGGTGTCGGCTGGAGCCATGGTTCTCAAGGCGCTGATCAACCTGCGCCAGCGTGCCCGAGGCGAGCACCTCAAGGAGGCGGACGACGGCCGGGTCCCCGTACGCCGGATTCCCACCCTGCTCATCGGAGCTCTCGGGGGGCTGGTGGTGGGCATGACGTCGGTGGGCTCGGGGTCGCTGATCATCGCCTGCCTGCTCTTCCTCTACCCTCGGCTCAAGGCGTCCCAGCTGGTGGGCACGGACCTGGTCCAGGCCATGCCGCTGGTGGCCTCCGCCGCGCTCGGGCACCTCATCTTCGGCGACGTCCAGTTCGCCCTGACCACCGCGCTGGTGATCGGCAGCGTTCCGGGCGTCTTCCTTGGGGCCCTGGTCTCGTCGCACGCGCCGCCCCGCCTGGTCCGGCGGGCGCTCGCCATCGTCTTGACGGCGTCCGGGCTCAAGCTGATCGGGGTTCCCACTCTCGCGCTGGGAATCGTCCTCGTCGTGGTTTTGATTGCCGGCCCCATCCTCTGGGTTCCGGTCCGCCGTGCCGATGGATTCGCCAGGCGAGCGCTGGGCCGCTCGGTCGATGCGCACAACGTCGGCGGCGAGATGGGATCCGCCACCCCACAGGCCGCTTCCAGCAGCTGACAGGGACGCCTCGATTCAGGCGGGGCTGGCGGCCACGATGGGCTCCGCGCTGCGAGCTCGCGCGCAACCGGCGGACACCGCAGACCCCGCGCTGCGCTCCCGCCGTTGAGCAGATCGGGCTCTGACGAAGGGGCGCGGCGAGCCGGTCGGCGAGGCTTCGGCGAGGTCGCCGCGGGAGCTCAGGCGCGCCGGGGCTGGCGCCAGACGATGCTGGCGGCGATGAGCGCCAGGACCGCGACGATCCCGGCCACGAGGGCATGCTTCGGCTGGTGGCCGTAATGACTGGCGAGGAAGGTCGACTTGACCGTCAGCCAGTAGATGGCCACCGCCGCGCAGGCGATGGCGACCACGATGAGTCCGATCGCGATCGCGCGAAAGGTTGCGCGGTTGTTGGTGGGAACGGACATCGGTGAATCTCCCCTCAATGGCGACCGGCTTCCCGGTCCAGGCTCACTTTGAATGTTACATGCCGACCGCGGTGCACCGCGTCAGCAGCGAGCAGCCCCCCCCTGTTTTCGGGGGGTCAACCGGCTGCTTGCACGCCCGCCGCCTGGACGTCGTCCTCGCTGAGGCAGCCGATCGCATTCTTCAGTCGAGCACCGTCCGCCGCAGCAAGCGTGAGCAGAGGACCAGCGGTGGATGCAGGCCTAGGGAGTGACGTCGACGGCTGCGACGTTGGTCGTGGTGTTGATGGTCACGGAGCCGAACTGGAAGTTCCTGCTGTAGACGCCATCGCTCAGGGTGAAGGGCCCGTCTGGTGCGCCCAGGGCGGCGAGCTCGTTGGGGTAGAAGATGGTGGTGCGGTCGGAGGCGAAGGGCGAGTCGAAGGTGTAGTAGTCGTTGACCCCGTTGTCGACCAGCAGATAGGCGGCGAGGCCGTAGGTGTTCCACGCCGACACCTGCGCTGGGGTTGCGCTCATCCACACCTTGGTCCACCCGAAGAAGGCCTTCCCCTGGGCCTGCAGCGACTGCACCATGGCGAGATCCGAGGCCAGCAGGGAGGGGCTCGGCCATGCCGTCAGCGATGCGTCCGCGAGCCGCATCCACGAGTCGGTCTGGAACCCGTTCGCCGTCGAATCGGACATCAAGTACGTGTAGTCCTGGTAGTCGATGCCGTTGACGAGGCCGGTGGAGAAGAGGTACTTGGAGCCGATGGCGGCCCTGATGGCGTCGAGGGTCGCGCCCCCGGCGGCCATCCACTCGGCCTGGGTGTAGGCCTGCCCGGTGGAGGGATCGATCGGGATCCCCGTGGTGCTCCCGGTCACGACGCCCGGTCCCATCGAGTCGACGTAGGCGCCGTCGAAACCCCACGTGGAGATCTCCGAGGCGACCCGCTGAGCTTCGAACGCCTGCCACCCGGGATTGCCCTCGTCCATGAGGGTGTTGTCGGGGTAAGCCGGGGAGCCGTTTCCAGCCGCCAGGGTGATGAGGTCACCCTGGGCGTCGCGGGCGAAGTAGTCGGGGTGCTCCGACATCAGGGTTGTGTAGTCGGAGGTCCCGGCAACCGTGTACGGCCCCAGGTCGTACGCAAGCACCTTCAGCTCAGGGTTCCACGCGTGCAGCTGCCCGATCATGTCGCCGTAGACGGGCCCCGGGCTGCCGACCAGGATCTGGTGGGTCACCGCAGCCTGCTGCCAGGCAGCCGTGCTGCGCGAGCTCGAGTAGCCATTCCAGTCCTGAGCGTAGAGCAGGATCGGGCTCGGGCCAGAACCCTCAGCGGGAGGGGGCGACGCGATCGCGCCAGTCGGAGTCGCGGTTGCCGTCGACGACGCTCTCGGCGATCCGGTCGCAGCGGGCGATCCCGTCGCACCCGCCGATCCGGAGGGGCTCCCTTCCGCCGCCCTTCTTGCGATGCCCTGAAATCCGGTTCCCGAGGTCCCGGCCGTTGGATTCGCCGCCAACGGCGCGCTCATGGTGCCCGGATGGATCTGGGTCAGGTCAGAGCCTGCCCCGACCAGGGCCAGCACGAGCGGGATGGCCAGGGCCAGCCTGGTCAGCCGACGCTGCATCGTCTTCTCTCCAGCGATGCCTCGAAGAATATGTCACCCGCGCGGAATGACCGCGGCCGCGGCTGGCGCTGGAGGGCTTGCCCCTCCTTTACGGTGTTTCCCGCCGAGAACGCGTCGCCCAGCCGAGGCCGGAGGCTCCGATGAGCAGCAGCATCATCCCCAGCGCGATCACGACCAGGCTGCCGGTGGAGGGGCCCGCCCCGGTCGACGGTGTCGATGCCCCCAAGACGCCGCCCGTCGGGGTGGGGCTGAAGCTAACGCCCAGCACGCCGCCCGTTGGAGTGGGGGTCGCGACGGGCGTGGGGGCCGACATGCCGTTGTAGAAGGGGGTAACCGTCACGGTCGCGTTGCCCCCCTGGTAGGGGTTGCCGGCCGCGAGGGGCAGTGACCATGAGATGGTGAAGGTGTCGCTCCACGAACTGGTTGCGGTGGTGCCCGGCACCGGTTGCGCGTCGTCCTTGCTCGAGCAGGACACGGCATCCGGGTATCCGCCGGAGCACGTCGGAGTTCCGGCCCCGAAGGTGTTGCCGCTGGAGTCGGTCACCGCAACCTGCAGACCGCTCGCCTGGCCATCGATCAAAGCCTCGGTCGCCGTCCCGCTGCCCGCCGTGCCGTGCCCCGCGGTCGATGTGGTGTCGACGCTCACGGTCACGCTGAAGGGGTTGCCGAGTTGGGCGGCGGTCTCGCTGTAGGTCACGGTGCAGCTCCCGGAGTCTCCGGGCACGAGGCTGCTGGTCACCAGGGATCCGTTGCAGCCGACCGTCGCAGCGTCGACGGGAGCGACGGTCAGGGTGAGCGCAAGACCGGCGCTGGTAAGGAAGACCCCGCCGAGCATGAGTGCGCCCGCGATGCCGGTCCACCCGGACCGGATCGCCCATCCCATTCCACGGCGCATCCGGGAACGGCGCTGGGACTGGCCCACTGGGGGAGGAGACGACGTCATGAGCGGCCCGCCATTAGGTTCCTTGCTGACATCCAACTTCACTCGCGTCGTGCGGGTTGGGGGCCGGCGGCCTCAAGACCGCCGGCCCCGCCCTGTCTCATTTCGGCGTCCCGGGCTCCGGCTCCGCGCCGACCCCGAAACGACGTTCAGATCATTGCTGGACCACCTTAGGAGTCGAATTCCACGGCCGGCACGTACGGTGCCAAGCCTTGTTTCCCGCCGTTGCAGGTCGCAGTGGAGTACTGGGTGAAGGTCGTACTGACAGTCGAGCAGGTGACCTCCCCAGGACCCACGTCGTTGTAGCCGTAATCGTAGCCGTTCCCAGCAGCGCTCGACGCCAGCGACGTAAAGACATAACCGTTGAAGGTGTCGGCTCCCACGCTGACCTGGCTAGGACCAGACTCGCTGGAGAGCTGGACGTTCACACCACCATCCACCGAGTTCGACGGGTCGTTGTACTGGATTCCGTAGACTACCGTGCCCGGCAGCGACACCGGCGCGTAGTTGCCCCAGTGATTGAAGGTGATGCTGAAGTTTGCGATACCACAGGTGGGGTCGCTCGCACCATCGCCTGTGGTGCAGTACTGGGAGCCGTACCCCCCGTTCGGCGCGGCCGGGACGCTGAAACTCTGCTCATCCTGAGCGATCAGGCTACCCGGAAGCCCCCCTGAGCCCGGGTTGTAGATGTCGAGGGTGATGTCCATCGTCCCGGCGGTGGTGTCGAAGTTGGCCATGTCGACGACCACGTCGCTAAGAGCACCGCCTCCGTTCGCCAGGCTGATCTCATTGCCGAACTCGCCCATCTGAATGCAGTAGTAACAAAGCGAGTATTGGTACGTGGAGTAGTCGATCCGGCTGTTGTACAGGACACTGGCCGACGTCGCCCAATTGGCTGGTCCGGGGCCCGCGCACTGCTCGTTCGCCGCCGGTCCATCAGCCCAGTTGTTCGAGCACTGAACCGCGTAGAACGTGACGGTCACGACACCCGTTTGGCCCTGGTAGGAGCTGTCGGCATTGATCGAGAAGGTGTAGTCAACGGTCGCCGTATATGGGCCCGCCCCGTCGGCGCCGTTGAAAGCGTTGCCGGTGCTGCTGCCGATGACCGTTGGGTTCCCGCTCGGCTGACCGGCTCCATTGATGCTGAGGGTGAGCTCAGGTGCGAGCACGCCCGTCACGGTGGCCACCGCTCCGATGTATGCGGGCAATGTGCCTCCGTAGTTCACCTGGAAACTGCAGCTGCCGGAGTCCCCAGGCTCTAAGTTGCCGGCAACCGGGCACGAGCTGGCCGTTTGGCCGTCGAGGGCGATTGTCCCCGCCGTGAAGGTTGTGCTCACACCTGGCGATGTGGCGCTGAAGAGTGAAAAGCTCGCACCGATCGAAAGTGCAGCGATGGCGCCGACCCCGACCACGGCACTGAGCAACAGCCCAACGCGCTTGGTAAACAGATTCATTCGAATGTTCCCTTCCTTCCCTGATATCAATCGATGAATTCAGATTCCGCTCACGCCGACAGATCGGAGGTCCTCCCGCAGTAGCTCAGCTGATGTTCCCTCCCTGCTTGCGTGGCAATGTCATCGATGGATGTCTCATACGGGTGGCGCGACTTCACTCTGGCGGTTGATATCGGCCTGCTTGCGAGCGGCCTCCTTGCGCTCGGTGTCCTTGATGCCCAGGTCAATCCACCGTCGCCGCACCTCCTCCTCCACGATGTAGACGACCGGGATCATGATCAACACCACGAAGGTCAGCGGCTGGTGGAGGGTGGAGATCACGTAGGCGCCGAACGGAACACGAGCGGTGTATACGCCCAGCACCTGGCTGGGCGCCACGGTGCTGAGGTCCGGCGCGTTGTTGGCGTCGCCCCTGGTGCGGTAGGCGACGGCGGCGCCGGCTTTGCCGGGGACCACGGCGACGATGCGGTGGCTGATGATGAGGGAGGTCGAGCTCGATGCCGACTCCCGGAAGCTGATGATCTGGCCCACGTGGAGGTTCGTGGCCTGAGTCGAGGTGATCGGGTTGTCGACGATCAGGTCGCCGGTGTCGATGGCAGGCGTCATCGAGCCGGAGGCCACGCTGAAGACGGGATGGCCAAATATCTCGTCGATCCCTTGGGCATTGGGCCGCAGCGTGATGGCGAGTGCGAGGGCTAACAGGGCGAGCACCACGACGAGTGCGACGAGCACGCGTTGGACAATGCGCAACGCCAGGCTTCGCCGACGGTGAGACGGACTGGGGCGAGCCATGGTGGCCATCAGTCGCCGCCGTCCTGCGGGTCCGAGGAGTCGTCAGACGGCGAGGCGATGGGCGTGGGTGTCGGTGTCGCCGTGGGTGTCGCGGTGATGGCTGGAGTGGGTGTGTCGGTTGCGTCAGGCTCCGGTGTCTCCGACGCTGTGGGCGTCGGGGTGGGTGAAGGTAGGTCGGTGCTTGGCGCCGGCGTCGTCACGGCACGTAGCAAGGGACTGGTCGGCCCTACGGTCTCGCCCCCAGGGCTCCCGATGGGCTGGCTCCAGGTGGCTGTGAAGGTGACCGCCGGGGACTGTGCCTGCGAGCTGAAGAGCCCAAATGTGGAGCCGATCGGGGAACGGCTGAGCACGATCGAGCCCACCGCCCCGAGGATTAGGGCGTAGGCGAGCGCTAGCGTGCGGCGCACGCTCCACGCGCGGAGGCTGACCTTCGCTTGACGCACCCAGCGTCGCGTACTCCGCCGCCGTGCCCCGCGCCTCGTGCGCCGGACGCGACGGCGCCCAAGCGAACCGTCCCCCTGACCCCGCACCCTTCCCAACGCCCCCTGTCCGGCGTCACCTTGTGGAGTGGTCGCCGTGACTGGGCTGGTTTAGTTCATTGCATGTGGCGCCCGCCAGGGCACTTCGACCCACTCGCCCATGGGCTGAAGGGAGCTGCCGCACCCGCCAACCGAGGCGCCGATCGAGAAGGCGGCGGTGACGGCGGGCGCGGGCGCCGGTGATCGTGAGTTGCGGCCCAGCCGTGAGCCCGCGGCGCGCGCCCGCTCGGGCGGTGAGCCCTGCTCAGGCGGCAGGAGGGTGATGCAAGCCGGTCTGTAAGCCGGATTCTGTCCCCACCCCGGGGGTGGGGGACGGCCATCCATCTTGGATACCGGTTGCCCGGCACCTCGTGCGGTCTGACCCGGGACGTGGGACGAGCAGCCCCTGGACGCCGAGGCGTCCGCCCCTGTTCGACCTTGCTCCGGGCGGGGTTTACCTGGCCGGCCGGTCACCCGGCCGCCGGTGGGCTCTTACCCCACCATTTCACCGTTGCCGCGATCACGGTGGTCGCGGCTGTGTCCTTTCTGTGGCACTCTCCTTCGGGTCGCCCCGACTGGACGTTATCCAGCGCCCTGCTCTGTGGAGTCCGGACTTTCCTCGGGCGGCGAACCGCCCGCGGCCGTCCGACCGGCTTGCGCTCCGAGTGTACCGCCGGGGTGCCACACCCGAGTTCGCCGGCCCCGGCGCGCCGCCCCGCTCGATCGGGGAGGGGAGCCGTTCCGACCGGCCGGCGTACATCCGTTCTGATTGACGCATTGGGCCAGCCGGAGTAGTCTTCGGCCACTCTGGTGGTGAGAAGTGGTGAGAAGTGGTGAACGTGACCGCAAGGTCTCTGACCCGATCCGCCTCCGGCCCTGTGCCGGCGGCGATGCGTGACCTCACATGCTCCTCGGCCAATTTGATCACGCCGTCGATGCCAAGGGGAGGGTTGCAGTCCCCGCCCAGTTCCGGCCGCACCTGGCACCGGGCGCCGTGGTCTCCATCGGCCCCGAGGGACGCCTCGTGATCTGGCCCACCGCCACCTGGGAGGCGCACCTGCGCACCCTCAGCATCACCGCCGGAACCCCCGCCGAGCAGCGCAAGTACCTCCGGCGGGTCAATGCCGGCACGCGCGATGTCGAGCTCGACTCGCAGGGTCGCCTCCTGCTCCACCCGTCCCATCGTGAGTTCGCCGCCATCGGGGAGCGGGCCACCTTCGTGGGCATGGGCGAGTTCGTCGAGGTCTGCGCCACGGAGCGTTGGGAGGAGGAGACGCGTGAGCTCACTCCCGAGTTCTTCACCGAGCTGACTGATCGCATCAATCCCATGGGTTTCATCGCCCACGCACCGGCGCCGTCGTGAGCGGCGCCGATGGGGCCACAGCACCCGCCCATGCCGATCGTGGCAGGCATGGACAGGTCCGCCGATGCCACGCCCGGGGAGCCGCCTGAGGCGAGCCTCCACCGGCCGGTCCTCCTCACACCTCTCATACAGAACCTGCAGCC
>JBEKGP010000069.1:0-11851 GCA_050012735.1 Candidatus Dormibacteria bacterium
CCTCGGTGGTCCAGCACCAGCCGGACCGCCCGGTCACGAACGTCCTGGGGATACCTGCTTGTCCTTGCCATCGCTCCATCCTCTCAAGGAATGGAGCCTCCAGGATTCCCGGGGCGGTTCAGGGCGCCCCGATCAGCAGGTCAGCTGACGGTCAGTTTTGAATTTACCGGGAGAACTTGCTGCCGGCTGCGAGACACAAGGGAAGGAGCGGTCGGGGGTGGCGGAAGTCGACCACAAGCCGTGAGCCCCGAGAGGTCTCGCCGGTCGTCTGTCAGCAGTTTCCTAGCTGAGCTCCCCCGGCTCACATTTGCGGCTACCACGGCACCGCTCCGTTGTCGTCGAAGAAGCCACCCGAGGGGCCGCCGTCATCCAGGGTGGCGAGGCGGAACGCAGCCGCGGCGCGCTGTTCGGCGCTGCGGTGGCCGTTGAGGTCGGTGGCGCATTAGCCGGGGTCGGCGGCATTGACCGTGATGGGGTGGAGCATGTTCCTCGGCGTACTCGAGGGTAACGGCGTTGAGGGCGGCCGCCCGAGCGCATGCCGCCAACCCGCCGGCTGCCCCTTTTCCGCCCGCCTCTGCGGCCGCGCAGGCCAAGGCGGTCGTGCGGGCGCCGAGCTTCACACACGAGGACGAGCAGCGACGCCGGGATGAAGTCGCCCGCCAGGCGGCCGAGCATCAGCGCGGCGGTTGCCAGCCGGGGTCGCGACCGAAGAGCGCGATCAGCCGCGTCTGGGGGTCGGCGTTCTCTGGAGCCGGAAGCGGAGGCGCGAAGAGACCGTTCGCCTGCATGCCCTTCATGTCGGGCAGGGTGTTCTCGTACACCGCCTCGGCCAGCTCGGGATCGAAGCGCACGAGGGCGCCGGTGGCGGCTCCGAGATCCCAGGAATGGATGAGCTCGTCGCCCCCCACCTGCCGGAGATAGGCGTCGTTGCTCACGTCGGCGTAGGAGAGATGTGCGATGGCGGCGGGCTCGCAGCGGTCGATGGCGACGAGCGCGGCGTCGGCTGCCCGCCGCCAGCTCGCCACAAGGTCGTCGCCGAGGAGGTCACCGTCGTAGCGGTCGCCGACCTCGGCGATGGTGGCTCCCAGGGTGAGGTCGGGAACCCAGCTGAGCTCGTAGAGCATGTGGCTCGCCAGGGCCCGCACATCCCACTCGGTGCAGGGCGTGGCCAGGCCGAACTGGGAGGGGCGGACGGCCCCGACGAGCGCCGTTGCCTGCTCGAGAGCTCGGCGGAAAAGCGGCGCACCATCCATGCTCGAGGACAAGTGTGCCACCCCGGGACCCTCCTCGATCGCTTGCCGGCGTCGGCCGGCGGGAGTCCCCGAGATGACCGCGGCCAACCCTCCGTCCACCCGCCTCTCCGCGCGGCCATCCTCGACAGATCCGGCCTTTTCATCGCTCCGGGGCGCTCGTTGCCGGCGACTGCGGACCGATAGGAGTCAGGTCTCGTCGAGGTGGTGGCGGTTTTCGACGATGTTGCCCTTTCAGCCGGCGCGTTGGAGGATCCCGCGCTGTTTGTTTACACGGATTGCGCCTTGTGCCGAGAGCGCCGTGAGTGGGTCGATAGGGGAGTCGGGTACCCGAATTTGGGCTTCGGCCGCTGGCCGGCTCCGGGAGACGTGGAACCCCCGGCGCAGTGCTGCACAATCGTGTGCGATGGCGACAGGAGCGGACAGGAGGCGCGGGGATGAGCGAGGCGGACGGTCAGGTTCTTGAATATGACGTCGTTGTTATTGGTGCAGGGCCTGCTGGTGAGAACGTCGCCGGTCGGTGCGCCGACCACGGCATGAGCACTGCCATCGTCGAGCGTGACCTGGTGGGGGGTGAGTGCTCTTACTGGGGATGCATCCCCAGTAAGACGCTGCTCCGTTCGGGCGATGTGCTGGCGGCGACCCGTCGCGTGCCTGGCGCCCGCGAGGCGGTCAAAGGAGCCGTCGACCTGGGGCAGGTGTTTGCGCGCCGCGACTACATGACGTCAGACTGGCACGACGACGGGCAGGTGCCGTGGCTGGCCTCGAAGCTCATCGTTCTGCATCGCGGCAACGGGCGCCTCGTCGGCGAGCGGCGCGTCGATGTGTCGGGGTCTGATGGCGCCATGCTGCCGCTGCGCGCGCGCACTGCGGTGGTGTTGGCGACGGGGACGCGCGCCGCCCTGCCGCCGGTGCCCGGGCTGGACGGAGTGGGCCCGTGGACGAACCGCGAGGCGACCCAAACGCACACCGTTCCGCGCCGTCTGCTCGTGCTCGGTGGCGGGGCCGTGGGCTGCGAGATGGCCCAGTGCTTTCGGCGCCTCGGCAGCCAGGAGGTAACCGTGCTGGAGGGCGCGCAGCGTCTGCTCGCCCGCGAGGAGCCGTTCGCGGGTGACGAGGTGCGCGTGGCGTTCGAGACGGAGGGCATTCGCGTGTTGCTGGGTGCTCAGCTCACGTCGGTGCGCCGCGATGATTCGGGCGCAGTCCTCGCGAGGCTGGGCGATGGCAGCGAAGTGGTCGGTGACGAGATCCTAGTGGCCACGGGCCGTGAGCCGGCCACGGCGTCGCTCGGTCTTGACAAGGTGGGTCTGAAGCCCGGGCGCTACGTGGAGGTGGACGATACGCTGCGTGCCACCGGTGTTGAGGGTGGCTGGTTGTACGCGGTGGGTGACTGCAACGGGCTCGCGCTGCTAACGCATATGGGCAAGTACCAGGCGCGGATCGCGGGCGACGTTATCGCCGGCACGGACGCGCGCGATCGTGCCAGCCGCGACGTTGTGGCACGCGTCACGTTCACCGACCCGCAGGTGTGCGCGGTCGGCCCGAGCGAGGCGCAGGCGCGCGAACGCGGCATAGATGTGCGCGTGGTGCGCTTTCCCACCGGCGATGTGTCAGGCGCATCCACGCAAGGCGAGGGCATCAGAGGAACATCGCAGATCCTGGTGGACGAGTCTCGGCGCGTCATCGTTGGCGCCACGTTCACGGGGCCCGCGACGCAGGAGTTGCTGCACTCCGCAACCGTTGCCATTGCGGGCCGCGTGCCGGTCGACACCCTCTGGCATGCGGTGCCGTCGTTCCCCACGGTCAGCGAAGTGTGGCTACGTCTGCTCGAGGAGTACGGCTTGTAACCGTGAGCCACCTGGCTGGTGGGCGTGGTCGCCGGTTACTGCCTGCCATCTCCTCGCGCAGCGCGTCCGCGCCCTAGGCCACTAGCCGTCGGCGCGGTGGATCGCGAGCCACCCTCTTTTGAGGGTGAACGAAACTGTCAAGCTGCCAGGAACACGAGAACGGATCGGAGCGAGCGACGCAAGCGTGGTCGGGGCTGAGCGGGCCATGGTTCCTGGCACCTCAGCCGAAGGTGAAGTCGTATGCCTCGACCCCGGGTGACGCGGTGAGGACGAGCAGGCCCATCTGCTCGGACTGGCCCGCCACCAGGGTGTACAGGCGGGGGATGCCGCTCACGTCGATCGTCGCCAGGGCCCTCCCGGCGAGCGTGAGGGAGAGGTTGCCGCTGCCGCCGAGCACGAGATAGACGTCCTTGGCCTCGAAGTCCAGCTCGAGGCGCGCATCCGCACCGGCCGTTGACTCCTCGGAGCCGATCGTCCACGTCCCCGAGAGGCCGTACTCGCCGGCCACGATGGAGCTGGGGAACGTGTACGTCGCCGGGGCGTCGTCCTGGATCGAGCTGACCCCAACGAGGTACTGCAGCCGGCTGTAGCCGAGATAGGTCTCGGGGCTGATGAGCTCGGTCGGGGTGAGGTCCGGAACGGCGGTTGTGGGCGGCAGCTTCACGTGCGGGTTGGCGGCGACGAGGAGCTGGCGGATGGCGGTCTCCGTCTGACCGTACTGACCCTCACCGAAGCTCTCGTACCGCACCTCGCCCGACGCGTCGATGAGGTAGTCAGCCGGCCAGTACTCGTTGTCGTACGTGTTCCAGGTGTCGTAGCTGTTGTCGATGGCGACGGGGTAGGTAATGCCGAACTGCTGCACCGCGCCCCGGACGTTGGAAACCACGTTCTCGAAGGCGAACTCCGGGGTGTGCACCCCAACCACGATCAGACCGTCGGCGCTGTAGCGCTGGTACCACGCCTCCACATGAGGCAGGCTCCTCTGGCAGTTGATGCAGGAGTAGGTCCAGAAGTCGACGAGGACCACCTTGCCGCGCAGCGACTTGATGGTAAGCGGGGCACCGCCCGGTGTGTTCAGCCAGGCGTCGATGCCCTGGAAGTCGGGGGCCGGAAAGCAGTCCTTCAGGGTGGCGGAAATGATGCAGCTCCTCAGTGAGGCACTCCCACCCCCGGTGAGGCTGTGGAGCTGGCTCTGGACGGCCGTGCCACCCTCCACGGTGCTCTGAAGCGCGCTGGTGTACCCGGGGACGTCCTCCTGTAACCCGTCGGTAAGGTTGAGTGCGATGACGAGGGTCATGGCAATGAGGACGGCGCCGCCGGCGATGCGCATCCCCCGCGCCCTCTCGCGCAGCGCCCGGACGCGACCGATGACGGCGTCCCCGGCCAGCGCGACAGCGAGCAGCGGGACGCCGGCTCCGGCCGCGAAGGCGAGCGTGAGCAGCAGACCGGTGAAGCTCAGGTGGTTGGTGGCTCCGATCACCGAGATGGCGGCGAGCACGGGCCCGGCGCAGGGGACGAAGACCGCACCGAGGCCCAGGCCCAGGACGAATCCCCCCCGCGAGGTCGCCGGCTGGGGAGGGTGCAGGCGGAGGAAGGGGCGCTCGAGGATCTCCGCGATGGCCGGCACCAGCAGGCCGACGCCGAACAGGCCGAGGAGCACCAGCCCGGCGTCGCGGAGCAGGTCCTGGGGGAGCCCGAGGGCGCTGAGCCCGGTGGTTCCGAGGAGGGTGATGACACTGAAGCTCATCACCAGGCCGATCACCACGGCGACGGAGCGCCATCGTCGTGAGGCTGGCGCCGTGCCCGTGGCTCCCGCGACCAGAACCATGGGCAGCACCGGCAGGATGCAGGGCGAGATGCCGGTTATGAGTCCCGCGACGAAGCCGACGAAAACGAGGCTGATCATACCGTTCCGCGAGTCAGCTTACCCGCGGCTCCGGTGTAGTCGGCAGCGCGGATGCGTGGAAAGTGGCACACGGACCCACCGCGGTGACGAGGATTCGCCCGTCATCCGTGAGGGTTGTCTGGCCGCCCCTACCGGTCATTGCCTCACCCCAGCGCGCGTAGTGCTGCGATAATATCTGCGGTCTCCATGCGCACGCGCCAATCCGCGTTGACAAACCGCGCTCTGATCACTCCGTCGCCATCGATGATGAAGGTCGCCGCCGCCGGAAGGTTCATGGAACAATCGGCGTTCTTCTCGCGGGGATCGTTGCGCCAGACGTTGATGTGCATGCCCCGGAGCTCGCCGGCCACTGTGAACTGCACACGGTATGCTCGAATCACCGACTGATCCACGTCACTGAGCACGGTGAAATCGGGGTTGTGTCTCTCTATCACTGATAGACTGTGGTCGGGGGACTGCGGACTGACCGCTATCAGCGATAGCGTTCAAGGCTCGCACATCGGCCAACGGGTGCTGAAGACTGCGCAGCTGAAGGTTGCAATAGGGGCACCACTCACCCCGGTAGAAGGTCAGGACAACGGCACCCCTCTCCAGCGCCGCCGCGAGGGCGATCGGCCGGCCCAGCGCATCAGGAAGTACGAAATCGGGCGCGATATCGCCAATCTGCAAACCGACGGCATCCCCTGCGCTCTGAACCTCGTTGATTGCCGTCTCGACATGTTGGCGAATGTGCTCAGGGGTTCCGCCGGTGATGGCATCGAGTTGCTCCTGGAGTGAGAGTGCATCGGACACGGCCCCCGCGCGGGCCTCTGGGTGTTCAGACATCACGCCGTGATCTCCAGTCGCGAAAGGACGCCATCAGCCGTTGACTCATCGCGGGGTCGAGAGCTACACCGGCAACTCCGCCGACGGCCAGGACCGTCCCGCGCATCTGCTCCAGGTAGGCGCGACAACCGCCGCAACCGTCAAGGTGCGCCTCGAACCGATGCCGATCCTCCAACGACAGGGCGCCCTCTAGGTAGTCGGTGACCAGCTCGACCAGCTCCGGGCAGATGAGTCCCGAACTGCTCGGCGCAGCCCCGGCCACGTGGCCGCGCTGCCCGCGAGCGATTCGACCCAAGCGATCTTTCCAGGTCATCTGCTCTCACAGTCTGCAGTCATGGGGTCTCCGTTACATCCGAGAAGTAGGCCTCGAGGGCGGACCGCACTCGGGTTCGCGCCCGATGCAGGAGTACGCGCTGATTCCCCTCGCTGATGCCGAGCACGGAGGAGGTGTGCGCGGAACTGAGGTCCTCAATATCGCGCATGGTGATCGTAATGCGCTGGTTGGTCGGAAGGCCGGAGATGGCACGCTCGACCACAGCTCGGGTCTCCTTCGAGAGCAGGCGCTCCTCGGGACGATCCCACTCCCGGGGAGGAATGGACCACTGGCCCCGATTGGGCCCCTGATTGTGGAACCGCTCTGGATCAACGGCCGGAGCCAGATCGTCGTCGCCGAGGTCGGCCAAAGTAATGGTGCGCCCTTCGCGCTGGGCCGCCGTCTTCGCCTTGTTGACCAGGATCCGGCAGATCCAGGTCTTGAGTGATGACCTCTCCTCGAATCGATCGATGCCCTGAAGGACGCCGATCCAGGTCTCCTGCACCACATCCGCGGCGACCTCTGGGTTGCTCACATACATCGACGCCAGCCGGAGGAGAGTGGCGGTGTAGCGGTCGACCAGCGCGCGATAGGCGGCCTCGTCGCCCTCTCGCAGGGCCTCGACCAAGTCGGCTTCGTCGGTCCGCGCGCCCTCGGCAGGACGGGTGGGCTCCGGGCTGCTGGCCCGGTCAACGGGCACCATCGACGCGCTCTTGCCTCCTCTTGCGAATTGGGGAACCCGGCGAGCCGGCTTCCCCACCGGTGGCCCGACTGCCGGGCTCCGGGCACATTCTGGGGCATCGGGATGGGCGACCCGGCCCCGCGTAACAAATGGGGCGGATCCGGAGACTAGCCAGAAACAACCCCGCGCCTGAGCGCTTGGAGACCAATCATGAGCACGGACCCGACCCCTACCGCCACCCCCCAGCGCTCCGAGGAGGAGTGGCGCGAGCAACTCACGCCTGAGGAGTTCCACGTGCTTCGTGAGAAGGGCACGGAGCGTGCGTTCACCGGCCACTACTGGAACGTGCACGACGACGGCTCCTATCACTGCGCGGGGTGCGGTGCGCTGCTCTTCGACTCCGATGCCAAATTCGATTCCGGCACAGGATGGCCGAGCTTCACCGCACCCGCGGTCGCGGACGCCGTGGCGCTCCACGAGGACAACAGCTTCTTCATGCACCGTACCGAAGTTGTGTGCCACACGTGCGGTGGTCACCTTGGGCACGTGTTTCTCGACGGTCCCGATGGCATGCCGCGGTACTGCATCAACTCCGGGTCTCTTGACCTGAAGCCCCGCGCCGATTCGCCCGTCACTACCTCTGGGCAGTAACCGCTATTCGCTAGTGGAGAGGACTCACATCATGGCCAAGGCAACCTTTGCAGCCGGCTGTTTCTGGGGCGTCGAAGACGCTTTTCGCAGACTCCCCGGTGTCACCGACACCTCCGTCGGATACACGGGCGGCCATACCGACGAACCGACCTACAAAGAGGTTTGCGGTCACCGGACCGGCCATGCCGAGGCCGTGGAGGTTGAGTTCGATCCTGAGCAGATCAGCTATCAACGTCTGGTGGAGAGGTTCTTCGCACTCCACGACCCGACCCAACTCAACCGCCGGGGTTCAGACGTCGGAGATCAGTACCGTTCTGCGATCTTCTTTCACGACCCAGTCCAGCAAGCCGTCGCCGCCGAAGCAAAGGCGCGTGTCGCGACAGCATCGCACCGGTCGGTGGTGACCGAGATCGCGCCGGCGACGACGTTCTGGCGAGCCGAGGAGTATCAGCAGCAGTACGTCCACAAGCGCGGTGCCGGCGCCTGCCGGATCTGAGTTCGCCAGGTCCCGATGAACACGAAGATCAGGATTGGGGCGTTCGCTGCCGGAGGCGTGATGGTGCCGAGCAGTGCGACCGGGCACGGACATGCGTCAATGACCAGTCGAACTCGGAAAGCCGACCGCACGTCGCGGACTCTGCAAGACTTGTCAGCTCGCCGGGTCGCCCGGTGATCGGGTACAGTTGCCCTAACCGGAACGCTCGTCTGGCTGGCGGGTTCACGCGATCGTGCCCGGCTGCCGGTGGTGGGGATGGCGGGGCGTGAGCATCATCAACTATATCGTTGACAACTGGGGCACCTTGGGCCCTCAGGTTGTGACCCACATCGAGATCGTGGCGATGGCGATGGCGGCCGCGGCCCTGATCGGGCTGATCTTGGGGGTGTTCGCGGCCCGGTCGGAGCGGTTCTCGACGCTGATTCTGGGTGTTACCAGCACTCTTCTCACGGTGCCGAGCTTCGCCCTATTCGGTCTCCTCTCGATCTGGGTGGGGCTGGGCAACCCGCCAGTGATCGTCGGGCTGGTCCTCTACGCACTGCTCCCCGTGGTTCGCAACACTGCCACAGGGATTCGGGCGGTCGACCCGGCGGTGACCGAGGCCGCCCGCGGTATGGGGATGAGCCCGATCCAAGTCCTGGCCCGCGTAGAAATGCCCTTGGCAGCACCGGCCATTCTTGGCGGGTTGCGCCAGGCGACGGTCATGGTGGTGGCGATTGCCACGGTCGGCGCCACCGTTGGCGCCGATGACCTCGGACAGCCCATCCTCGAAGCCCTGGGCCGCAGCAGCGGCACCCTGGTCCAGGTGCTCGCAGGGGTTATCCCCGTGGCCTTGATCGGGCTCACCGCCGACCTCATCCTGGCCGGCGTCCAGCGCGCCCTCTCCCGCGGGGCGGCTCGAGGGGCGGTCGGGTGATTACCTTCGACCGGGTCAGCAAGCGATACGGGCGGGTCACCGCGGTGGGCGAGCTCTCCCTGGGGATTGCCTCCGGCGAGATCGTCGTCCTCGCCGGCCCCTCGGGCTGTGGCAAGACCACCTCCCTGACCATGATCAACCGGCTGGTCGAGCCCAGCTCGGGGACCATCTCCATCGACGGGCGGGACACCGCCGGCATGGATGTCAATGCCCTGCGCCGCAGCATCGGCTACGTTATCCAGCAGGTGGGGCTCTTCCCCCACCAGAGCGTCGCCGAGAACATCGCCACCGTACCGCGTCTGGCCGGATGGAACCGGCGGCGCATCGCCGCGCGCGTCGAGGAGCTGCTGGAGATGGTCGGCCTGCCGCCGGTGGAATACGGCCGGCGTCTGCCCGCCGAACTCAGCGGGGGAGAGCGTCAGCGGGTCGGAGTGGCCCGGGCGCTGGGCGCCGACCCCGAAATCCTGCTGATGGACGAGCCCTTCGGAGCCATCGACCCCGTGGTCCGCGTGCGCCTGCAGAACGAGCTCCTCCGCCTTCAGAAGGTCCTCCACAAGACCATCGTCTTCGTCACCCACGACATCGACGAGGCGGTGCGGATTGGCGACCGGGTCGCGCTGCTCTCCCAGGGAGGGGTGCTCCAGCAGTACGCCCGCCCGGCCGAGCTGCTCGCCCACCCTGCCTCCCCCTTCGTAGCCCAGTTCCTCGGCGAAGGCCGCATGGTGAGGCGCCTGGCGCTGCTCCGCGTCCGTGACGCTCACCTGGCCGAGCCCAACGGCTCCGGGCTTCCCGCCGAGACGGTGGGGGCGGACGCCAGCCTGCGGGACGCGCTGGACGCGGTGCTGCGCGCGGAAAGCGGGCGGGTGACGGTGCGCGACGCCGACACCGTGCTGGGTGTGATCGACAGCGAGAGCATCCGGGAGGCCTCACGATGACCGCCTCGCCAGCCATCGCCGGCGGGGTCGCGAGCCCTCGGGCCGGCGGCGGGTGGCGGCGCCGACTCCTCCTGCGTCCCCTGGCCATCGCGGCGGGTCTGGCGCTGTGCTTCCTCGTGTACCTGACTCTGGGAGGGTCTCCCGCCGACTCTCAGGTCCTTAACGGACCCTTCCTGGTCAGCCGGCTCCTCGGCCATCTGCTCCTCTCCGGTGTCTCTTTCGGGGTGGTCGCCGTGACCTGCGTTCCGCTGGGGGCCCTGCTCGCCATTGGAGGCCGAGCGCCTCGACTCCTCGTGTTACCGCTCGCCAACCTGGGCCAGGCGGTCCCGGGCATCGGGGTGCTCGCCGTGCTCTACGCGTTTCTGGGCATCGGGGTCACCCCGGTGATCATCGCCCTCATCGCCTACAGCGCTCTCCCCGTGCTGCGCAACACCATGGTGGGCATCCAGGGCGTCGACCCCGACGCCGTCCGCGCCGCCCGGGGCATGGGGATGACCCGCTGGCAGGCGCTGCGCCGCATCCAGCTGCCGCTCGCCTCGCCGCTCATCTTCGCCGGCCTGCGCACCTCCCTGGTGCTCATCATCGGCACCGCCACCCTGGGGACCTTCATCGGGGGCGGCGGGCTGGGTGACGTCATCGATGCCGGTATCAACATCTCCGATCGGATCGTTTTCGTGGGCGCGGTGATGGTCGCCGCGCTGGCCCTGCTCGCCGACTGGGGTCTCTACCTGGTCGAGCTGGCGGTGGTTCCCCGCAGCGCCCGCGCCGGCACACCCGGCACCACCTGACGCCCCTTGGAGGAGACGCCATGAAGAGACTCGCGATCGCGGCGTTCGTACTGATAGTGGCACCGGCGGCCCTGACCGCCTGTGGCGGCAGCAGCACCTCGGCATCGACCGCCTGTGCTGTCGGGTCCGGGACCAGCGGCGATGGCGCCCACCTCTCCATCGGCTTCAAACCGTTCGCCGAGGAGCAGCTGCTGGCCAGCATCACCCAGCAGGTGCTCGACGCCCACGACTTCACCATCACCGACACCTTCTCGGCCTCCGACAAGGCGATCGGCACCGCGCTCAGCAGCGGCACCATCGACATGTACTGGCAGTACACCGGGACTGAGCTGACCGACTACCTCGGCTACAGCACCGGCCAGTTCCCCACCCAGCTGACCCAGGCCTACAACTTCGTGCAGCAGAAGGACGCTCCCAAGGGGATCTGCTGGACCTCGGACACCCCCTTCGACGACACCAACGGGATCGCCATCAAGGCCTCGGAGGAGTCCACCTACGGCACCACCCTGAGCGCATTCGGCACCTACCTGGCCTCCCACCCCAGCACCTCGATCTGCATCCTCGCCGAGTTCCGGACCCGGCCCGACGGCCTGGCCGGATTGGAGAAGACCTACAACCAGTCGTACGCCAACGCGAACTACCTGACCGTGGGCAGCACGGCTGAGCAGGAGATCAGCAGCGGCCAGTGCGCCGCCGGCGAGGTGTTCACCACCGATGCTGGCATCCAGTCCGACAACCTTTACGTTCTCCAGGACGACAAGAATCTGTTCCCGCCCGACAACGCCGGCCTGCTGGTCCGCAAGAGCGTTCTCAACCAGTACCCGGCCATCGCCGCCCTCATGGCCCCGGTGGCGGCCAAGCTCACCACCCCGGTCGTGCTCGCCCTCGATGCAGATGTGGAGCTCGACAACGAGACGGTGTCCACCGTCGCCCACGACTGGCTGGTGCAGAACCACTTCCTCGCGGGCTGACGTCGGCGAGTCAGCCGGGCCGGCGCCGGTCTGGCTGACTCCCGACCCGGACGGATCGCTCTCCCGGATCGGCGGTGTCCGCTTGCGCTGACCGCACCCTCCGCCAGTCGCTCGGCTCCGCCGATCTGGCGCTAATCCTGCCCTCACGCGGAAAACCCCTGCAGCCGAAGCGATGTTCGAACTCGAAATGGCTAGTGTCCGGCCCCCGAGAATTGGTCCACCGCGGATGTCGCGGTCGCGAGCTGTGTAAGGGCTGAGTCGGGGCGGGTTG
>JBEKGP010000070.1:0-11828 GCA_050012735.1 Candidatus Dormibacteria bacterium
CTTCACACCGAGCTCGGCATGCGCCCGCCGGCCGAGTTCGAAGCCGAGTACGCTCAGCAGGAGCCGGCCCCGATGGCCGCTTCCCAATAACCAGAGCCTCTATGAAACCCGGGGCGGTTCAGGAATTCAGGATCAGATTGGGGCTGGGCGACAGATCATCGACATCGGTCCCGATCCGGGATATGAGAACTTCCCAGGGGTCACCAGTGACGGGTGCAGCATCGAGCTTCAAGCAATTGAGAATCCCGCCTACGACAATGTGATTCATCTGCCGTACGCGCTGCCCAGCGGCGCTGGAGCGCCATGACCATGATGTCGGCGGGTTCGTCCTTTATCACCTCGGTCAGAGTGCACTTTTGTGCTCTATTCAAGCAGTTCGCGTTCACTGAGGTTGGGGCACATGACGAGCCTAGCTTCGCCTCACTCACCGCGAGGAACGCGACCCATTACCTGAGGGTAACATGCGATTTCCGCGACAGGTTTGTGAGCGCCTCATTTGGACCTTTGGTCGAAGACGTGGTTCCGCCCGTCCCGATAATGCCGGCGCGGGAAGCGTCCCAAGTCCGGGAAGTGCCCAGTGGCGTCATTCTCTGGGCGACGACTGGCGACAAACACTCGTCGTTCGCCGTTGGGAAGTACGATCAGCAGGATGAGGAGGGGACCGATGCGGCAGTGGCGCGGCTGGCTGGGGCCCTTGGCCGGCACGGAGCACTAATCCTTGCGGGCGACCGGGGGGCCTGGACTCGAGCAGCTGAGTTGACTGTGGCCCGTCAGTGGCGACCATGAAGACTCTCCTGCCACAGAGGCTACTGAGGACGGTGGCTCGGTCCTGTACTGGGGCGTGGCGTCGGACCATCCTGGATTCGAGGATGCGCTGAACGGGACCTCGGAACCGATTGGTGGGCCGGGGAGCGCGGCGGAGCACAACCTGGGTTTGACGGAGAGCCCGTACACGTCGTGGACGACCGACCCCCAGGTGGCCCATGACTTCGCGGGGCCGGACGGTGTGATATTGCGGATACCCTACGCTGACGGTCCCGGCTACACGCTTGTCGGGTCACCCGACGTCTTCGGTGAATCAGAGGTGTTGGACCTGACCCGGGGTAAGACGGACCACCATGATGTGGGGGACAACCCCACGAAGGAGGTCCAGATGGCTCGACGGGAGCGTCGGAAGTTCACCGACGAGTTCAAGGCCGAGGTGGTCACCTTGGCGCGCTCGTCCGGGAAGAGCATCGGGGAGATCAGCCGCGACCTCGACCTGACCGAGACCGCGGTCCGCGAGTGGGTGCGGCGAGCCGATGTCGACGGGGGCGCGCGGGACGGCCTGACGACAGCCGCGCGGGAGGAGATCATCCGACTGCGGCGCCAGGTTCGCGTGCTCGAGGAGGAGCGGACCATCCTCAAGAAGGCCGCAGCTTTCTTCGCCAAGGAGATCCGGTGAGCCGGTATCGGTTCATCGAGGTGGAGAAGGTCAATCACGCGACCAGGACGCTGTGCCGCGTGCTGCAGGTCTCCCGCGCCGCCTATTACCACTGGTCGATGCACCCGCTGTCAGCTCGCGCCCGCGCCGACCTGGCGCTGACGGAGCGCATCGCCGCCATCCACGCCCGCAGCCGGCAAACGTACGGGGCGCCCCGGGTGCACGCCGAGCTGCAGGTCTGCGGGGCCCGACACGGCCGCAAACGAGTCGCCCGCCTGATGCACGCTGCCGGCCTCGCCGGCCGCATCCCCAAGCGGTACCGGCACACCACCGTCGCTGATCCCCTCACGGTGATCCCCGATCTGGTGCGCCGCGACTTCACCCCGACCCACCCGGACCAGCTCTGGGTGGGCGACATCACCTACATCCGCACCTGGGAGGGCTGGCTGTACCTGGCGACCCTCCTCGACTGCTACTCGCGCCGGGTGGTGGGGTGGGCCATGGCCGACCACCTGCGCACCGAGCTGCCGCTCCGGGCCCTGCACATGGCCCTGGCGCGGCGCCGCACCGCCGGGACCCTGATCCATCACACCGACCGCGGTTGTCAATACACCTCCGAGGCCTACACCAACGTCCTGGCGAGCCACGGGATCCGGTCCAGCCTCAGCCGACCGGCCAACTGCTGGGACAACGCGGTGGCGGAGAGCTTCTTCTCCACCCTCAAGCTCGATCTCCTCTACCGCCACAGCTGGCCGACCCGGGCCGCGGCGAGGAGCGCCGTCTTCGAGTACATCGAGGTCTTCTACAACCGGGAGCGCCGCCACTCGACGCTCGGCAACCTGAGTCCGGCAGACTACGAAGCCGGCCACACCGCTGTGTGTTCGGCCTAGCAAACGTGTCCGTCAAAGCGGGTCAGGGCCACACCATCTTTGGGCTAGAGTATGGCCGTGAATGACACGGAGACAAGGTACTACCGGGTCGGTGGCAGCGGTCGAGCGATCTACTTGGTCGCCGGCACGACAGTGGTGCTGTTGGTCGGGGTGGTACTGATAGTGTTCGCAACCGCCAGCCGTCCGATGATCGTGCCGCTCATCGTGTTTGGGCTTGCATACCTTCTGGCGGCAATGTGGGGCACGTGGTTCAGCGGCTACAGGGTCCCCTACGACGTCGGGATCGGCCGGGACGAGTTAGTCTGGCTCGCGCTGTTTCGAACGCGCCAGGTGGCCCTAGGGGATGTGCGGGAGTTCCGTCGCGCTCGCTGGTCCCATGGGTTTGGCGTTCTGGTGCTCGCCGGAGGGGAACGCCTGCTCGTGCCGAAGCGCAAGGATTTCGCCCAATTCGCCGTGACCTTGGGGCGGGCAGTGCCCAGTCTGCGGATCTCGGCCTGAGCCGTCCGCGTCTCACTCGCCGTCATGCACCTCCGCCGTGGGCGCGGTGCCGGAGCCACGCACGGATGCTGGGAGTCGATCGTTCCCCCACCATGATCCGACGCCCTTCGGCTCTGCATCAGCTCGCTCTGCGTGGTCACCTCGCCGCGGCGACTCCCTGAGATCTATCCCGCTGCCAGGCCGACGCGTCCTCGCGGGGCGGGCCGCTCGGCCGAGCTGGGGGTGCCGATCAGGCGACCACCTTTGTCGAACTCCCACCAGAGGGCCGAGGCAGCGGGTCCCAGGCCGTGCATCGCAAGCGGGACGGGGCCGCGCGGGTCGAGGATCATCGGGCACGGCACGAGCCCGCTCAGCACCGGGGTCCGAGCGTGAGGCCGTAGCCGGAGCAGCGGTCGCCCCATTGCTTCCGGAACTGCTCCTGACCCTCGAAGCAAGTGCTGGCCTGAAGCGCGGATGGCGAAGCAAGTGGTCCAAGCGAATTCGAGAAGGCCTATGCGAACGACGAAAGTCGAAAGCACTTGCTTTGGGAGCATGAGGTCGCCAGTTCGAGTCTGGCCGCCCCGACCACTGGGTCGTTCGTTGGCACTTTCGAATTCACCGGGAGCACTTGCTTTGGTGTTGGCCGGGCCCGGCCGGGGACCCGGGGTGCAGAAGCAAGTGCTGCTGTGGACCACGTTTGCAGAAGCAAGCGCTCTATCAAAACGCACGGGGCGTCCCAGAGGGGTCACATGGGTAGCCTGGAGCAGCCCTCAGGCGCGCGGTAGCCCTTAGAGAAGGTCCAGGAACGCGGCCGGCGAGAGCACCGGCGGCACCACCGTCGCGAGGCTGGTGAGGTCCTTGTCCCCGGACACCAGGTGGTCGACATTGGCGGCCTGGGCCAAGGCGATGGGTAGTCGTCGCCGGGATCACGGTTGATTGCCTCGGCGATCACCAGGTTCTCTGCCCAGACGGCACCCTGGCGGATGACGTCGACGAACTCGCCGACCTCGTCCGGCGCCGCCAGGTCACGGAACCTCGGGCGCCGGAGGACGCCTTCGAGCTCCGCGAGCAGATGCGGGCAGACCACCAGCTCGAATTCGCCCCCGAGCCAGAGGAGGTAGAGGCGAGCTGGAGCGCCGCGGGGGGAGAGGAGGGCGCAAATGAGCACGCCGGGATCGAGGACGACCCGGAGAGCCCTACCCGGCGGTGCCGCCACCAGCCTCCCGACGCATCGCCTGCAGCTCACCGTAGGCGAGTGTCGTTGCCTCCTCGTGTGTGAGCTCGCTCCGCTGGACGGTGCTGGCCGCCATTGACCAGGGCGTCTCCGCGCACGTGCTGACCGCTTCCCTCTACGAGCGCTTCAGCTCGAGTAGCGAGGCCGACTTTGCCGACCGGCCGCTCTCGGCGATGCGCCGCGAGTTCGGCGCCCACGCGGAGCTCCCCGCCGAGAAGTGGCGGCACGCCGGCGTCTGTAACGGCTTTGCAGATGTTGCGGTGACGCCCCGCCTGGATTCACGTAACACCCGTAACGCGTGTCTGCGCGGGTTGCTACCACCCGTCTCTCTGACCGGGCTGCGCCTACCTTGCTGGCCATGTCGATTCACCACGCGCGAAAGTTCTCGAAGTGTGGCCGTTGGCCCCAGTCTCATCGGGTCTTTCGGCTCATCAGCGGCCTGGCGACCGCGGCCATTCTGGCTGCAGGGTTTGTCACCCTCACCCCGGAACTGGCCCTTGCCGCCAACGGTGTGCTTCTCGTCAACGAGCCGTTCACCGGCACCACCACGTCGTCGTCCGAGTGGGTGCTGCCGGGCGCTCCGGCGGGCACCAACGTCGCCTGCATGACGGCCAGCACTAATGGGTCCCAGACCCCGATCCCCGGATGCGGATCCCCCGCCGACAGTTCCGGAAGCGGGGCCCTCCGCCTCACCGCGGACGGTGGTGGCGAGGAAGGTGGCGTCGCCTATGGACTCAGCGTGCCGAGCTCCGACGGCATCGACGCCATCTTCGACAGCTATCAATATGGAACCGACAATGGGGCCGACGGCATCGGCTTCTTCCTGGCAGCGGCAAATCCGTCCAACCCGCAGCCACCGACGGCCATCGGGCAACCGGGTGGGGCACTCGGATACTCCGCCGACTACGACAAAGGTGACTCGGGGATGACCTACGGCTACCTGGGGGTCGGGCTGGACGTCTATGGCAACTACGCGACCACGTCCGCCGAGGGGAGCGGGTGCACCAACGACCCCACCTGGGTCACCGGGGGCACGCACTCGTCCCCCAAGAGTGGCGTCACCGTGCGCGGGCCAGGCAACGGCACCGCCGGCTACTGCGCCCTGACCAGCACCTACTCGACACCTACGACCGTGGACCTGGACGGAGGCGGCAGCGGCACGCGTTCCGCCTCCGCGGTGCCGGTGGAGATCGTCATCAACACCTCGGGCTCCAGCGTCACGACAACGGCGACGACCACCCTCACCCCCCACAACTTCTCCTCATTCAGCGTCAATGCATACTCCTACGAGGTGGCGTTCATTCCCATCGGCAGCTCCAGCGCCCTGTACCTGACCGGTGCGCTTCCCAACGCCTCCAGCATCCTGCCGTCGGGCTGGTACAACGGGAGCGGCATCCCCTACCAGATGACCTTCGGGTGGGTGGGCTCCACCGGCGGCGACGACGACGTCCACGAGGTCAACCTGGTCCAGAGCAGCACCGTGAGCGGTGACCCGCCGCAGCTGAGCGCAACGGTGACCGACAACGCCTCGGGTGCCCCGCCCCACAACTCGACCATGGACTACACCGTCGACGTCTCGAACGCGAGCACAGCAGGCGCCGAGGCCGATACCATCACCGCCACCGACACCATTCCGACCGGTGAGACGCCGGTCAACACGGGCAGCGGGTGGTCGGGAGGCACGGATTGGAGCTGCTCCACCGCTGGCCACACGGTGACCTGCACCGATTCGGGAGGGCTGGCGGCCGGAGCCGAGAGCAGCATCACGATCCCCGTGGACGTCACGGCCGCCGGGGGATCGCACCTCACCGACTCCGTCACCGTCTCCTCTAACGACGCCAACCCGGCCTCGGCGAGCGACGCCGTGGTCGTCGCCGAGGTCGCGACCTCCTTCGCCGCCGCGGCGAACCCGACCAGCACCACCTATGGCGACACCGTCCAGCTCTCGGCGTCGGGGCTCCCGTCGGACGCGGGTGGCAAGGTCACCTTCACCTCCGGCGGGTCGACGCTCTGCACGACCGGCACGGTCAGCGCGGGCTCGGCGTCGTGCACCACCGCGGTCCTCGGCGCGGGGACCTACCCGGTGACGGCGACGTACTCGGGAGACTCCAGCTACCTGAGCTCCACCGCCACCACCAGCTTTGTCATCAACCAGGCCGGGAGTTCGCTCACCGCCTCCCCGAACCCGAGCAGCACCACCTATGGCAACACCGTCCAGCTCCGGGCGACGGGGCTCCCCTCCAACGCCACCGGCCACGTCACGTTCACCTCCGGTGGATCCACCCTGTGCATCACGGGAACGGTGAGTGCGGGCTCTGCCACGTGCACGACGGCCCAGCTCACCCCGGCGACCTATCCGGTGACGGCGACGTACTCGGGTGACTCCAACTACCTGGGTACCACCGCCACCACCAGCTTCATCATCACTCAGGCCTCGACCTCGTTCACGGCCTCGGCGAACGCGACCAGCACCGCCTATGGCAACACGGTGAGCCTCTCGGTTTCGGGGCTCCCGTCGGGCGCCACCGGAACCGTGACCTTCACCTCGGGAGGGTCGACGCTCTGCACGGCGGGTGCTGTCAGCCTGGGCTCGGCCGCGTGCAGCACGGCGGTTCTAGCGGCGAGCACCTACCCGGTGACCGCAACGTACTCGGGTGACTCCAACTACCAGGGCTCGCACGCGACGACGAGCTTCACCATCACGCCCGACCCGGTACTCCACCTCTCCACCTCGGGCACGCCGTCAGGTGCCGCGGCGGGGACCACCTACCCCCTGACCTTGGTCCCGTCGCTCGGCGGTTCGCCGGCCGGCACTGCGTACCACGACCCCGTCCTCACCGCCGCCCTGCCGTCGGGGGAGACCTTCGCCGCCGCGCCCAGCGCGACCGGGTGGAGCTGCGCGCTGAGCGGGGGCAGCACGGTGCTCACCTGCACCTCGACGCTGGCGCCGATCACGGCGGGGACGCCGCTCGCCAGCGTGACCGCGACCGTCGACATCTCGTCCTCGGCGGCCGGGACCCTGCAGACATCGGCATCGTTCGCGGACAGCGCCGATCAGGCGACGACGGCGAGCGCCACCGCGACGGTCGGCGTGACCGCGCCTCCCGCCCTCAGCCTCAGCATCTCGGGAACGCCCTCGGGTGCCGCCGCCGGCTCGCACTACAACCTGACCCTCAGCCCCGCCGTCGGCTTGGGGGGGGGTACGGCATACACGGACCCGACCCTCACCGCCACCCTGCCGTCGGGTGAGACGTTCACGGCCGCGCCGACCCCGAGCGGGTGGAGCTGCGCGCTGAACGGTGGCACCACGGTGCTGACCTGCACCTCGACGCTGGCGCCGATCACGGCGGGGACGCCCCTCGCCACGGTCACCGCGACCGTCGACATCTCGTCCTCGGCGTCGGGATCGCTCCAGACCACGGCCTCCCTCGTTGACAGCACCGACCTGGCGACGACGGCGAGTGTCACCGCCACCGTGGGCGTGACAGCACCACCACTTCTCCACGTCACCACCTCCGGCACCCCGCCGGGCGCCGCCGCGGGAACCACCTACAGTCTGACCCTCGACACGTCCACCGGGTCCTCCGGGGGCGCGGCGTACAACGACCCCACCCTCTACGCCACCCTGCCGACGGGTGAGACGTTCGCCACTGCGCCGTCCATCTCCGGATGGAGCTGCGCACTCAGCGGCTTCGGGACGGTGCTGACCTGCAACTCCACCGCAGCGCCGATCTTGGCGGGCACGGCGCTCGCCGCCGTGACCGCGACCGTCGACATCTCCTCCTCGGCCTCGGGTTCGCTGCAGACCACGGCGGCGCTCGCCGACAGCGCCGATGCGGCCACGACGGTGAGCACCACCGCCACAGTGAGCGTTACCGCACCTCCGGTGCTCCACGTCGCCACCTCGGGCACACCCTCTGGTGCCGCCGCTGGGACCACGTACGGATTGACGCTCGTCCCGTCCCTGGGCGGCTCGCCGCCCGGCCCCGCCTACCACGACCCGATCCTCACCGCCACCCTGCCGTCCGGTGAGACCTTCGCCGCCGCGCCGTCGGTGATAGGGTGGAGCTGCGCTCTGAGCAGCGGTGACACCGTGCTGACCTGCATCTCCACCGCGGCGCCGATCCCGGCCGGGACGTCGCTCGCCGACCTGACCGCGACCGTCGACATCGCCTCCTCGGCAGCGGGGTCGCTGCAGACGTCGGCGACGCTCGTGGACAGCGCCGACCTGGCGACCGCCGGAGGTGCCACCGCCACGGTGGACGTGACAGCCACCCCCGGGCTCCACATCGCCACCTCGGGCACGCCGTCGGGCGCCGCCTCTGGCACGCACTACGGCCTAACCCTCAGCCCATCGCTGGGAAGCTCGCCCGCCGGCCCGGCCTACAACGACCCCACTCTCACGGCCACGCTGCCTTCGGGTGAGACCTTCGCCTCCGCTCCCACGGCGACCGGGTGGAGCTGCGCGCTGAGCGGGGGCAGCACGGTGCTCACCTGCACCTCGACGCTCGGGTCGATCCCGGCGGGGACGACCCTCGCCCCGGTCACCGCGACGGTCGACATCGCCTCCTCGGCGACGGGATCCCTGCAGACCACGACATCCCTTGCCGACAGTGCCGATCTGGCCGCGGCCCCAAACGCCACGGCGACGGTGGACATCACCCCAGACCCGGTCCTTGACATCTCCTCCTCGGGCACGCCGCCGGACGCCGCGGCGGGGAGCAGCTACGGCCTGAGTCTCAGCTCATCGCTGGGGGCCTTCCCGGCCGGGCCGGCCTACCACGACCCCGTCCTCACCGCGACCCTGCCCTCGGGGGAGACGTTCGCCGCCGCTCCCGTCGCGACCGGGTGGAGCTGCGCTCTGAGTGCCGGCGGTACGGTGCTGACCTGCAACTCCATCCTGGCGCCGATCCCGGCCGGTACGTCCCTCTCGGCCGTGACCGCGACCGTCGACGTGGGGTCCTCGGCATCCGGATCCCTGCAGACCACGGCATCGCTCGCCGACAGCTCCGACGCCGCGACGACGGCGAGCACCACTGCCACCGTGGACGTGACCGCCACGCCGGTCCTCGACCTCGCCACCTCGGGCACCCCGTCCGGAGCCGCCGCGGGGACCAGCTACAGCCTCACCGAGAGCGCCTCGCTGGCCGCCTCCCCGGCAGGTCCCGCCTACGGCGACCCCACCCTCACCGTGATCCTGCCGGCGGGGGAGACGTTTGCCGGAGTCCCGACTCCCTCCGGATGGAGCTGCGGGTTGAGCTCTGACCACACCTATCTCAGCTGCACCTCGTCCGCCGCGCCCATCGCGGTGGGCACGGCCCTGGCCGGGGTGACCGCCACGGTCGACATCGCCTCTTCGTCGAGCGGCACGCTGGTGAGCGACGCCTACCTCGCTGACAGCGCGGACGCCGCCACCCCGGTGTCGACCAGCGCGTCGGTCGACGTCACCGGGCCCCCGGTCCTCGACTTCTCCACCTCGGGCACGCCTGCGGGCGCAGCCGCGGGGACCAGCTACAGCCTGACGCTCAGCTCTGCGCTGGGATCGGCGGGTGGTCCCGCCTACAACGACCCGATCCTCACCACCACCCTGCCCACCGGTGAGACCTTCGCCGCCGCGCCGACCGTGACCGGGTGGAGCTGCGCTCTGAGCGGAGGCGGCACGGTGCTGACCTGTACCTCCACCGCGGCACCGATCCCGGCCGGAACATCGTTCGCGGACCTGACCGCGACCGTTGACATCGCCTCCTCGGCCGCGGGGTCGCTGCAGACGTCAGCGACACTCGTGGACAGCGCCGACCTGGCGACAGCCGGAGGCGCCACCGCTACGGTGGACGTCACCGCCACCCCTGTGCTCCACCTCGCCACCTCGGGCACGCCGTCGAGCGCCTCCTCTGGCACGAACTACGGCCTGACCCTCAGCCCGTCGCTGGGGGGCTGGGCCGCCGGGCCGGCCTACAACGACCCGACTCTCACTGCCACGCTGCCCTCGGGTGAGACCTTCGCCGCCGCTCCCACGGCGACCGGGTGGAGCTGCGCGCTGAGCGGTGGCAGCACGGTGCTCACCTGCACCTCGACGCTCGGGTCGATCCCGGCGGGGACGTCCCTCGCCCCGGTCACCGCGACCGTCGACATCGCCCCCGCGGCGACGGGATCCCTGGCGACCGGGGCATCCCTGGCCGACAGTGCCGACCTGGCCACGGCGGCAATCGCCACTGCGACGGTCGACGTCACCGCCGACCCGGTCCCTGGCATTTCCTCCTCGGGCACGCCGCCGGACGCCGCGGCGGGAAGCAGCTACGCGCTCACCCTCAGCTCGTCCCTGGGAGCCTCCGGTGGCCCCGCGTACAACGGCCCGACCCTCGCCGCCACCCTCCCGCCGGGGGAGACGTTCGCCGCCGCGCCGAACTCCACCGGCTGGAGCTGCTCGCTGAGCGTCCGCGACACCGTGCTCACCTGCACCTCGAACCTGGCACCGATCGCGGCCGGGACGGCTCTGCCCGACGTGACCGCCGCCGTCGACATCGCGTCGACGGCGCGGGGGACACTCCAGACCACGGCATCACTTGCCGACCTCGCTGACGCGGCTGCGACGGCCATCACCACGGCGTTGGTGGACCCGACCGCAACCCCGGTGCTCGCCGTCTCGACCTCGGGGACGCCCACCACTGCCCCTGCGGGCAGCGTCTACACCCTGAACGTGGACGTCGCGCTCTCGCCGGCGGGTGGTCCCGCATACAACGAGCCGACCGTGACCCTGGTGCTGCCCACCGGGGAGACGTTTGCTGTCGCGCCGACCATCTCCGGGTGGGACTGCGTCCTGAGCGCGGACAGCACAACGCTGACCTGCACCCGCGTGGCGGCTACCACCATCGATCCGGGCACGCAGCTCCTCAGCCTGAGTGTCCAAGTGCAGGTCAGCTCCGGCGCGACGGGGGAGCTCATCACGACGGTGTCCGCCGGTGACACGGTGGACGGCGCCACTCTGGCAGTTACCGCCGCGCGGATGGGGATACCCGTCCCGATCCCGACCGCGGGTGCGGTGCCCGGGGCCGCATCCCCGTGGGGGCTCGGCGTCCTGCTGGCGATCGCCGGATTCCTCCTTATCCTCGGCGAGGAGGTCGAGCGCCGCTTCCGGTCATCGGCGGGGCGGGGCTAGGGAGTCCCGGCGCCGGAGCCGGATCGGCCGGGACGGCAGCACACCGGAGGGTCGGCGCCGCCGCCCCTCGGACATAGCACTCGGCCACCACCGCCACCAAGGCCCGCTCCGATCGGCGGCGCTGCTCCAGCAGCCAGTCCGGGAAGTAGCTGCCCGAGCGCAGCTTGGGGATGGCCAGGTCGATCGTGCCCGTCCGCGTGTCCAGGTCCGCTCCCGGTAGCCATTGCGGGAGTTCACCCGCTCCGGGGTCCTCTCCCCGTAGCCGGCCCCGCAGAGGGCGTCCGCCTTGGCGCTCATCAGCGTGCCGGCGAAGGTCGTGACCATCTCCCGCAACAGGTCGGCGTCAGCCGCTTCCACCTGCTTGCGGAACCAGGTCAGCGCATCCATGCTGGGTGTGGACACCGTCATCTCCTCGAGGTTGGTGATGCTTCCTCAAAGGATTGCAGTGGTCACTATCTTGTGGAGGCCGTTAGGCTTCTCGTAGGCCAGTCCCCTGGACGCTAACAGTGGTTAAGCGAGGGGAAGTTGAACCGCCCCGGGTTTCATAGAGGCTCTGGTTATTGGGAAGCGGCCATCGGGGCCGGCTCCTGCTGAGCGTACTCGGCTTCGAACTCGGCCGGCGGGCGCATGCCGAGCTCGGTGTGAAGC
>JBEKGP010000071.1:0-11448 GCA_050012735.1 Candidatus Dormibacteria bacterium
GTTTCGAGTGTGCCGGCCATCACCTCGACGCCACCGGACTACACCCCCTCCGCCGCGGGCGAGCAGTTCGCCACCCAGGTGCTTGCCTCGGCACCCCTCCCGCCGGGCGCGCAGGAGTGGACGGCCCCACCTCCAGCGGACCTCGACTCGGTCCAAACCGTCGGCATCAGCGGCCTCATCGACATCCACGAGCTCTACCTGGTTGGGGAACCCGCCACACCGGATGAGAGCGGCTCCCTTGACCGCTACGTGCTCGCCCACCTCCCTCCCCACAGCAGTCTCGCGGGGGGCAACAGCGGGGGTGGCCCTCAGGGCATGACGAGCGGATTCTCCGTGTCCCTTCCCACCTCGGGGCCCAACGAGTCCCGGGCCCAGATCCTCTACGAGACCACCAACGCCCCCGCCGAGGGTTACGTGCTCCGCCTCGACGCCCAGGTGGTCTGGGTGCCCGACCGGAGCTCGGCCGAGGCCATCCCACCTCCCACCGGCGCTCAGCTGACCGGTTTCGCCACGCTCTCCGCCGCGAACCCCTCCAGCGGTCCGGTGTCTGTTCAGCTGGGTGAGGCAGCCGGTGCCCGGCTCGCCGCCGCCGTCAACGCTCTTCCCCTGGCGCCGGGGACATTCTGCATGGAAGACTCCCTCCTCTTCACCATCACCTTCCAGCCTCCCCCCTTCAGCTCCAGCCCCAGCTACTCGGTGTCAGAGGATCTCTGTGGGGCCACCGTGTATGTGAGCGTTGGCGCGACCCACCTGCCGGCGCTCAGCGACAACGGTTGCTCCCTCCGCCACCTGGTCGCCGGCCTTCTTCCCACCCAGGCCGCGGGCACCCGGAGCGCCGCCTCGAACTGCTGAGGCCGATCAGCCTCCCCCGGGCGAGGCGTGACCCCTGACGTAACATCGGACCCATGCCCACACTCCACCCGCCCCTCCAGCCGATGCTCTGCCGCTCCGCGGACGACATCCCCGCCGCGCCCGGTCTCGTCTACGAGCCCAAGTGGGACGGCTTCCGTTGCATCGTCTTCCGCCAGGGCGAATCAATCCACCTGGAGAGCCGCAACAGCCTGCCCCTGCAGCGCTATTTCCCGGAGCTCCTCGACCCGCTCCGCGTGGCGCTGCCGGAGCAGGCCGTGGTCGACGGCGAGATCGTCATCGCCGGCCCGCGCGGCCTCGACTTCGACGCCCTCCAGCTCCGCCTTCACCCCGCCGAATCGCGGGTGCGCATGCTTGCGGCCGAGATCCCGGCGACCTTCATCGCCTTTGACCTGCTGGCGTTGGGCGAGGAGGACCTGCGCGGGCGGCCGCTCGCCGAGCGCGCGACCCTCCTTCGGGCGGCTCTCACGCCCAACCATCAGGTGGCCCTCACGCCGCAGACCACGGATCCGCAGGAGGCGGCCTCCTGGTTTGCCCGCTTCGAGGGCGCCGGCTGCGACGGGGTGGTCGCCAAGCCGCTCGACTCCACGTACCGGAGCGGCGACCGCGGCTGGATCAAGGTCAAGCACCTCCGCACCGTCGACGCCGTGGTCGGCGGGTACCGCAAGGACCTCAAGATCGAGGCGGTCGCATCCCTCCTGCTCGGCCTGTACGACGGCGACGGAGTCCTCCACCACGTCGGCCACACCTCCTCGTTCTCGACCGCCGAGCGCCGCGACCTGCTGGCGCTCCTCCGGCCACTGGAGGGCGGCACCTCCTTCGGCGCGGGGCGCACCCCGGGTGGACCTTCGCGATGGACGAGGGGGCGGGAGACGGACTGGGTAGCCGTGCGCCCCGAGCTGGTCTGCGAGGTGGCATTCGACCACCTTCAGGGCAACCGCTTCCGCCACGCCTCTCGCTTCCTGCGCTGGCGCCCGGACAAGGCCGCGGCGGAATGCGGGTACGACCAACTGCTGCCGCCCCACCCCTTCGACCTCGCCTCGATCCTGGGTCGCAGCGCCTCGCCAATCGCCTCGACGCTGAGGGGGGCTCGAAGCGGTGCCGTTCGCGGCCGGTAGCACCCCCCTGCGCGCCTCACAGGCGGTTAAGGACTTTCATGTCCTTAACCGGGTCGGAGACGGTGTGGCGTCGCCCCCGCTCACGATCGGGCGGAGCGATGCGTTCGGCGCCGGCCGCCCGGGTCAGGTCTTGCGGGCGCGCGACGGAGCGACGCGCCGGGGCTCGTCGTCGCCCTTGGGGAAGTGGGGGGGCCAGGGGGCATCGCCCAGTCCCTCGCGCTCGTCGCGGTCGGACAGCTCCAGCAGGGGGTCCAGCCGGAAGGCCACGGCGTCGATGCCGGCACCCGGGTCCCCCTTCTGGCTCAATCGGCGTGGCACCGTCTCCACGGTCAGGTCGGAGGGCTCGACGCCGGCCACCTCGTCCCACTCCAGCGGACAGGAGACCCGCGCATCGGGCACAGGTCGCACCGAGTAGGCGCTGGCGACGGTGCGGTCCCGGGCGTTCTGGTTGTAGTCGATGAAGACGCCGTGCCGCTCCTCCTTCCACCATTTGCTGGTGGCGAGGGCCGGGGCGCGGCGCTCGACCTCGCGGGCGAGCGCCAGGGCGGCCCGCCGGACCTTGGTGAAGCCGTGCTCGGCGACGATCCGGACGTTGATGTGGATGCCCCGGGATCCCGACGTCTTGGGATAGCCCTTCAGGCCCATCTCCTCGAGCACCTCGCGCACCACCAGCGCCACCTTGCGGATATCGTCGAAGGGGATGTCGGGCTGGGGGTCGAGGTCGACCCGCAGCTCATCGGGATGGTCGGTGTCGCCGCTCCGCACCGGCCAGGGATTGATGTCGATGCAGCCCAGGTTGACCGACCAGATCAGCGCCGCCAGCGAGTCGATGACCAGCAGGTCGGCGCTGCGGCCGCTCGGGAACTGCACCGTGGTGGTGTGCAGGAATCCGGCGTCGCCGACAGGGGCGCGCTTCTGGAAGAAGTACGGGCCGGTCGCCCCGTTCGGGTAGCGCTTGAGGACCGAGGGACGGTCGAAGCAGCCGGTCAGGGCTCCCTCACCGACCGCGAGGTAGTAGTCGATGAGCTGGCGCTTGGTGATTCCACGTTCGGGGAAAAAGAGCTTGTCGCCATTGCTGATCGCGACCTCCCGGCTGTCGACCTCGACGGTCTCCACGGTCACTCGGCGGCGCGATCCGATGCGCGCCGGCGCATCCCCGTCGCTCCGCCGCGCTCCTGCCACTCGCGGAAGCGGGCCATCACGAGCGGCTCCGCCTCCGCCCAGTTGCGAGCGCGGTCCCCGACGGGCACCTCGAGATGCCGGTTGGCCGCATGGCTGAAGACGATCACGTCCCGCTGCTCGCGCAGCAGCGCCTCGATGTTGTGCGGACCGTCCTCGAGGTAGAGATCGGCGTTGACGGCCCCCTTCTCCCCCATGAAGCAGAGGTCCCAGTAGGGGATGCCGTGACGGTCCAGCCACTCGATCGTCTGGCCCACGGCCATCCGGTGGAAGTGCTCGATGACCAGGCGGTGGGTGATGATCCGGATCCGGATGCCGAGGTTGGAGAGGCGGCGCAGCGCCGGGCCCGCGCCGTCGATCATGCCCATGTCGCGGTAGAGATTGCGCTCGACCACCGCGAAGCGATGCACCTTGTGGAACTCGCCCGGTTCGATGCCCCACTCGGTCATCTCCCAGCCCACGTCGGGGGGGAGGGACTCCAGGTCCCGGCCAAGCCACTCCGCGATCACCCCTCGCATGAAGGGGTAGTAATCGGCGCAGACGCCATCGAGGTCCACACCGAGGACGAACTGTCGTGGGCTCTCGGCCACGGGGGAGATTGTCGCCGAATCGGCGGGGTCCGTCACCTCGCGGGACCCGAACCCGTCCGTGCCTGCCGGGCCCCGGTCACCACGGAGACCACCACGACTAGGACCACCATCCCGATCACGATCGGGAGGCTGTAGTTGGAGAGGGATCTGGCGACGTCCTCGGCCGGCTTGCCGATGAAGTAGCCGAGAGCCTCGATCTCGGCGATGTAGGCCAGCTCGCCGGCGGCGTCCAGGAGGATGAACCGCCAGAACCGCATCTTCCTGGGCTCCCCCGCCAGGAAGTAGAAGACGGAGTTGGGCAGCCAGATCACCGGGGCGAGGAAGACCGCCCAGCCCGCCCAGCGGGTAAAGATCCGCTCTCCCCGGGACAGCCGCCGGTTCCACCTGGGGTCGTTGCGGCCGAGGAAGTCGATCAGGGCCCGGCCATAGCGGCGGCCCCCGTAGAAGAAGCAGGGGTCGGTGCACATGGTGATCGGGAGGGGGGCGAGCAGTGCCACCCAGATGCTCAGGCCGGAGGTCCGGACCGCGGCCCCGGTCAGGATCATCGACGCCGTGGACCCCCGGAGCAGCGCCGCCTTGACCGGCTGGTTGTGCAGGATCAGCCAGGTGCCGAGAGGCAGTCCCACGTAGTAGTAGATGGAGCTGGCCACCAGGGGCCCGACGATCAGGACGTCCAGCCATCCCCAGCGTCCCTCGACGAGGCGCCGGCGCGGAGGGCGGGGGGCCGTCTCGCCCGGGGACGGCACCGCTTCGATGAGTGGCGAGCCGGTGGTGGGGCCGTGGGCCGGGAGGGCCGACTCAGAGGTCACCCGGTCATTGTGCCCATGGGGCGCGACTGCGGCGGTCCTCGAGGTCAGGCCACCTCCGGTCGGTCGCCTTCCATGCAGGTGACCTTGGCTTTGGACGCCGAGGGGGGGCGTCCACCGGCGAGGAGGACCGCCACCGCGATCACGATCAGGGCCCCGGCGACCAGGATCGTGGCGGTCACGCTCTCGCCGAGGAATCCCCACCCGAGGAGCACCGCCACCAGCGGGTTGACGTACGCGTAGCTGGAGGCCGCCTGCGGTGAGACCTTCCGGTTCAGGTACACGTAGGCGCTGTAGGCGACGATGGAGCCGGGGATCACCAGATAGAAGAAGGCGGCCACCGAGAGCCCCGAGATCGCCGCCAGGTGGATCTGGCCCCACTCGCCGAGCGGAGCGGCGATGAGGCAGAGCGCCGCTCCCCCGCAGAGCATCTCCATCGAGGTGGCGAGCAGCGGCCGGCGCGGCATGCTCGCGCTGCGCGCATAGATCGAGCCGAGCGCCCAGGCGATCGGCGAGATCAGCGTGAAGACGAGCCAGATGGGTGCGGCGGAACCGGTGCTGCCGGGGCGGAGCATGAGTCCGACCCCGATCACGCCGACGACCAGCCCAGCCGCCCCCAGCCGGCCCAGCCTCTGGAGGCCGCGGAAGTGGGCCAGAGCGACCATCCAGATCGGCACGGTCGCGACCAGCATGGCGACCACCCCGGAGGACACGTGCAGCTCCGCGAAGGTGAGCACCCCGTTGCTCGCCGTGACCAGGAGCACTCCGATGACGAGCGCCGAGCGCCAATGCCGTGGCGTCAGCCGGTCTCCCCGGTCCCCGGTGAGGAGGGCGATGGGGAAGAGGAGCGCGCCGGCGAGGAGGAACCGGACCCCCGCCATGGCGAGCGGGGGGACGGTGTCGATCGCCAGCCGGATGGCGAGGAAGGTGGACCCCCAGATCAGGTAGACGGCCGCGAAGGCGGCGACGAGCAGCGGAGTGGGGCGGGCTCGGGTCACCCCGTCACGCGCCGGCGGGCGCTGGGCCAGAAAACCGCCGCAGGACCTCGGTGACACTCGGGGGCGCTTCGATGCCCTCGCTCAGATGGGGGTCCGGCCGGGGGGCTCCGGCGACCAGCCGGAGGGGGATCTCACCCGCCCAGACGGGAAGGTCGCGATCGGAGACCGGGTCGAGCGGTGGGCCGGTGCGGACCTTGGCGGAGCACTCGGTCAGGTCAACGGCGATCACGGTGGTGCTCTCGATCTCCTTGGTACTGGGCGGGCGCACCTCCGCCCACCGTCCCGGTATGCCGTGCTCCACCACGGCCACCAGTGCGGCCCGGCGCTCCACAAGGTCGGTGACGGCGCGGGCGCGGCCCCGCACCACCACGCTGCGGAAGTTCATCGAGTGGCCAAACGCGGAGCGGGCCAGCACCAGCCCGTCGACGTGGGTGACGGTGATGCAGACCCCGTCCAGTGCCGCGGCCAGGCTGCGATTGGTGGCGGCTCCGTGGAGGTAGAGGACGTCGCCCACCCGGGCAAACCCGGTGGGCAGCACCAGCGGCTCCCCGTCGATGACCACCGCGAAGTGGCAGATCAGAGCCTCGTCGAGGATGGCGTCGATGGTCTCTCGGTCATACCGCGCGCGCTCCGGGTGCCGGTGCACCTGGACCCGCGGGCTCGCCGGTCCGGCGCTCTCGGGATCGCGCACCTCAGGCCTGCCTCCCAAACGTCTGCATCCATGTGATGTAAATATGTAATGATACAAAACGTTGAACGTTACCGAACTATTTTACATGACCGGGCGGAGGGCGGTCGACATCGCCGCCGCGGTCGAGGGGGCGGTCCGTGATGGACGTGTCCAGCCGGGGGAGCACCTGCCCACCGTGCGCCGGGTCGCGAGTGAGCTGGGGGTGAGCCCGGCGACCGTCGCGGCGGCCTACCGGGAGCTGGGCCGCCGCGGGTTGGCGGTCGGATCGGGCCGCACCGGGACCTCGATCGCGCCGCGCCCCCCGCTGCACGCGGGGGTCACCGCCCGGATCCGCCCGGGCCTTCGCGACCTCGCCCAGGGCCAGCCCGACCCGCAGCTCCTGCCCGACTGGAGCCGGGCCCTGGCCACCCTGCCTCGCCGCTCCGTCCCCTACGGCTCGCCCATGGTCGACAGCGACCTGGCCGACCTAGCTCGGGAGCGGCTCCACGCCGATGGGCTGGACACCTCCCACCTGACCGTCGTTGGCGGCGCCGTCGACGGCATCGAGCGGGTTCTCGAGGCCCATCTCCGGCCCGGCGACAGCGTCGCGGTGGAGGACCCCGTCTATCCGCCGATCCTCGACCTTCTCCGGGCGATGTCACTCCGGGCGCAGGCGGTTCGGGTCGACGCCCGGGGCATGCTCGCCGACGACCTGGAGGGCGCGCTGCGTCGCGGGGCTCGTGCGATGGTGACGACCCCCCGAAGCCAGAACCCCTTGGGCAGCGCCCTCGACGACCTCCGCCGCACCGAGCTGCGCCGGGTGCTGGCCCGGCACCCGGACGTCCTGGTGGTGGAGGACGACCACGCCGAGGCGGTCGGGGGCGGGTCGTTGATCGGTGTCGCCATTCCCGGCTCGCCCGCCTGGGCCGTGGTCCGCTCCGTCTCCAAGACCCTCGGGGCCGACCTCCGGCTGGCCATCGTCTGCGGTGATCAGGGGACGGTGGCGCGGGTTGAGGGGCGGCTGGCGGTAGGGCCCGGGTGGGTGAGCCACCTGCTCCAGCGGCTGGTCCTGAGCCTTTGGTCGGAACCAGGACTCGATCTCCTGCTCGCGCATGCCGCCGACACCTACCGGCAGCGGCGGGAGGCGCTCATCGACGCCCTCGAGCGGCGCGGCATCGCCGCCCAGGGAGCCACCGGACTCAACGTCTGGGTGCCGGTGGAGGCCGAGGCTCCGGTGCTCGATTCGCTCGCCGAGGCGGGCTACGCCGCCCTCCCCGGAGAGCGCTTCCGGATCGCCACCGGGCCTGGGGTGCGGATCACGTGCGCGAGCCTGGAGCCGTCGGAGGCAGGAAAGGTGGCCGACGCGGTCGCCGCGGCGGGGCGGCCGGCGGGCGCACGCCTCGCCTGACCGCCACACCGCGCATGAGCGGGCGGCTCGACGGGCTCAGCACCCGCTATACGCGAGGATGAGGATCACGCCGACGATGTTGATGGCCATGTGGATGATCACACCCGGCCATACGGACCTCGACTTCGCGTACACGTAGGCGAGGAGGACGCCTCCCAGGAAGACGGGGAGGAAGAGGCTGGGCTCCGCCCAGCCGGCATGGGCGGCCGAGAAGATGGCTGCGCTCACCAGCACGGCGCCCCAGAGGGGCATCCGCCCCTGCAGCCAGCGGAATACGAAGCCGCGGAAGATGATCTCCTCGGAGATGGGGGCGATCACCGCGACCGCGAGCAGCGTGAGCACCACCGAGCCGCCGAACTCGCCGTGAATGCCGACGCACTGGTTGGTCGCGTTGGCCGTGGGGAGGACGATGCGGCCGATCACCCCGGCCACATCCTCGAGGACGTAGGCGGCGAAGCCCAATGGGAGGCCGGCGACCAGCCACGGCCACGCCGGCAACCGGAGACCGAGCGTCGTCAGCGGGGCGTGCCGGCGCCACCGCACGAGCAGAACGATGAGCAGCAGGCTGGCGCCGTACACGGCGATCTCGTCGGCATAGGAGAGCGCCAGGGCACCTCCGCTCCCGGCGTTGATCCGAAGCCCCTGGGCCGTGGCCTCGGCCAGCCAGTTGGCTCCGAACATGATCGGGAAGAACGTCACCAGCACCGGCAACACGTCGGTCCAGATCCATGGGGTGCGGGTCGCGTTCGCCTCCGCCGTGTCGCGTGCCGCGGGGATGAGCGGCGCCGGCTGCGGCGCCCGCGCCAGCCCCATGCCCCACCCGTAGGGGCCCGGAATCCAGACCAGCCGCAGGGGCCGGATCGCGAGCACCAGGCTGCTGGCCATCCAGTCGGGGAGGCCGCGTCGCCAGCGGCCGGCCAGGATGGGCACAAAGCCGGCGCCGAGTGTCAGAAGGGACCACCACCACCCGGCGGTGCGCAGCAGCGACTGGCCCCAGGTGAGCCGGTCGCCGCTCCGGGCGTCGACCACGCGGAGGCCGAGGGCGCGCATCGCCGGTGTGGCGCCCGAGTGCCAGCCGATGGCCGGGTAGACGAAGGGCGGGGCGATCAGGCTGAGCAGGTCGATCAGCTGGCCCAGCAGGACCAGGGGCAGGTTCTGGTCCGCCGTGGGGATCGAGGCTGTCCCCGGGACGGCTGCCCTGATGAGGCTCGCCCCCACGGTCAGCCCGGCGGCGGCGATCACCCCGATGAGCACCCCGTCCAGCGCAAAGGCGCTCAGCCGCCGGTCAAACCCGGCGAGGTGGAGCTCCGCTCCGGGCGCCGCCATCTCCGGGGGTATCGCGGTCTGGACCGGCGGGGACCATGGCGGCGGCGGGCCCCAACCGAGCGGTGGGGGGAGCGGTGGATCCGGCGTCAATACGCGGGGGTACTGGCCCCTTCCGGGGGGAGCTCGCCGGAGAGCAGGATCTCGCCGGCTTCTCCGCGCCTCGGCGCGCCGGCGGTCCATCCCGACGCCAGCGGCCAGCCGGCGTCGTCCAGCCACGACAGCCCGTCCCGCGCACGGAAACGGAGCTGCGGCCAGCCGTGGCGTGCCGCGGTCGCCCGGAGCCGGCGGTCGGCGTTGACAGCGGTCGGATGGCCAACCGCCAGGAGCATCGGGATGTCCCCGGCGCCGTCCCCGTAGGCATAGGAGCCCGCCAGGTCGACGCGGTGGGCCGCGGCCAGGTGGCGGACCGCCTCCAGCTTGGCCGCGCCGTGACAGAGGGCCACCGTGCCCGTGTAGCGGCCGGCGACGACATCGGCTTCGGACGCGACCACTCCGTCGGCCCCCACGATGCTGCCGAGCCCGTCGATCAGCTCGTGGGTGGACGCGGAGACGAGGAACACCAGGTGGCCGCGTGCGCGATGCCAGGCGATGAGCTGCAGCGCCTCGGCGTACACGCGGGGGGCGAGCACGCGGGGGATGGCCCGGTCCGCCACCCGGCGAAGCTGGGCGGCATCCATGCCACGGACGGCGGTGCCGATGCGGTCCACCGCCCGCTGGACCTCCGTCTCGTCGAAGCCACGAGAGCTGAACTGCAGGCCTCGGACGGCGGCTCCGAGGAGCGCCCGCCGCGGGAGCAGGCCGGCGCGGCAGAGAGGCCCGGCCAGGGCGACGATCGAGGAGCCGCGCATCAGGGTCCTGTCGACGTCGAAGAAGGCCGCGATGCGCCAGGGTCGGGGTTCTGCGACTACCATGCCCGCCCATGCAACCACGAATGAGTCCCGCCGCGCCCAGAGTAGGTCAGCTGTTAACCGACGGGCGCATGGTGCTGAGGGAGTCGACGGCCATCGACCACTGGAGGGCGTCGATCGCCCGGGAGGACGCCGGGGACCTCCTCGCCCTCGCCCTCGGGGTGGAGACCGACGCCCTCGACCCCAAGGCCCTCGTTCCCGCCCGGCTGGCGCGGCGCTACCTCGAGTTCCTGCAGCGGCGGGCCGCGGGCGAGCCGGTGGCCCTGATCCGCGGCTTCGTCGAGTTTGCCGGTCTCACCCTGGCCGTCCGCCCCGGTGTGTTCATTCCCCGGGGATCCACCGAGCTCCTCGCCGAGGCGGCGGTCGCCGCGCTCCGGCGCCGCCCGATCAAGGTTGCGGTGGACGTTGCCTGCGGGGCTGCGCCCGTTGCCTGCGCGATCGCCGACGCCCAGCCCTCGGCCGAGGTCTGGGGGTTGGACATCGATCCGGCCGCCGTCGCCCTGAGCCGGGCCAATGCCCGGCGCAATCACCTCGCCAACGCTCACTTCCGGGTGTCCGACCTCCTCACCGCCCTGCCCGGGCGCCTCCGCGGTGAGGTCGGTGCCTTCACCATGCACCCCCCCTACGTGGCCCGGCGGGAGGTCCGCACCCTGCCCCGCGAGATCCGTGGTTTCGAGCCCCGCCACACCCTGACCGACGGCTCGCTCGACGGGCTGGGCCTGGTCAGGGATCTCGTCGAGGAGGCCCCCGGATGGCTCCGCCGAGGTGGCGTGCTGCTCTTCGAGGTCGCCCCCTACCTCAGCCGGCCGGTTCAGGCGCTGATGCGCCAGGCCGGCCTCGAGGTAACTGTCCAGGCGGACCCCGCCGGCATCACCCGTGTGGTCGGCGGCCGGCTGCGCGGCTGAGGTTCAGCTGCTCAGATCCACCCCTGCCGCGCTCAGCGCGTCGGTGCCCGCCGTCTCCGCAGTCAACCCGTCGCTCTCGAGAGAGCGGCTGCCGGTGGCGACCCCCTTCGAGATCTCGGCGCCCGCGTTCGCGTAGTCCTGGAAGGCTGCCTTCAGCTGGGGGCCGGCCAACCGCTCGCCCGCGGTGACCGGCTTGCGAGCTCCGATGTCCTTCAGGGCCGCTTCGGCGACCTGGTTCAGTTGGTGGGCGGCGCTCTCGCAGCCGGCCCCAGGAGTGACCGCACAGGCGGGGTCCATGGCGGCGATCGGGATCAGGACCTGGCAGATGTCGTGCACCGCCGCCGCCATGTACCCGTCCGTCGAGCTGCCCCCGGTGCAGTCGGCGGCCGGCTGGATCGGCGGTTCGCCGGAGGTCGGGGTCGTCGACCCACTGGTAAGCGGCACGGGTGTCGCCGTGCTCGTGCTGCTGGTCGGTGAGCCGGGCGGGGTGCGACTGACGAGGAGGTAGGCACCACCCCCCGCCACCGCGGCGAGGGCCGCTCCGGCGAGGACGGCCGCCGCCAGCTTCCACCCGGAGGTGCCTCCACCCGGCCGGGGTGGGGGAGGTGCGAGCGGCGCTCCCCACGGTGGCCACGCCGGCACGGGTGGCGGCGGCGGCGCCTGACCCCAG
>JBEKGP010000072.1:0-11419 GCA_050012735.1 Candidatus Dormibacteria bacterium
TGAGATCCTCGACGAACGACGCCTCCGGCGTCACCTGGTCCGGCTCCACGCCGAGTTGCTCGGCGACTATCGTCTTGAACCGGTCGAACGTCACGTCTGGCATCAGTCGTCAGTCCTTCTTCGTTGTCAGCGTGGGCGGTTTCGGGTAGCGGAGAAACAATACCGCGTGGCGGGGCCTCCTTCGCATGGACCGATGAGGTGGGATCCGCGGCGCCGCTCGCGAAAACCCCCGGTGATTCGGGCGGGCGGAACGCGTAACGTCCCGACGCCCCGTCGACGAATCCGGCGGGAGCTGCGTACGGTGCGGGCCGGGCCGGTTCCACGGGCACAGCGACGGGGTCGGACGGCGGCGCTGGTCCCGGAGCCACGGCGGCCGTTTCCGGAGATTTGGCGGGGCCGGCCGAACGCCGCCGGCGGCGCGGTGCTGGCGATTCGGAAGTTCCGGCGGGATCCGCTGGGTTATCGGGCACGATCTCCTCTGGTTCGAGCCGGGGAACGGAGTCCCCGACCGTCATGCCCCCATGCCACCGTCGATCTGCAGGACGCAGCCGGTGATGTAGCCGGCCTCGGGAAGCGCGAGGAAACGGATTGCTGCGGCCACATCCTCGGCTTTCCCCGCTCTTCCGAGCGGAATGGCCCCGAGCGCCGAGTTGAGCACCTTGTCGCCGAGAGCCGCGGTCATGTCGGTCTCGATGAAGCCCGGGGCCACCGCGTTGACCGTGATCCCCCGGGAGCCCACCTCGCGGGCGAGGGTCTTGGTCAGCCCGATGAGCCCGGCCTTGGCGGCCGAGTAGTTGGCCTGGCCAGGGTTGCCCATGATGCCCGCGATGCTGCTGACGTTGATGAGCCGGCCAGAACGCTGCCGGAGCATCGGCTTGAGGGCGGCGCGGCAGACGTGGAAGGCCGCCGAGAGGTCGATCGCGATCACCAGGTCCCACTCGGCGTTGGTCATCCGGATGGCGAGGTTGTCGCGGGCGATCCCGGCGTTGTTGACGACGACGTCGAGTCGCCCCAGGCCCTCGACGGTGGCGTCGATCATCACCTGCGCCGAGGCCGGGTCGGCGACATCGGCCTCGAGGGTGAGCGCTCTCACCCCGAGCGCGCGTGCCTCGTCGGCGGTGGCATCCGCGATGCCGGGATGGCCGGCGCGGGCGTCGGCCTGGCTCGAGTAGCTGAGGACCACGTCGGCGCCGGCCTGGGCAAGGGCCAGGACGGTGGCGCGCCCAATACCCCGCGAGCCGCCGCTGACAAGGGCGACCTGGCCCTTGAGGGCGGCCTCAAACACGGCTCGCGGCCAGGCGCCGGAGGGCGGGAATGGAGGGCATCTCGAACATGAACGGTAGGGTACTCGACGATCGGCTCATCCGGGAGCGTCCGCCGCCAAGCGCTCGGAGAGCCCGGCGGCCGCGCTCAAGCTGGCCACGCTGAGGGCCCGGACGCCGGGGGCGATCCGCCGGGCGAGCCCGGTCAGCACCTCGCCGGGGCCCACCTCCACCAGCACCTCGGCGCCGAGCGCCACCAGCCGCTCGACCGATTCGGCCCAGTGCACGGCCGAGACCATCTGCCGCCCCAACCGCGCGCGCAACCCGGCCGCGTCCGACACCGCGGCGGCGTCGACGTTGGTGACCACCGGCACGGAGGGGGCCCGCAGCTCGATACCCTCGAGCACCCGAGCGAACTCCGATGCCGCCCCGGCCATGAGCGGTGAGTGGAACGCCCCGCTCACCTTGAGCGGCAGCACCCGGCGCGCGCCGGCCGCACGGGCCGTGACGGAAAACGCGGAGACGGCGTCGACCTCGCCGCTCACCACCACCTGGCCGGGCCCGTTGAGATTGGCGACCGCCACCACCCCCTCGGACTCCGCGCACAGCCGGGTCACGGTGGCGGCGTCCAACCCGAGCACGGCCGCCATGGTCCCGTCCCGCATCGCCGCCATCAGGCGGCCGCGCAGGACGGCGAGGCGGAGCGCCGCCTCCGGCAGGAGGGCGCCCGCGACGGCGTAGGCGGCGAGCTCGCCGATGGAATGCCCGGCGACGGCCACCACGGAGAGGTCGCGGGGCAGGGCGGCGGCCAGCACCACCTCGGTGAAGACGAGGGCGGGCTGGGCCACCTCGGTGGGCCGGATCAGCTCCTCCTCCGCACCGAAGGCGGGGCCGAGGTCGGCCCCCAGGGTGGCCGCCGACGCGAGCAGGCGCCCGCCGAGGTCGGTCGCCTCGAGGCCGGCGGCCATGGATGCCGTCTGGCTGCCCTGCCCCGGGAAGCAGAGGGCGACTCGGGGCGAGGCCACGCTCACCAGGTCCTCACCGCGCTCAGAGGGACCACACCGTACGGGACGAACGCCGACGCCAGGCCGTACCGCTCCACGCTGAGAGGGAGCAGGTGCATGCGACTGCCCCTACTCGGTCGCGATCACCTCGCGGCGATCGTAATGGCCACAGTTGGGGCAGACCCGGTGGGGCAGCCGCGGCTGCTTGCACTGGGGGCACGGGTTGAGGGTGGGAAGGCTGATCGCGTGATGCGACCGCCGCATGTCACGGCGCCGCTGCGAGGTATGTTGTTTGGGGAGGGGCATGACGTCTCCGGGCAGGGAGTGAGGGCGCGCAGCCCACGGCCACGCAGAACCTGAGCGGCGAGTATACCTGCTGCTCCCGCCGGGCTGGCACACGCCGGGGCCGCGACGCGCGCGGTACCGGCGGCCCGCCGGGGACGCAGCCCTCAGGACCTCGGTTCGCCCCGGCGCTTCTTGCGCGGGGCATCGGGCGTGGCGAGCGTGGTCAACCCCTTGCGGACGGTCTCCGCGGCGGTGGTCAGCCGGCCCTCGAGATCGGCCATCACCGACCGGACGTACTCGTCCGCCTCGCGGGCATAGCCCTCCGCATCAGCGGTGATCTTGGCGGCGTTGTCGCCCGCGTCCCGGAGGAGTGACGTCGCCCGCTCCTGGGCGGCGCGCAGGACGGCGTGGTCGGAGACCAGCTGCTCGGCCAGGGTCTGGGCCTCCTCCACCTTCCGCCGCGCCTCGGCGTCGGCCCGCTCGCCGAGGTGGGCCGCATCCTCCTGAGCTCGCCGGGCCAGCTCGCTGACATGCGCCTCCACCCGCTCGCTCAGCTCCCTGGCCGCGGCCTCGGCGCGCCCCACCACGCCCTCGGCATGCTCCTGGGTGTCCTGGAGCAAGCGCTCGCGCTCGTCGAGGAGCTGCTGGGCACGGACCACCTCCTCGGGCAGAGAGAGGCGGATCCGATCCACCAGCTGCATCAGCTGCTCGTCGTTGACCACCACGCTGCCGCTGAAGGGGACCCGCCGCGCCTCCGCGAGCAGGGCATCCAGGGCGTCGAGCAGATCCAGCGTGGACGGGGGAAGCTCGCCTGCCGCTCCGCCGCTCATCCGGGCTTCCCGAGGCGCCGGTGGAGGGCCTCGGCGATCGCCGGCGGGACGAACTCGCTGATGTCGCCGCCGAGCCGGCAGACCTCCTTCACCAGGTTGGACGACATGTAGACGTAGGGGGCAGAGGTCATCAGGAAGACGGTGTGGACGTCAGGCTCGAGACGCCGGTTCATCAGCGCCATCTGGAACTCGGTCTCGAAGTCGCTCACGGCCCGCAGGCCGCGGACGATCGCGATCGCGCCGACCTGCCGGGCATGCTCCACGGTCAGCCCGCCGAAGGAATCCACCGTGACCTCGCCGTCGATCGACTCGGTGGCTGCCCGGATCAGATCCAGCCTCTCGTCCACGCTGAAGAGCGGCTGCTTGGCGGGGTTGCGGAGGACGGAGATGACCACCCGGTCAAAGATCGCGGTCGCCCGCTCCAGGATGTCGATGTGCCCCAGGGTGATGGGGTCGAAGCTTCCCGGATAGAGCGCGACGCGTTCCTTCATCGGGACGTCTCCTCCTGCGCTCGGCGCTCGTACATGGTGAGGTCGGTGAGGCCGTAGTGAGCGGTGCGCACGGCGGTGAGGCCTCCCAGCTCCGCGGGCATCGCCCGGGCGCGGTGATGTTCGCATACGAGCAGCGCGGGTGCGAGACCGCCGACCAGCGCCAGCGCCTCGTCGAGACGCTCGTCCCGGTAGGGGGCGTCCACGAAGCAGATGCCGGCGTCTCTCACCTCCGCCGGCTCGCGACGCAGCCAGGTGATGGCGTCGGCCCTCACCAGGTCGATCCGGTCCTCGCAGCCGAAGCGCCGGCCGGTGTCGGCGATCAAGCGCAGGCTATCCGGCCGCCTGTCGACGAAGGTCACGCGCTCCGCTCCCCGGCTGAGCGCCTCGAACCCCAGCGACCCGGCGCCGGCGTAGAGATCGACCACTCGAGCCCCCGTGACCCGCCCTCCCAGGATGTTGAAGAGGGCCTGGCGCACCATCCCGCGGGTCGGCCGCACCTCCATCCCGCGTGGGGTGGTGAGCAGGCGGCCCCGCCACTCCCCCCCGGTGATACGACTGGAGGCCACCGGCGATCAGTCCAGGTCGAAGACGGCACCGTAGCCGTGCATCGCCTCTTGGAGGGGCGCGTACTCCGTGACCTCCGGGTCGTGCTCCAGCCAGGCCACGGCAGCGGTGCGCGCCCGCACGGCCAGGGCCACGTCGAGGAGATCGGCGGCGCGCATCTCGGGGAGGCCGTGCTGGCGCAGCCCAGCCACGTCACCGGGGCCGCGCAGGCGGAGGTCCAGCTCGGCGAGGTCGAAGCCGCTCTGGGTCGCCGCCACCGCCCGGAGACGCTCCGAGCCCTCCTCGTCGACGGCCTCCTCGAAGAGCAGGCAGTAGGCACGATGCCGGTCGCGGCCCACCCGCCCGCGCAGCTGGTGCAGCTGGGCCAGGCCAAACCGCTCCGCCCCCTCGACGATCATCACGGTGGCGTTAGGCACGTCGACCCCCACCTCGACAACCGAGGTGGCGACCAGGATGTCCGCCTCTCCGGCGGCGAAGCGCTCCATCCGCTCTGCCTTCTCACGCGCCGGCATCCGGCCGTGGAGCATCTCGAGGCGTAGATCCGGAAACACCTCCTGCTCCAGCTTCCAGTGCTCGGCGGTGACCGACTTCACACCCAATTTGTCCGATTCCTCGATCAGGGGGCAGATCACGAAGACCTGCCGGCCTGCGGACACCTGGTCTCGAACGAATTCGTAGGCGTCGTCCCGCTGCTCGGGCCGCACCACCCGGGTCTCCACCGGCAGCCTCCCCGGGGGCATCTCGCGCAACTCGATCACGTCCACGTCGCCGTAGACGGTCAGCGCCAGCGAACGCGGGATCGGGGTCGCCGTCATGGCCAGGAAGTTGGGCATGGCCCGGGCCTTGAGGCGCAGGCGCTGGCGCTGGGCCACCCCGAAGCGGTGCTGCTCGTCGACCACCACCAGGCCGAGATCGTTGAGCACGACGTCGTCCTCGATGAGCGCGTGGGTGCCGACCACCAGGGCATCCTGGCCGGCGGCCAGCCCCGAGAGGATCTCCCGCCGGGCCCGGGCGCGGGTGCTGCCCAGCAGAAGTCGCGGAGTGAGGCCGTGGGGGGCGAGCAGCGCCTCCAGGGTCACGAAATGCTGGCGGGCGAGGATCTCGGTCGGCGCCATCACCACGCACTGGAAGCCGGCGCGGCAGGTCATCAGCGCCGCCATCGCGGCCACCACCGTCTTGCCGCTGCCCACGTCACCCTGGAGCAGGCGGTTCATCGGCCCGGGCTCGGCCAGATCGATCAGCACCTGGTGGGCGGCGATGCGCTGGCCGTCGGTCAGCCGGAAGGGAAGGCTCGTCGAGAAGGCGCGGGCCAGCTCCACGTCGTAGGGGACGACCACCCCGGCCGAGCTGAGCCGGCGCCGCCGGGCTCGGTCCGCCGCCATCTGGATGAGGAAGAGCTCCTCGAAGGCGAGGCGCTCCCGGGCGGCCGCCGCCAGGTTCTCGTCGTCGGGGAGGTGCACCTGGCGGAGCGCCTCGCCCATCGGCATCAGTCCCTCAGCCTCACGCACCTCCGGGGGAAGGCGGTCCAGCATCTGCTCGGTGACCGGAAACACGCGGCTGATCAGGGCTCGAAGGTATTTGGAGGTGACCCCGTCGGTCTCCGGGTACACGGCCGCCAGGCGCCCGACGTGCTGGGGATCCAGGCTCGCCCGCTCGAACCGGGGGTTCTGGAAGGTGAGCCCGTGAAGGCCGCTGATCACCTTGCCGCTCACCAGGACCTCCATCCCGGCGTGCAGCTGCTTGGCGAGATACGGCTGATTGAACCAGATGGCGCCGACGTGGCTGCTCCCATCCTCCAGGGTGGCCTCCACCAGCGGCATCCGCCGCTGCGGGCTGGGGTGAGCACGCACCTCCCGGACCCGCACCCGGGAGGTCTGCACCAGCCCTGGACGCAGCTCCCCGAGCGTCACCAAGTGCCTCGTGTCCTCGTAGCGACGGGGCAGGTGCAGGAGCAGGTCGGAGACGGTGGCGATCCCCAGCCGGGCCAGCCGCTGTGCCTGGGCCGGCCCCACCCCGGGAAGCCCCGCAATCGGGGTCTCCGGCCAGCAGGCGGTCGGAAGCTTCACGATCCGGCCCATCTGCCGGCCCTTGGCGTCGGCCACGTCGGGCATCCTGGCAAACTCTAAGACGAGCGGGGGCAGGGAGGGCGCGCAGGACGCCGGAGCCCCCGCCAGAAGCCCACCTCCACATTTTCGTAACAGATCAGCGACGTCTGATACGCCAACCGCGTCATTCAGTAAACTCTGGATTCGCGCCACCAGGTGCGCGTGTCGTCTCGCCCCGGAGTGAGGACAGGCAAGAGTGCGGTGGATCGCCCAGCCCCAGCGTAGGGGGAAGCGCCCGGGTCAGTCCGGACAGGGCATGGTGGAGTTCGCCCTGGTGGGCGGGCTCTTCTTCTTCCTGATCTTCTCCATCATGAACGCGGGCTTCTTCCTGTACAGCCGCAGCGCGGTGGAACACGCCGCTGACGTCGGCATGCAGACCCTCGCCGCCGAAGGGAGTTGCACCGTCGCCTCCCTAGACGGGGTCCCGTGCGCGGTCGTGCCGTCCGGCTGCTCGGTCAGCAACAACAACTATGCCGACGCGATCGCCATCTGCCGCATGGACGCCGCAGGCCTCACCACCACCGCACTCATCACCGTGACCCAGGTGGCCATCTGGAGGGTGACGCAGCAGAGCCCCGGCATACCGCAAAGCACCTGCGGCAGCGGCGGGACGGGGTTCGGCACCTCGCCGTGCATGAGCCTCACCTGCTCGACCAATGGCGGCCCTGGTACCGGCGGTGCTGCCTGCGAGAACATCTACACATACCCAGGTGAAGTGCCAACACAAACCCAGAACCAATGGCCGGACGCCAGCCGCGACGTGAGTGTGGGAAGTGGTGACTTCGCCGAGCTCCAGATTGCCTTCAGCTACAGGATCGCGGGCATGCCTGGGGCCACCTCGATCTCGATGACCACCACCAACGTGTTCCGACTGGAGCCCCAGGAGCTATGAGGCGCATCCACCGGCGGCGCACCCGCGGCCAGGCGATGGTGGAGCTGGCCATCCTCGTTCCCCTCCTCGTCTTTCTCTTTCTTGGCTCCTGGACGGCCACCGCGCTGGTCGGGGACAACGACACTGCACTGCAGGCCAGCCAGGTGGGAGCGCGCTACGGAGCGGAGCTGGGCGGGGCGCTCCCGTCCGGTGCCACGATCGGGACCTTCTGCACCAACCACTCCGCCGACCCGCCGACCTGCCAGGTGGACGTCGACATCATCGACGAGATGCTGCCCGTGTTCTCCACCAACATGCCCAACGCCGTGGTCAACTACATCGACATCTATCAGCCGGACGGAAGCGGCAACGGGTGCACCTTCGCCACCGGTACATGCCCGCCGCCGCAAGATGGTGCTTTCGTCACGGGCGACTACGCGTGGGTGGACACCTACCCGATCAGCGGAACGTCCATCGGTGCACCCACCAGCCTCACATATGGGCTGGGCAAGCGCGACACTATACAACCTGACGAATCCGAGCTGGGCGTCGCGATACAGTTCGCCTACACCTCACCGACGTGGAGTCTGTTCACGATCGCCACCGATACGCAGTACAGCGTCGAACGGCTGGAGGCATGAGCACATCATGAGACCGACCCGTGCGCGGCGCAACGGCCGCTTCTCCCGGAGAGGGCAGGTCATGGTGATCTTCGCCCTGATCGCCGTCGTCCTCCTCGCCATCGTCGGACTCGCCATCGACGCCGGAGTCAGCTACTTCTCCAGCGACGCAGTCCAGCGTGCCGCCAACGCCGCTGCCCTGGCTGGTGTCGCCTACCTACCCGGGGAGTTCCCCGAGGCGAGCAATGCCGCCGTGGTGGAGAGCGCCCGCAACGGCTTCCCCGACAAAGGCACCTTTACGCCGCTCACTGGCGCCACGTCCTGCACCGGCAGCCCATCCCCCTGCGTCCTGGTCAGCCAGCCCGCCGACAACCAGCTCACCGTCACCGTCTCGGTAAGCGTTCCCACCACCTTCCTCGAGCTGATCGGATTCGGTCCCCACACGGTGGTACGCTCGGCCACCGCTTTGTACCTTCCGCCCATTTCCCTCGGCCAGCCCGGGGCGCAGCAGGGCAGCGACGTCGCCGACCTGGGGACGGGAGGCAACTACTATTTCGAGCGGGACGAGGGGTGGGGCGTTCCGCGGTCGGAGGGCGACGCCTTCGACCCGAGCCCCAACGAAGGCAGCGCCACCCTTTGCAACGGGCCTTGCTCGGCGACGAACCACCCGGACATCCACCTGATCAGCCCCGCCGCGAACAGCGAGACCGAAGCCGAAAGCAACAACAGCATTAACTACACGGGCGGTCCGAGCTACCTCATCGATGTCCCCCAGGGGCAGTCCGTCGACCTCCAGATCTTTGATCCCAGCTTCGCCCCCGACAGCTGCGGGAACAGCGCGACCACGTACTGCTATCACGAGGACGACACCACCTTCGACTCCACCAGCGTTGAGGCGTTCACCGCCATGGAGTACAGCGTCTACAAGGTACCGACCATCTCGCAGCCCGGATCGGGTTCGCTGGTAAGCCAGGAGATCTTCGATCCCATCGATGACACCGGCAGCCTAGGCTGCTCGGGCTTCTGCTACTTCAATAGCCCAACGACCGCAACTGCGCTCAACTGCACGCCAAACGTCTACCACGCGTGGATATCGGCGCTCGACTACGCACCTGACAGTTGCGATGGCCATATCTTTACGGACAGCGTGTCCCTAACTGAAGAGACTGGCTCCGACGTTCTCACCGGGGGCGCCACGACGGACCAGTACTACCGCCTGGAGGTCGACTCGCTGACGTGGAACGGGAACCCCATCTGCACGGACGCGGCGTCATGCGCGACCGCGGAAGTAGCGTCGACCGGGGACTCGGCCTACCCGGAGGCCCACAAGGGATACGCGGTGCGGCTCACCACCGGCCCGGGAACGAGCACACTGTCCCCCACCAGCACGATCTCCGCGCTGGACGACATGACCGTCTTCACCCCGATCATCAACCCGTCAACAACCCAGCCTCTCGCGTTCGGGATCCCCCTATTCCATCTCGACCCCGCCTACGCGGGATCGACGATCGAGGTCGACGTCTTCGACCCCGGCGACGTCAGCCCCGGCCCCGCCTACATGGCGGTCGAGCAGCCTGACGGCACCCTGGCCACCGGCGCGATCAAGCTCCTGGGCGTGAGCCAGGGATCGGGCGGCAACACTACGGTGCTACCGGGGCCAGCGAGCCCGTGGCCGCCGACTGGCCAGGCGTGCACCGCGTGCTTCGAGTCGGCGAGCTCCTCGGGGGTGAAATACAACGGCCAGTGGCTCCAGCTGCAGATCACCGTCCCGGACTCGCTCAACACCAGCAGCCCCAGCTGTGTCGGGAGCACGGATAACTGCTGGAGCAACTACTGGACCCTGCAGTACGACGTGGCCGGGGGTGTCAACGGGGATGACACCTTCTCCGTTCAGGTCGGCTTCAACGGCTCCCCTGAGCGGCTTCTGCCCTGATCCCGGCGGCCAGCCGGGCCGGCCTCACTCCAGGGAGAGGACGTACGGGTAGTGGTCCTGGCCGCCCCGGTGCAGCTCGAACTCGGTGTCCGGAAACTCGGTGCGCAGGCGAGTGACCATGGCGGCGGCGGCGGCCTCGTCAACCTGGGCGCCCCAGTAGACGGTGATCAGCTCGGGCTGGTGCTCCTGGTTGCGCAGGACCGCGTCGATGACCCCGGCCTCGTCGTCGCCCACCTGGACGATCTCATCGTCAACGAGGGCAATGACGTCGCCGATGGCGATGCTCAGTCCGTTCGCGGTGCTGTCACGCACCGCCCGCGTCACCTCGATCGTCGAGACCCGGGGCATCGCCTCGGTCATCCGGCGAGCGTTGACGGTGCCGTCGCCCCCCGGGTCGATGGCCAGCATGGCGCTGATGCCCTGCGGGACATTCCGTGACGGTGCGACGCGCACATCGATGCCCTCGGCCAGGTGCTGGACCTGTTCGGCGGTCATGATCACGTTGCCGTTGTTGGGGAGGATCACCACCGAGGCCGCCCCCGTCGCCCGCACGGCCGCGAGCAGGTCCTGGGTCGAGGGGTTCATGGTCTGACCGCCGTCGACGACGGCGTCGGCCCCGAGGCTGCGGAAGATCTCCCGGAACCCGTCACCCGGCGCGACGGCGACCACCGCGAAGCGGCGGCTGGGGGCTGCGGCCTGGGGGCTCACGGTCGCGCTGAGCCCCTCCCCGGGCGCGCGGACAATGGGGTGCCCTGCGACAAGCGCCTCCGGGGCGGGCGGCGCAGCCGCCTCGGTCCGAGCGGCGCGCTCCAGGATCTCGTGGTGCTGCGCCGTCATGTCCTCGACCTTTAGGTTCGAGAGGCCGCCCCTCTGGGCCGCGATGCCGATGAGGGCCGCCGGATCGACGGTGTGGATGTGCACCCGGACCAGGTCCTGGTCGCCGACCACCAGGCTGGATTCGCCCAACCCTCCGAGCTCGGCGCGGATGGCGTCGACGTCGAGCCCCGGACCGGTGATCATGAACTCGGTGCAGTAGCCCCAGCCCTCCTCCCGCCGGGCCACGGCCGCCGCGCCCCGACGGCGCCCGGGGGCGGTGCGCGGAGCAGCCGCTGCCTTCTCGCCGGGCGGCGGCACGCCCTCGCCGTCGGGCACCACGCTGGGCTCGTCAGGACGGCGCACCCGCGGCTCCCCGCTCCGCCTGTCCCCCACCAACCGGGGCCGGAGGGCCGTCCCGTCCCGCTCTTCGACCGAGCGGGTCAGACCCTCCAGGATGACCGCCAGGCCAAAGCCGCCGGCGTCGACCACACCGGCCTCGCGAAGGACGGCGAGCTGATCGATGGTCCGCTCCACGGCCGCGTGGGCTTCCCGGACCGTCTCATCGAGGATCACGCGGATGTCGAAGGTGCCCGCGGAGGCCCGCTGGCAGGCGTCGGCGGCCTCGCGGATCACGGTCA
>JBEKGP010000073.1:0-11413 GCA_050012735.1 Candidatus Dormibacteria bacterium
CCATGGCGAAGAGCGAGGGCCGGTCACTAGGCGCATCGGTCGCATTGCCGGATAGCAGGGTGCCGGTCTCCCCGCAAGGTCAAGATCGGTGCGATTCTGACCCCTGCTCGCGTTATATCAGCGGGGGGGCCAGGCGCGCTCATATGATTCCGGCTATGTACCCCACCCAGCGTGCGGCGCTCCTCGGCACCGACCTCATGCTGGCCAGTCGCCTCCGTTCGGCGCTCTCGGGAGGCGGTGTCGGTCTGATCGAGGCCACCAGGGACGACCTCCTCCCTCCGGTGCCGCTCCTCTTCGTGGATCTCAACCACGACGCCGAGAACCGGCTCGAGGCCATCTCCCGACTGCGCAGCCGCAATCCGTCCGCGACCATCGTCGGCTTCTGCAACCACGAGGAGAAGGGGCTGATCCGCCGGGCGGTAGCCGCCGGGTCCGATCAGGTGGTCGCCAATCGCAGCCTTCCCGAGGCGGCGCTCCGTCTCCTGGGCCGGGCGGGCGATCCCGACCTCCCCGGATGAGCTCCGACCCGAGCCCGCGACTGGACGCCGCGCTGGCCAGCGCTGCCGCACGGATGGTGGAGACCCGCCGCGACCTCCACCGCCATCCCGAGCTCTCCCACCAGGAGACCCGGACCGCGCGGATCGCGGCGGGGCGCTGCCGGGAGCTGGGTTACACGGTGCGCGAGGGTGTCGGCGGCACCGGGGTGATCGCCGACCTTCAGGGCCGCGGCCCCGGCCCCACCGTCATGTACCGGGCCGACATGGACGGCCTCCCCGTCGACGAGACCCAGGGTGACCGGCCGGTTCGCTCCGAGGTGCCCGGGGTCATGCACGCCTGCGGCCACGACGGGCATGTCGCCATCGCGCTCGGTGTCGCCGAGGTGATGGCCGGACTGCGCGATGAGTGGAGGGGGACGCTTCGGCTCTGCTTCCAACCCGCCGAGGAGATCGCCGGCGGTGCGGAGCCGATGATCGAGGCGGGTGCCCTCGAAGGCGTCGAGCGGGTGCTCGGCCTCCACCTCTGGGCACCGCTCGGTACCGGCAGGGTGGCGGTCACGGGCGGCTCCCTCTTCGGCAGCGCCGACGAGTTCCGGATGGTCATCCGCGGGACGGGGGGCCATGGCGGCCTTCCCCACCTCAGTGTCGATCCCGTGGTCGCCGCGGCCCACGTGGTGGTCGCGCTCCAGACCCTCGTCTCGCGGGAGGTCGCTCCCGATCAGCCGGTGGTGGTCACCGTCGGCATGATCCGGGGAGGGCGGGCGCACAACATCATCGCCGAGCAGGTGCAGCTGGACGGCACCGTCCGCGCCCCCGACGAGGCCCTCCGGGCGAGCGTGATGCGGCGCGTGGAGGAGGTGGCCAGGGCGGTGGCCGGTGGCCTCCGTGCCCAGGTCGAGTTCGCCATGGTGGCCGGTTGCCCGCCGGTGGTCAACGACCCGGACTCCGCTGAGACCGTGCGCCGGGCAGCGGTGGAGGCGGTCGGGGAGACCAACGTCGAGTTTGCCCGCCCGCTCACAGTCGGGGACGACATGGCCTGCTTCCTGCAGCGCGTGCCCGGCTGCTACTTCCTGGTCGGCGCCGGAGATCCGGCCACAGGTGTGCGGCCTCCCCACCACCACGCCCGCTTCGACATCGACGAGAAGGCGCTCCCCATCGCGCTCTCCACCGCGACCCGGGCGCTGCTGGCCTGGTTGAGATGAGGCGTGGGTTCGTAACTGTGGCGCTCCCCATCGGGCTCTCCACCGCGACTCGGGCGCTGCTGGCCTGGTTGCGATGAGGCGTGGGTTCTTAACTCTGGCGCTCCCCGAGCTCGACGAGGGCGAGCCGGACCTCACCCCGCGACCCGCGTCCGCCTCGGCCACCGAGCTGAGCCAGATGATGGAGATCGAGCACGCCAACAATGCCGGCAACGTGCACGGCGGGACGATCCTCCGTCTGGTCGACAGCGCCGCCGGTATCGCCGCCGTCAAGCACGCCCGCCGGCGGGTGGTGACCGCCGCCATCGACGAGATGAGCTTCCTGGCGCCGGTCTTCATCGGCGACGTGCTCACCGTCCGGGCGATGGTCAACGACGCCCACCGATCCTCCATGGAGGTTGGGGTGAGGGTGGACGTGGAGACCCTCCCCGACGGCAAACGGCACCATGTCGCGAGCGCCCACCTCGTCTACGTGGCGCTCGACCGGGACGGCAACCCGGCCCCGGTGGCTCCGGTGATCGCGGAGACGCCGCAGGAGATCCGCCGCCAGGCCCAGGCGAGGGTCCGGCGCGAGCAGCGGCTGCTCCGCAAGGCGGCGCTCGACGAGGCCGCGGGGGGCAGCGGAGAGCAGGCCTGACGCTACGATGGCCCTGTGACTGAGGAGAGGAAGGGAGCGGTGGACGAGGGAGCGGGGCCGTCCGCCCAGATTCGCGTTCGCGACGCCAGCCGCAAGGTGCCGGGCCCCCGCCAATTCGTCCGCTATGCCTTCTACCGGGTGATGCCCGAGTGGCGCCGCCGCTCTGTCGTGCAGCGCGCCGAAGACCGCGCCGAGTTCGCCGCCGTCGTCGAGGAGATGGCGGGTCGGGACGGCGTCATCCTGCGCAGCTACAGCCTGGTGGGCACCCGCGGTGACGCCGACCTGATGCTCTGGTCGGTGAGCGAGCGGCTCGACGAGTTCCAGGAGCTGGCCGCCCGGCTGAATGCGACCGCCCTGGCCGCCTACCTCGAGCAGCCCTACAGCTACTTCGCGATGACCAAGCGGAGCAGCTATGTGGAGCGTCACGTGCACGAGGACGGCTCCCCTCAGGAAGGGAGAAGCAGCCGGCTGATCATCCTGCCCACCGAGCGCAAATACCTCTTCGTCTATCCCTTCGTGAAGACGCGTGCCTGGTACCGCCTCGGCCCCGAGGAGCGCCAGCGCCAGATGGACGAGCACATCGCCATGGGCCACCGCTATCCCGGGGTGAAGATCAACACCACCTATTCGTACGGTCTCGACGACCAGGAGTTCGTGGTCGCCTTCGAGAGTGATTCGGTGAGCGACTTCCTCGACCTGGTCCAGGAGATGCGGGTCAGCGAGGCGTCCACCCACACCGTGCGCGACGTGCCCTCGTTCACCTGCGTGGCGACGCCGATCGGGGAGGCGCTGGCGGCTCTGGGGTAGGCGGCAGCGCCGCGGTGATGGCGGCGTCCAGTACCTCCATGAGGTGCATGACCCGCACCCGCGGAGCGTGCCGCCGGGCTCCCACGCGCAGCTGCACCAGGCAGGAGACGTTCTCGGTCACGAGCACGTCAGCACCCGTCGCCACCACGTTCGCGAACTTGCGGGCGAGGATGGCGTCGCTGTGGTCGGGCTGACCGGTGGCGTAGCTGCCGGGACCGCCGCAGCACATCGCCGCCTCCTCGAGTGGGGTGATGCGCAGCTCGGGGATACGCGCGAGCAGCGCGCGCGCCACCCCGCGCTCCGGACCGTCGACGGGCAGCGAGCAGGGCTCGTCGATGGTGACGTGCCAGGGCAGCGGTCCCAGCGGTGCGCGCCACCCCGCCCGCTCCAGGTGGACGCTGGCGAGATCGGTGACGTCGGCCACCCGCCGCGCCGCGTCCCCGAGGAGCGGGTCGTCGCCGAGGATGCGGCCGTAGCGGCGGACGTGACCCACGCAGCTCGCCACGTCCCCGACCAACCCGTCCACGCCGAGGCCCGCCACCCCCGCCACGGTCCGCTTCGCCATCTCCCGCACCGCCGGCCCGTCGCCGAGGCTCTGCGCCGGGAGTCCTAAGCAGCCCAGCTCGGGCGCCTCCAGCTCGAATCCATTGGCGAGCAGCACCCGCATCGCCGCCTCGGTCGCCTCGGGAGCGACCAGGTTCTGGTAGCAGCAGATCAGGAAGCCGAGCCGGCCGCGCACCGGCGGGGTCACCGCGGGGAGGCCGGCCACGCGCTGATCGGCCCGGCGCCGGGCCAGCGGTCCAATCCTCTCCGCCATCCCCCCCACGGTCCCCATCCAGCGGGTGATGCGCAGCCCGCGGGCGGCGGCGTGGAGCCCGGTCACCTGTGCGGCGCGGGAGAGACGGTGGAGGGTGCGGGTGCCGCCGGGGCGGGGGAGGACGCGGCGGAGCAGCCAGCGCTGCCCGCGCGGGTAGCCCTCCTGCTCGTGCAACTCCTGCCGGGCGCGGGCGACGATCGCCGCGGTCGGCACCCGGGGTGGGCAGGCGGCCAAGCAGTTGTCGCAGGTGAGGCAGGTCGAGAGCGGGCCGTCGGCGATGTCGCGCAGCTCGAGGCGACCCTCCATGGCGTCCCGGATCAGCGCGACGCGGCCCCGCGCCGTCTCCCACTCCAGGGGGTTGACCTGGTAGGTGGGGCAGACCGCCTGGCAGAGCGAGCACTTGTTGCACCGGCTCACGTCCTCGTAGATGTCGGCGAGGAAGAGGGGGGCGGGCACGGCCGCCACCTCACGCGGCGGCTCGACCGGTGCATCCACGGGAGCGCTGGGCGGCTGGCTCATGGCCCGCCCGATTGTACGGGGCATGCGGAAGAATCCACCCGGGCCGCATGGTCGGCGAGAGAACGGGCCTCCCGGCCCTCTTCCCGGTCGGACCCATGCCCCTGGTATCCCCGGGCCAGGGGTCCAACGTAGAGGCCGACGGCTGGAGTGAAGCTCTGCACCGCCAGGAGGTGTGGACGATGAGCAGCAACGGCATCGGACTGGTGGTCACCGCCTTTGTGGGGGGATCGACACCTCGGGGGGAGGAGGCGCCCGGCCCGCACGGGCACGGGAGCAGAGAGGAGAAGGAGTGGACGGTCCGCGACGTGATGTCGTCGCCGGTCATGCACATCCCTCCGAACGCACCGGTCAAGGCGGTCGCCGAGATGCTGCTGTCGGAGCGGGTCAGCGGCCTCCCGGTGGTCGACGCCAACGGGCACCTGCTGGGGGTCGTCTCCGAGGAGGACCTGCTCGCCAAGCAGATCGACCTTCCCGCCAGCGCGCACGTCCCCTGGCTGAGTGGTGGTCACTTCTCGCACGAGTTCCGCCGCCGCCGTGAGGCGCTGACAGCGGAGGAGCTGATGAGCACCCCGGTAACCTGCGTTCACCCCGACACCACCCTGCGCCAGGCCGCCAGGACCATGTACCTGCGCCACCTCAAGCGCCTTCCGGTCCTGGCCGGCGGCTCCCTGGTTGGGATCGTCAGTCGAGCCGACCTGCTCCGCGTCTATCTGCTGCCCGACGAGCACCTGCGGCGAGACGCCGAGCACCTCATCCACGGGACCCTGGCCATGGGCGCCGCAACGGTGGCCGTCACCGTGCAGGAGGGCGTGGTCACGCTGGAGGGCGAGGTGCCCACCCACAGCCAGTCCGACCTGCTGGTGCGCCTCCTGGGCCGGCTCGACGGGGTGGTGGCGGTCGAGTCGCGCCTCACCTGGCGCGTCGACGATCACGCCGCCCCCCATGGGAGGCACGCGGCTCACATCTGACCAGATCGCTGGCCGGGGCAGGAGTGCGGCTCGCACCCGATCCCTCCGGTGCCCCCGCACCCCAGGCCCCGGCCGGACCGTACACTCGTGCGTCGATGAACGGCCCGTACCACCTCGAGACCCTCGACGACGCCGATCGGGCTCAGCTCGAGCCCTGGGTGAGCAACCTGGACTCCCCCGTATTCGCCCTGAATGGTCTCTCCCAGGTGACCGCGGCAGCGCTCTTCGCGCGCTACAGCCGGAGCCCCAAGAGCCTGCGCCGGCTCCTCCTCGACGAGTTCTTGAAGGGGGAGGCGGTCGTTCCGGAGCTCGCGGCTCCGGCTCGCGACGACGCGGGCAGGGCTCGGGCGGGGCGCCTCTTCGGGCGCGTCATCGCCGAGTACGGGGACGATTCGGTCGCCCAGCTGGGCGGCATGCACCTGGCCTGCGAGCAGGTCAGCCAGCCGCTGGCCAAAGCGATCGAATGGGGTCGCCTCGCCGCCTACCTCGAGCAGTCGACCCGGTACATCCCCTACACCGACCTCCGCGACGGGCATTACCGGTACCACCGGGACCCGGAGCTGATGGCGTCGGCGCACGCCGGCACCTACCTGGCGGCCATGGATGGGCTCTTCGAGGCCTATGTCGAGATGCTCCCGCTGCTGCGCGCCCACCTCGGTCAGAGCCTGCCCGCGGAGGCCGACGCGAAGGCACGCGAGCGGGCGATCCGGGCACTGTCCCTCGACCTCCTCCGCGGCCTGCTGCCCGCGGGCACGGTGAGCAACCTCGGGGTGTACGCCTCGCCCCAGACGCTGGAGCAGCTGGTGATGCGGCTGCGGGCCCACCCTCTCCCCGAGGCGCGCAGCTACGCCGAGCTGATCGACCGCGAGCTGCAGGCGACCATCCCCGAGATGGTGACCCGGCTGGACCGCCCGGACCGGGGCGGGGTCTGGGTGGAGTACCTGCGCGAGACAGCCTTGGCCCTCGAGACGGAGGGGGAGAGGCTGACCCGTTCCGGCCGTCTCCAGGAGGAACGTCCCGGCATCGAGGTCCCACCCGCCAACTCCGTCACCCTGCTGCGGTGGGACGTGGATGGCGAGGAGCGGATCATGGCCGCGGCCCTGCTGCCCCACACCACCGCCGGTCTCGAGGAGGTGGTGGCCGCGGTGCACGCGCTTCCGGAGGCAGAGCGGGACCGCCTCTTTACCGCCGCGCTCGGGGTGAGGGGCAATCGGCGGCACCGGCCCGGCAGGGGCTTCGAGCACACCGATTACACCTTTGAGCTGGTGTCGGACTTCGGGGCGTTCCGCGACCTCCAGCGGCACCGGATGCTGACCATCCAGTGGCAGGAGCTGACCCCCGCGCTGGGCTATGCCGTCCCTTCCGAGGTGGTCGCCGCCGGGCTGGAGGGGCGGTGGCGCCAGGCGGTGGAGCGGGCCGAGGCGGCCTGGGCGGAGATCCGCCCCGACCTGCCCGAGCAGGCCCAGTACCTGGTCACCCTGGCCCACCGGGTCCGATACGTGATCAAGCTCAATGCCCGCGAGGCGCTCCACATGATCGAGCTGCGCACCTCGCCCCAGGGTCATCCCAGCTACCGCCGGATCTGCCAGGAGATGCTCCGGCAGATCGACACCGCGGCCGGCCACCACCGGGTGGCCCGGGCGATGAGCTTCGCCGGGCGCGAGGACGTCCACCTGCCCCGCTATGCGGCCGAGGTGGGCCGGGGCGACTGAGCCGATCGGGCTGCCCCGCAGCCGTGTCAGGGTCCAAGGACCTATGCGATCCGGGAACTCAAGCCCATCTCCCAGCGGGCACTGTCGTATGATTCCTGTCGAACCACCGCCGGAGGGCGGGGCAGCCGACCTCAGAGGGACCCAGCCATGATCAGCGTCTCTGAAGCAGCCGTCGGGCAGCTCAAGGAGCTCATCCCCCAGGAGCCCCAGGCAAAGGTCGGCCTGCGCGTATTCATCCAGTCGGGGGGCTGCAGCGGCTTCTCGTACGGGATGGGCCTGGACGACAACCCACCCCGGGAGGACGACGAGGTCGTCACCGTCAGCGGGCTCAATGTCTACATCGACGAGTACTCCGCCCAGTACCTGGAGGGGGCCGAGATCGACTACGTCGACGCCCTCATGGGCGGCGGATTCACGATCCACAACCCCAACGCGACCCGGACCTGCGGCTGCGGCCACAGCTTCCAGACCGCCGACGGAGCCGGCGAGGCCCGCGCCTGCGGGCACTGAGCCCAACTCGCCGGCTCCGCCCGGCCGCCGCGGGGGGCGGTGGCTGGGCGCGGTATCCTGTGCCCGCGACGCGGGAGTAGCTCAGTTGGTAGAGCGCTAGCCTTCCAAGCTGGATGTCGCGAGTTCGAGTCTCGTCTCCCGCTCGCCCGACCTCGTTGTGAACTCGTTTCCATGAACGCCGCTCAGGAGGCCGCTCGGTCACCCGTGCGGTAATCAGGGGCTCCGGAGAGGCGAGGCGGGTAGCCCTCAGGGTGGGTGAGACGCCTGCGCTCACAGGCGCGGAGGACTCGGCAGGTTCGCGTCCGGCCGGAATCGAGGAACTCGAATCCGCAGCGTGGGCAGCGGCCAGTGCCAAAACTCTGGCGACGTATGGACACCGGCTCAGCGACCGCGCGGACGTGAACCGTTGCCCTGACAAGGGCGTGGTCCGAGCATGAGAGGTCGTAGTCGTATCTCATTTCGAGAACCCCGACTTCCTCTGTTGCCCACATCTGATCGTAGCGGCACCAGCGACCGCTACGAAGGCGGTGCGACTGAGCGAGCGGGCCATCCGACGGCACCCCCGCGAGGTCGCGCGCACCCGCCGGGCTCCTCAGCCATTCCCGCCATAGGTCGCGAGCCCGGTGGGCTACGGTTCCCGGTGGGCCAACGAGAAACTCCTCGCCCGGGTGGCCTGCTCTGCCGCTCGGCCAGTAGAACTCGGTGTCGGGCCAGGTGAGCGCGTCCCGCTTCGGGGTGTTGGCATCGATCGCGAAGAGGTAAGGCGTGGGCCATGTGGCGACCCACTTCGCGATCCTCGTGTGGTACCAGGGTTTGCGCCCACTCACCCCCATCCGTCCCGGCCCGCGCGACGTCCCCGGTGTCGCGTGGAACGCGCCCACGCGGATCTCGGCCCCGTCGGCGGTGCCAAGGTCCACGGCTATGTGCCGCTCGTGGTACCAGCGCGCCAGCTCCGGGTAGATGGTGAGGCCGTCGTGATCCTGGAGAAAGTCGTTGACAGAGAGCTGCACCTGGCGCCGCGGGGTCACGCGCGAGCTTCCCACGACCGCAACGGCCAGGTGCCGGCCGTGGACTTTGGCTCCAACGCTGCAGCGCCACCAGGCGAAGCCGCAGGCGAGGGCGAACCGCTCAATGTCGGCCGGAGCGACTTCGAGCAGGCAGAGGACGTCAAGGTCGGAGTGTGCAATGACGTCCTCCTGCCGCGCCCGTCGGCTCAGGCCGCCGAAGCACCAGAGGTTCAGCAGTCCAAAGCGAAGAGCGGACGACGCCAGCATGCTCCGAGTATCACCGACTATAGGGGCCCGTGGCCGGTCTTCACCTGATCGTCAGGAGCCGCAGATCGGACCCTCCATTTTCCTGTCGCGATTGACGTATTCGTGCGCCGTGCGGCTGTGACCGATGCAACCCGTCACGCCCAGGGTAGGTTGTGAACGACCCACGGGTCCACGGTACGCACAACTTTCACGGAAAGGGAAGCATCGATGAGCGTCATCGTGTCCGGCGGCGAGCGAATCGACAATCACGCCGGCTTTGGCCGCAGTCGAGCAGTGCCAGAGTGCCGTGGTGACCCGTGATCCAAGGTCCTGCGGCTTCCCGATGCCCTTCCTAGCAACGCTGGCATCCTGCGGCCCCTTTAAGCCCACTTGCGTCGGCTGCACGGCGCAGCTCCGGAACGCCGTCAATGCACACCTCGAGACGGGAGGTGGGCGCAAGGCCTACCATCCCGGCCATGGCTTGGGTGGACCGAGATGTGACCGTCCGGACCGCCGCATTCGCCTGGCTCGCCGACCAGGTCCAGCTCCACGGCAGCGAGGTGCTGCCGAGAGCGCTGCTGGCCTCCGGGTTCGACTACGAGGGGAGGCGGGTCCCCATTGTCGGACCGCAGGGGATCTTCAAGCCGGCCGCGCTCCCGGAGGTGCCTCTCAGCATCCTCACCGTCCCACCAGTGGAGGGGCGAGAGGCTCCGTACGAAGACGGATGGACGGCCGACGGGCTGGTGTACCGATACCGAGGCACCGATCCCAACCACCCTGACAACGTCGGTCTACGACGTGCCATGGAGCGCCAGGTGCCCCTCATCTACCTCTACGGGCTGGTCCCCGGCCAGTACATGGCGATCTGGCCGGTGTACGTGGTCGCTGACGACCCGGTGCTGCACGCCTTCACCGTCCAAGCCGACGACCCAGGCATCCTGCAGGGCGACCTCCTCCTCGATTCCAGCGATGACCTCCGTCGCGCCTACGCACTCCACACCGTCCGCCAGCGGATGCACCAGCACAGCTTCCGACAGCGCGTGCTTCGCGCCTATCAGACGACATGCTCCGTCTGCCATCTCCGGCACGAGCAGCTTCTGGACGCGGCCCATATCCTCCCTGACGGACACCCCCAGGGAAGGCCTGTCGTACCGAACGGGCTGGCTCTCTGCAAGATCCATCACGCGGCCTTCGATGCCAACATCATGGGCATCCGGCCGGACTACTCGATCGAGATCCGGGCGGACGTGCTCGTCGAAATCGACGGTCCGATGCTGCTCCACGGCCTCCAGGACGTCCACAACCAGCGCATCCTCGTGCCACGCGCCGTTCCGCTCCGGCCTTCGGTGGAGTTCCTGGAAGAGCGGTACGGTATCTTTCGCAAAGCGGGGTGAGGGGTCCGTGGCTGACATCTACGTTGGAGTGACCGACCGAGGCTGGTACGAGAACCTGCGAGCCCTCCGAGCTCCAGACGAGGTCAACTTCTGGCGTCCCAGTGCCGATCGGTTCCATGCCCTCAATCCAGGCGGACTCTTCCTATTTAAACTGCATTACCCCGAGAACGCCATCGTTGGCGGCGGGGTCTTCGCCCACCACTCCGTCTATCCCTTGGACCTGACCTGGGATGCCTTCCATGAGCGTAACGGCGTCGACGGGCTCGACGGCATGGTGAAACGCCTCGCTCGCTATCAGCCCGCGCTCAGATCTCTCGACATGGCTGCCCGCCAGAAGTTCCAGATTGGCTGCCTGCTCATCGAACAGCCCTTCTTCTTCGCCGAGGACGACTGGTTCCCAGCCCCGGGCTGGCAGCAAAACATCGTGCGGGGTAAGGGATACTCTCTGGTGACTGCCGAGGGGCAGGATCTTCTTCGTCAGGTTCAAGAACGCCTCTCAGAACCCGCCCGCCTGGCGACCGTTGCGTCACCGGCCCCCCGGTATGGCGAGCCAGTGCTCGTTCGACCGCGGCTCGGCCAGGGCAGTTTTCGGATCATGGTGACGGATGCCTACCGGCGCCGGTGCGCTATCACCGGAGAGCGCGTTCTTCCGGTTCTCGAGGCGGCGCACATCGTGCCGTACGGCGAGGGCGGACGCCATGAGATCAGCAATGGCCTCCTGTTGCGCAGCGATCTCCACACCCTCTTCGACCGCGGCTATCTGAACGTGACCGCCGATCTTCGGGTGGAGGTCAGCCGCCGCTTGAAGGAGGAGTGGGAGAACGGGCACGAGTACTACGCGCTCGACGGGGCGCCCGTTTCGCCTCCCGAGCGCTCCGAGGATCGCCCGGACCCCGGCGCGCTGATGTGGCACAGGAAGGAGCTGTTCGCTGCGTGAGGGTGCGGGCTGGGCGTGGTGAAGGCGCGGGGCGCGCACAGTGATGCTTCTATGGTTTGTCAAGCTGCCCGGGCGAGTTCGGTCTTGGCGACCAGGGCGCGGAAGACCTCGCGTGCGACGTAGCGCTTGAGGCAGCGGATGATCTCTTTCTTGGAGAGGCCCT
>JBEKGP010000074.1:0-11380 GCA_050012735.1 Candidatus Dormibacteria bacterium
GGTGTGAGCCTCCAGCCCGAGCGGGGCCCGATGCGGTCCCGCCCCCTGGTCGAGCGACTCCAGCTCGGGACGGACGAATGGCTCGACCACCTCGGCGGTGATCGCCGGCAGCCTCCGGGTCCGCGCCTGCTTCTCCACCATCGCCTTGACCCGGCGCCGGAGATAACCGGCGGGGAGCTGCTGGAGCACCCGCCGCGCCTCCAGCGTCCAGCCCAGCTTGTGACCGTCGAAGCCGGTCTCGGCCGCGTCGCCCTCCTGGTGGGCGGCAGCACGCAGCGCCGCCACGTCGAGGGCTTCGAACTCCGCCGCTCCGGCTCCGCAGACGGGGCACTGCGCGGGGTGCTCCACCCGGGCCGCGTAGCCGCACACCCGGCAGATGGCCCGGGTCTCCTCGGCGGCCGGCTCCTCGAGCATCGCCCGCTCGGCGCCCTCGATGGAGCTCCGGGCCTCGGCGATGACCCGCATCGTCTTCTGGAAGGGCATCAGCTCGTCGAGGGCCTCGTCGACGTCGCCGCTCGCCACCACGCTGTGGCCGCGCTCGGTGGCCCAGCGCAGCACGGCGGTGCGCGCCAGACCGCGGACACCCGCCGGCACCCGCTCCATCCTCTCCTCCGCCTCGAGGGTCCAGACCACCGACGCGTCCGCCCGGATGTCCAGGGGCGGCAGGTAGGTGCCGCTCATCACCAGCAGGTTGCAGGGAGCGAAGCGGATCAATTGCTCGGTGGCGCCGCCCAGGTCCATGCCGGCGTCGGAGTGGATGCCGATCCGCCCCATCACGAGCAGCCACGGCTTCCGCTCGCGGCAATGGCGGAGCAGCCGGTCGAAGGCCTTGCCGTCGAGGAGGGTGATGGGCAGCTCCATCCCCGCCTCCCTGGCCGTCGCCTCGGCCACGCGCAGGTGCGACTCGTAGATCTTGGCGAGGCCGGTGTCGATGATCTCCTCGTGGAGCGCCTCCTGCTCCTTGAAGCGGAAGACCTTGCTCGCCTTTTCGCTCAGGACGTCGACGATCCCGTTGAAGACGGCGTAGTGGAGGTAGGGGTCGTAGACCGCGACCGCCTCCACCCGGCGCTGGAAGCGCTTGCCCAGCTCGAGGGCGGCGCGCAGCCCCGCGAAGCTCTGGGGTGAGCCGTCGACGGCGACGACGATGTCCCCCTCCCGCTGCCAGTCGAGGTCCCGGACCAGGAGGACATCGGTCCGGAGACGGCGGAGCACCCGCTCGGCCACCGACCCCAGGGTGGACTCGCGCACCGCGCCGGTGCCGAGAGCACCCATCACCACCAGGTCCGGCTTCACCTCGGCGACGTCGGTGACGATCTCCTCCCAGTTGCGGCCGTCCCGCCGCCGGGCCTCGAACGGGACGCCGCGCTCCAGGCAGCGGTAGCGCATGACGTCCGTGTAGCTGTCACTGATCAGCTCGAGACCGGTCGTGATCAGGGAGTCGTGGATGCGCCGCTGACGGAGCAGCTCGGCCTCGTCCTGGTACTCCTCGGGGAGGGTGTACTCCATCTGCTTGAAGCGGAAGTCGTGCATCCGCGCCGCGTAGGCGTGCATCCCGACGCAGCGCGCCCCCCAGGCCGACGCCAGATCGATCGCCAGCCCCACCGCGGCGTCAGAGTGCTCCGAATTGTCCAGCGGGACGTAGACGTTGGAGTAGCTGCCGATCGTGCTCATCGTGTCCTCGATGTCCGGTCCCCGGCGCCGCTCGCGCCTCCCTCTGCGCCCCGCTACGTTGGGTGAGGCAATTGTAGGAACATATGCCACATGGGTGCATTGTTGATAGGCCGGAGGACCTAAACGTGTCGAACCATGCAACCGCATCCGACCACGGTCCCATTCCCCCTGTGACACCTCAGCTCGACGCGCCTCCCGGGCACGCCGAGACGGCGGCGTGCCCCTACCCCCACGGCGAGGGCTCCGCGCACCATCCCTCCGGCGCGCATCCGGCGCTGACGGGGCAGGGCGCGGGAGCCTGCCCGGTCGCCGGCGTGGCCACGCCGCTCCCGGCGTCCGCATCGGCGGAGCCACCGCGCCAGGTGCCGGCCGCGACCATCCCCCGGTGGAGCCCGGACGCCGAGTCGGTGGTCAGAGAGCGGGCGGAGATCTGGTCACACGGCCTCCCCACGCGGGGCGAGGAGCTGGCACGCGGCGTCGCCGAGGAGCGTGCCGCAGGGCGCCAGGCGGAGATCACCGCCCTCTTTCTGCGCACCCTCGGCAAGAAGCTCGGCTACGGCCACCCCCTCAGCGAGAAGGGCGAGGAGCTCCGCTTCACCTGGACCCCGGAGGCGGAGGCGCGTCTCGCCGACGTCCCCGAGTTCTGCCGGGAGCTCACCCGCTGGCGGGTGGAGTGGACGGCACACAAGCTGGATCTCGGCACCACCATCACCCCCCACGAGATGGAGGTCAAGTACGAGCTCTGGGGTCGCGTCTCCCACGCCATCCAGGAACGGGAGCGGGACGGGCTGCCCTGGACCGACCAGGCGGTGGACCGCTTCTCACGGATCCCCGAGTTCGTCCGGGGTCAGGTGCTGGAGGCGATCGAGGGCAACGCCCGCACCCTGGGAGCGACCCAGGTCGACGACGCCATGGTCGACCTGGTGATCGAGCGCTGGATCACCACGGGCGACTTCCACGAGGGGCTGTACGGCTTCAAGTAGAGGGCTCGCCCGGGCGGGCGCTCGGTCAGCCGCGGAAGCCGGTGACGTCGATCCCCCAGCACGCGGTGGCGGTCTCTCCGGGCTGCAACGCGATCACATCCTCGCCGCTCCGGAAGGCGTCGGGCGGGCAGGTCATCGGCTCCACGGCGAGCCCGCGCCGCCGCTCGGCGGACCGCATGAGATCGCCGGTGAAGAGCACCAGCCAGGGGCAGGCGCGGTCGGACCAGAGGACGAGCCGCCGCCCGTCCGGGGCCTCCAACGAGACCCGGGCGAGACCGTCGGGATCGCGGGCCAGATCGGTGAAGGCGGTGTCGAGCTGGGTTTGCCCGATCAGACGCGGTTTCCGGAAGTCGAACTCCGTGCCCGCCACCGGTTCCCTGCCGGTCGGCAGCATCCGCGAATCGGTGCGCAGTCGGGTCGCCGCCGGGAGCGTGAGCCGCCAGCCGTCGACCAGATCGCAATCCACCGCCAGATAGGGGTGGGAGCCGGCGCCGAAAGGGGCGGGTACCGCGGAGAGGTTGGTCCCCGCGAGGGTCACGCGGAGGCCGGCGTCGTCGAGCGCGTAGGTCGCCGTCAGGTCCAGGCAGAAGGGGTAGCCGTCACGGGGATGGAGCCGGTAGCGCATCGCCACGCGGTCGGTGGCGGGGGCTTCGGCCGTCCAGTTCGCCCAGCGGACCAGTCCGTGAATGGCGTTGGTCAACACGGGCTCATCGAGGGGGATCTGGTGATCGACGCCCTGCCACCGATAGCGGCCGTTGCCGACGCGCCCGGGCCATGGCAGCAGTGTCTGACCGTGGGCGTGGGCCGCCGGTTCGGTCACGTCAAAGCCGAGGATCGCCGGCCGCCCGCCCACCGTGTAGGCGCGGAGGGTCGCGCCGACCTCGACCACCACGGCCTCCTGGTCACCATGGACGAGGCGATGCTGGAGCCCCGACGGAGGCTCGATGCCGGCCGATGGAAGCTGGGCCGAGCGGGTGGCGGCGTCCACCCTACCGACCTCGCCCCTTGGAGCCGTCGCCGCCACTGCGCAGGATCTCGCCGATGTCGGCGAGGCCGCGCCGGGAGCCGGCGGTCGGCTTGACCCGGTGGGCGAGCACCATGGGCGCCACCCCCTCGACATCGTCGAGGGTGACCCGATCCCGCCCCTCGTGGGCGGCGACCGCCTGGGCCGCCTTGCGGGTCACCAGGTCCGCGCGGTGACCGTCCACCTCCAGCTCGATCCCGAGATGGGCGATGGCGACCAGGATCTCCCGATCCACGGCCACCTCGCCGAGGGAGAGGATGGCCTTCCGGATCCGCTCGGCCTCGGCGTGCTCCTCGGGTTCCCAGGTGGAGGCGAATGCCTCCGCATCGTCCTCGAACGCCTCGCGGCGCTCGACGATCTCGACCCTCTGCCGGACGTCGCGGATGCCCTCCACGTCCACGCAGAGCCCGAAGCGATCAAGGAGCTGGGGGCGCAGCTCACCCTCCTCCGGGTTCATGGTCCCGACCAGGATGAAGCGGGCGGGATGGGACACCGAGACCCCCTCACGCTCGACCGTGTTGGTGCCCATCGCGGCGGCATCGAGGAGGACGTCAACGATGTGGTCGTCGAGGAGGTTCACCTCGTCGACGTAGAGGATGTTGCGGTTGGCCTCGGCGAGCACCCCGGGCTCGAACTCCTTCTCGCCCTTCTTGATGGCGGCCTCGATGTCGATCGACCCGACGACCCGATCCTCCGAGGCGTTGATGGGCAGCTCGATCACCCGCATCTGCCGGGTGGCCCGAGGCAACGTCTCGCCGCGCTGGAGCCGCTCAGCGCACTCGTCGCAGCGGCTGGCGCCGGCGTCGGGAGAGCAGCCGAAGCGGCAGTCGGCGACCACATCGAGCTCGGGGAGGAGGCGCGCCAGGGCCCGCACCGCCGTCGACTTGGCCGTCCCCTTCTCCCCGCGGATCAGCACGCCGCCGATGGCGGGGTTGATGGCGTTGAGCACGAGGGCCTGCTTCATCGGCCCCTGGCCGACGATTGCGGTGAACGGGAAGATGCTCCGGCCGCGCTGCATCGCGCCATTGTCGCAAAGCTTCCCCACGTCGCAGGCGACGCGGGGCTCTTCCCCACGCCGCAAGCGGCGCGGGGACCCCGCCCCTTCTCACAGGGGCTCGCCGTGCCCCACGCCGCACGCGGCGCGGGGACCCCTCCTCTTCTGACACGGGCTCGCCGCCCCTCGCCGGCGCGGCTCAGCCGCGCTCGGCTCACCCCGCCAATGCACGCCGCAGGCGGCGTGGGCAGAACCGGACGGCTTCCGGTGCCCGCAGCCACCGCATCACCCACCCCCATTAGAGTCCGATGGATGGGACAAGCCGCGCAGATCGTTGTGCTGATCAAGGAGCCCGGCACGGCGAAGACGCGCCTCGCCGCCGCTCTCTCCGCCGCCGAGCGCCTGCGCCTCGCCGAGGAGTGCGCGGTCCGGGCGCTGGCAGCCGCCCAGGAAGTGGCTGAGACCATTGCCGTCTGCGGCGGGCCGGGGGCGGCCGACCTGGCCCGTCGGTGCGGGGCGGAGGCGCTCGTCGAGGAGCACCCCGCGGGCCAGAACCGTGCCGCGGAACGAGGCCTGGCCGAGGTGCTCGCCCGGGGCGGATCCGGCTGCCTGGTGCTCAGCTCCGATCTCCCCCTCGTCGACGCGGGCAGCCTGCGCCGCCTCCTCGAGCACGCGGGGACGGTCGAGGGGCCGGTTGCGGTGGTGGCTCCGGCCCTCGGCCGCGAGGGCACCAATGCCCTCTTCCTGCGCCCGATCGGCGACTTCGACCTGCAGTTCGGGGAGGCGTCCCTCCCCCGCTTCGCCGCCGAGGCGAGGCGGCGGGGACGGGAGCTGATCGTCCACCGGGAGCCGGCCCTGGCCCTTGACCTCGACGAGCCAGATGACCTGGCCACCCTGGACCGCTGGCGGGCCGCCTCGGGAGAGGCCGAGTGACCGGCGGAGAGGCCGGCGGGCTGGAGCTCCACGGCATCGAGGGTCTGCCTGAGATCGCGAGTGGCGACGACCTGGGCAGGCTGATCGCGGAGCGGGCCGCCCCTCTCCGCTCCGGTGACATCGTGGTGGTGGCCCAGAAGGTGGTCTCCAAGGCGGAGGGGAGGCTGCGTAGCCTCTCCGCGGTGGCGCCAAGCCCCCGGGCGCAGGAGCTGGCCGAGCAGCTGCACGCCGACCCGCGCATGGTCCAGGTGGTCCTCGACGAAAGCGTCCGCGTGGTCCGTGCCGATCGCGTCATCATCGTCGAGACCCGGCACGGATTCGTCTGTGCCAACGCCGGCGTCGACCGGTCCAACGTGCCCGGGGCGGACGTCGCCTGCCTCCTGCCGGAGGACTGCGACCGGAGCGCGGAGGAGCTGCGCCGGCGCATCGCCGAGGTGGCCGGGGCGGAGGTCGGGGTGGTGATCAGCGACACCTTCGGCCGGCCCTGGCGGGTCGGCCTCTGCAACGTCGCCCTGGGGGTGGCCGGGATGCCGGCCACCGTCGACTACCGGGGCAGCCCCGACGACTTCGGCATGCCCCTGCACGCCACCCTGGTGGCCGTCGCCGACGAGATCGCCGCGGCCGCCGAGATGGTCATGGGCAAGACCCGGCGGATCCCCGCGGTGGTCGTCCGCGGGCTCGCGCTCGAAGGCCCCGCCGGCAGTGGACAGGAGCTGGTGCGCACCGCCGACCTGGACCTCTTCCGGTGATCCGGTGAGGGTTGCGGTCCTGGCGGGGGGGACCGGTGCGGCGCGGCTCGCCTGCGGGCTGGCGCGAGCCCTGGCTCCGGGAGAGCTCAGCGTGATCACCAACACCGCCGACGACGAGGAGATGTGGGGGCTGCTGGTCTGTCCCGACACCGATGCCGTCCTCTACCGGCTCGCCGGCCTCTTCAACGCCGACGCGGGCTTCGGAGTTCGTGACGAGAGCTTCCACGCCCTCGAGATGCTCGGCCTGCTGGGTGAGCCGGTCTGGTTTGGGCTTGGCGATCGCGACCTCGGCCTCCACCTGCTGCGGAGCTCCCTGCGGCGGCGGGGCATGACCCTCACGGAGGCGGTCGCCGAGATCGGCCGGCGGCTGAGCTTGAACGCGGCCGTCATCCCGATGAGCGACGACCCGGTGCGCACCCGGATCGCGACGGACGACGGGGAGCTGAGCTTCCAGCAGTGGTTCGTCGGCAAGAGCTGCGAGCCGCCGGTCCGCGGCTTGCGCTTCGAGGGTCTCGAGGCTGCGGTGCCGGCGCCGGCCGCGGTGCAGGCGGTCCGCGCGGCGGATCTGGTGGTGATCGGCCCGTCCAACCCCCTCCTCAGCGTGGACCCGATCACCGCCCTGATTGGCCCTCACCTGGAGAGGGAGCGCGTGATCGCCATCGCTCCGATCATCGGGGGCCGCGCGCTGAAGGGCCCGACGGTTGCCCTGATGGCACAGCTCGGCGAGGAGCCCACCGCCCTCGGGGTAGCGCGCCACTACGCAGGGCTGGCCTCCGGCTTTGTCCTGGACGCGGCCGACCGCGAGCTGTCAGACGCCGTCGCCCGGCTGCGGATGAGCCCCCACATTCTCGACACCGTGATGGCTGGAGCGGATGGCGAGGAGCGGCTGGCGAGAGAGGTCCTCGCCCTTCTCAGGGGCTGAAGAATCCCCGGCCAGGGATGTCGTTCCCAGGCCGGGGAGGCGAAGGAGCCGACGAGGAGGCGAGGCACGCATCGCCGAGGATGGGGGTGGCACGACCGTCGGGGGTTCTTCAGCTCCTGCTGGGGACCCCACCGGTCGCTGAGCGGGCGCTGCCCCCGCCCGCGCCGGCCTCTGACCCGCAGCGATCCGCCGGCAACCGCGATGGCCGGCAGCGTGACCGCGGGCCCCAGCCCTGCACGAACATCAGGCCCACCGGGCCCGCTGCTCGCGGAGCCCGTCGCCTCAGGCGGCGGGGGGGAGGTGACGCCGATCGATCTGCTTGCTGGCGGCCTGGGGGTTGCCCCAGGTGACGCTGCCGTTGGGCCACACCATCGCCGTGGTCCGCGGCGGCCGTTCAGCGTGGATCTCACCGCCCGCGATGTAGACGGGTCGATGCAGACGGCGTGCCTCCGCCTTGGCGCACTGGAACAGCTCGATGTCAATGCGTGTCGAAGTCTGCTTCACCGCTGTGGTCAACGTGGGACTCTCCGTTCGGGCATCCTCGGCCCGGTTGCTCCGTCAACTATATCACGTCGGCCAGGCGGTTTCAGGTGAGATCAGACTCCCTTCTCTCTGGCCGCGGGGCGCCGATGGCCCGCCGGTTTGCGAGTCAATATGCCGGCCAGCTGCCGGGCCATGGGGAGCTCCTGCAGACGTTCACGGGGCAGGGGCAGCGCGAGGGACCAATTCCGACTCTCGCCCGCGCTGCCCGGCTGATTCGGCCGCTCCTGGACCTCGGCCACGTCCTCGAGGGTGGCGGCGATGAGGGTGCAGCGGGAGCCGGCCAGACGGCGGTGGGCATGCACCACCGCCGCCCGGCTCTCCGCGTCGCGGGCCGGGCCCCCTTCCTGGCGGATGCGCTCCACCAGCTCCTCGGTGGCGGAGGCGTCGGCGGGCAGCCCGCTCCGGCGCCTCGCCCGCAGGTCGCTGCCGTCCCAGAGCCCGGTGACGGTGGGCAGGTCGTGAGTCGTCACCGCGGCCAGCGCCTGGCGCGGCCAGCGCGCGGGGGGACGGTCCTCGAAGAGGAGCACCACGTAGCTGAGGAGCCCCCGCCGGCGCAGCCGCGCGCGGAATCCGGGGGGAACGGTACCCAGGTCCTCGCCGATCACGGTGGCCCGGTGGCGCACCGACTCGAGGGCGACGATGCCGAGCAAATCGCCGGCGGGGTAACCGAGGTAGCAGCCGTCGGCCGGCCCTCCCCCCGACGGGATGCACCAGAGCCGCTGCAGCCCCATGACGTGGTCGATGCGCAGGCCGGCTCCCTCGCGCAGGTTGGCCCGAAGCGTCTCGATGAGGGGGGCGTACCCGGCCGCGCGCAGCTTCCAGGGGTCGAAGGCCGCGATGCCCCAATCCTGACCGAGCGTGTTGAAGCTGTCCGGAGGGGCTCCCACCGTCACGCCGGGGACGACCAGATCCTGCCAGAGCCAGGCGTCGGCACCTCCCGGATGGAAGCCCACGGCGAGATCGCGGATCAGCGGGAGGGCAGCGCCGGCCTCTTCCAGCTGACGGTCCAATTGCAGCTGCACCCACGCGTGGAACCGCACCCGCCCCGCCAGCTCCGCCGCCGCGGCCCGGATCGCCGAGGGGTCGCGCCGCGCCAGTGGGCGCGGCCAATCGCGCCAATCCCTCCCGTGGCGCTCCGCTAGGGCGCAGAAGAGGGCGAAGTCGTGGAGGCGCGGCCGTGCCTCCAGCGCCGCCTCCGCCTCGCTCGGGTTGGCGGTGTCGAGGAACTCCCGCTCGAGGGCGGCCATCTTGAGCAGGGCGACCTGGTCGCGCTCGATCAGGCGCTCGCGGTTGAGCAGACGGGCGGCGGCCGCCAGATCGCTGAACTCGGTATCTCCGCCCGAGCGCGCCGGGCGCAGGTAGAGGGGATCGAGGAAGAGCCGGCTGGTGGGGAAGTACGGGCTGGGCTCGATGGGGAGGACGGGGAGCCCGGCGTGGAGCGGGTTGACCAGCAGCGTCGCGGCTCCGAGCCCGGCCGCCCAGCCGGCGAGCGCGGCGAGGTCGGTGAGGTCTCCGATGCCCCAGCTTGCCGCCGAGCGGGTGGCATAGAGCTGGACCGCGAAGCCGAATCCCCGCGCGGCGGGGAGGTGGCATCGAGGCGGGGTCACGATCAGGAGGCGGCTTCGGCCGCCCGCGTTGAGCCGGTGGTACCCGAGCGGGAGGTCGGCGGGCAGCCGCTCGCCGCAGGCCCGTGTGGAGCCGTCCTCCAGCTCGACCTCCGACGGTGCCGGCGACGACCCCTCCTCGTCGCGATCAGCCCGCGCGCACTCCCCCTGGACGACGACCAGGGGCCGGTCACCGTTCCGGTCGGGGCGCCGTCGATCGGCGCCGAGGGCGGCGAGCAGAGCGTCGACGGTCTCCGCGGACGCGCTGCTGCGGCTGCTGCCGGTGCTGACGTGGTGGGGCAGGAGACCCCAGGCTCTCGGGCTCGGCGCGGTCATCGGCCCGTATCATCGCCTCGGATCGGTTCGAGGAGACGGTATCGTTGGCCGCCGGAGGCGGTTGCGAACCGGCGCCGTCCCGATGGAGCCGATCCCCAGCTGGAGTCGCCCGCGTGGCAACGCGTCCTCGGAAGTCTTCGCCGCCGGCCGCCCCAGATGAGGGGCCGGCAACGGCCGCGACCCCGCCAGCATCGGCCGCGACCCCGATCACGGGCCACCCGTGGCCGGGCCAGCACTTCCCGCTCGGTGCCCAGTGGGACGGCAACGGCACCAACTTCGCGCTCTTCAGCGCCAACGCCGAGAGTGTGGATCTGGTGCTGGTCAACCCCGACGGGAGCACGCGGGAGGTCTACGAGCTCTCGGATCGGACCGACCTGACCTGGCACGGCTACCTGCTCGGGGTCGGCCCGGGTACCCGTTACGGCTACCGGGTCCACGGCCCCTACGAGCCGGCCGCCGGCCGCCGATTCAACCCCCGGAAGCTGCTCGTCGATCCGTACGCCCGGGCTCTCACCGGGGCGGTCGAGTGGGTGCCCGAGGTCTACGGCTACGAGTGGAACCGCCGAATGACCGACGACTTCCGGAGCGAGCTCGACTCCGCCGGCCACGTCCCCCTTTCGGTGGTGGTCGACAACCGCTTCGACTGGGCGGGGACTCCGCCTCCCCGGATCTCGTGGGCCGACACCGTCGTCTACGAGACCCACGTCCGCGGCTTCACGATGCGCCACCCGAACGTGCCCGAGCACCTGCGCGGAACCTACGCCGGTCTCGGCCACCCCGCCGCCATCGGACACCTCAAGGCGCTCGGCGTCACGGCCGTCGAGCTGATGCCGGTGCACGCGTTCATCGACTCGGGTCGGCTGCACCAGCTCGGCCTGCGCAACTACTGGGGCTACGACACCATCGGCTACTTCGCCCCCGAGGGCCGCTACGCGGCGGCGGGCGACCAGGGCGGTCAGGTCGTCGAGTTCAAGCGGATGGTGCGCTCCCTCCACGCCTCCGGGCTCGAGGTCTTCCTCGATGTCGTCTACAACCACACCGGCGAGGCCAACCGCCTCGGTCCGACGCTCTCCTTCCGGGGCATCGACAACCAGGCGTACTACTATCTCGACCCCCACGATCCCCGCCACTACTGGGACGTGACCGGGACGGGCAACACGCTCAACGCGGGCGCGCCTCAGACCCTGCGCCTGATCATGGACTCGCTGCGCTACTGGGTCACCGAGATGCACGTCGACGGCTTCCGTTTCGACCTTGCATCGGTGCTCGCCCGGCAGTTCTACGAGGTCAACAAGCTCGCCGCGTTCTTCGACATCATCCACCAGGACCCCGTGCTCGCCGAGGTGAAGCTGATCGCCGAACCCTGGGACATCGGGCCGGGCGGATACCAGGTCGGCAACTTCCCGGTGGGGTGGGCGGAGTGGAACGGCAAGTATCGCGACACGGTTCGCGATTACTGGCGCGGCGCTCCTATAGGCGTCGCCGACCTCGCCTACCGTCTGACCGGGAGCAGCGACCTCTACGCGGACGACGGCCGCGGACCGAGCGCCAGCATGAATTTCGTGACCGCCCACGACGGTTTCACCCTGCGTGACCTGGTCTCCTACGAGCACAAGCGCAA
>JBEKGP010000075.1:0-11222 GCA_050012735.1 Candidatus Dormibacteria bacterium
CTACTTCTCCGAGCGCGGAGGCCATCGGTGGCTGTGGGCTCGCGAGGGCTTCAGCCATCTGGCGGGCGATGCTGCCTCGATCGAGTCCGTGGCGCACTCCACCCCGATCGCTGATCAGCCCGTCACCGCCGAACGCCTCCTGCAGGGGACCCTCAACCGCATCACTCTCGACGAGCTCCAGCGCTGCCTGATGGTCGCCGGGTTCGTCGTTACGAAGCTCCAAATCCTGACAGAGACCGTGCACATACCTCCGAAGCTGGCTCGCTACCCGCTTTCCCTGCTGGGGATCTCGGGCGTCAAACTGTTGGCGGTCCGCCATCCGATGTTCTAGGCACGGCGGTGGGACGGGGCGGATTGGCGGATGCTTTTCAAGCCATCCACGGGCGGACCACGTCTGCCAGCCGTGTGTCGACCGTCACGGGGCGGCGCACGGTCCTTAGGAGGCCAGCGCGCAGTCGGAGACCGCGATCGTCCCAGCTGTTGGCAGCCCACTCCTGCCCGAGCTTGCCGCGTTGCAACAGCCGGTCCCAGCGCTGCGAGTGCCAGCCCTGCCCTGGAGCGAAGCCCCCCGGGCCGTAACGGGGGCCCATATGAGCCTTGCCCACGAGCGCGTCGTACGAACGGATCGGCGCATGGAGACACTTGAGGATGTTGGCAGGAGCCTCAGCGCCGTCCATCCCAGAGGCCCCATGGTTCCCGAAGGCGATGGTCACATCCGCTGTGGGTCGGACGATGCACTTTCTCGGCGATTCAATCTCGAGGAAGCAGATCTCGCGCCGATCGAGGGCTGCCTCAGCTCCGTCGAACGGCACCATCTTCGCGGCGCGTCGCGTCATAGTGAGGAGCGCCTCCGGGGAGTTGTGCAGGACATCCCTCCGCTGCACAAAGGTGAGGAGCTCCGCGAAGAGGGCGCCTGCATCCGTGCTGGCCAGCTCACGCCGCGCGTCCCCACCGACCCCGCACCAGAACTCGTCAGCGTCAATGGCGAGGACCCAGGCTGCACCCTCGTCGTGTGCTTCTCGGGCGAGGTCGGTGAGGATCGCCTGTTGACGGTACGGTCCCGCATCCGACGTCCACTTGATCGGGAATTCGCGAGCCAGCTGTTTCACCCGAGAGAGAGTGCCGTCAGAAGAACCGTTGTCCACCACGAGCGCGCTGTCGATCCATGTCGACAGATGGGCCCTCAGGTTGACCCCGATAATGTCCTCCTCGTTTCTGACGAGGTACAAGCCGACGATCTTCATCGGTCGCTCAGGCTGGCGCGTCGCCTCCGATCGCTCATGCCGCGCCACAGATCAGGGAGGGCCCTGGGGGGAGGGAGAGGACCGGCGCGAGGTCACCGGCCGCGAATCGAAGGTAAACCGTCTGACCCGCGACGATGGGGAAGGATCGTGGCGCAGAAGTGGCCGACGGGTTGGCCAGGGTGGCGAGTGAGACTCCGAGAGACCCGTTCTCGTCCGACGTGATCGCGATCCAGCCGGGTGAGGAGACGGCGAGGCTCAACGCGGAGGAGGTCGAGTATGAGATCAGCGTGCTGCATGCGCCGTCGGCTTGGACTGACATCCCCTGAGTACCCGTTACTGAGGGAGAGCCGCTGGGAGCGGAGGGCACGGTGTCATCGACCGCGACCTGCAGCTGGAGGATCGCCCGCAGGGTGGCGTCAGGTGGTACCGGCGTGTCGAGGGGTAAGGAGCCGTCGTGAATCATCGAGCGGAGCTCGCCGAGATTCAACTGCGGAGCGATAGCGGGGTCGGGTTGGGTCGCATTGTTGGCGAGGAGCGGCGCCCCACCGACAATGAGGTGCGCAGCGGCAAGCAGCTGATATTTGTCCATGTCGCGGAGGGAAGCCGACCCGTCGGCGTAGGCGATGAGCACGCCGAATCCGTTTAGGGTCACGATGGCTGCGAGGACGACGGCGAAGGCGCCCCCACCATGCACGCGGCGAGCCAGCGCGTCGATCCCCCATCCCGCGGCCGGCAGCAACAGGGCGATGCCGACATAGGCATAACGCCCGGACGTCGACTCGTTCACGCCGAAGGCGATGCGCCCGATCCCTGTGATCCCGAAGAAGAGGACGGCGCCCACCGCCATGCTCAGTGGGATGGCCCGGCGGCGCCACCGCTTCGGGCCCTGCGCTGCCAGGAAGACAGCCAGGGCCAGGACGACAATGGCGCCCGCCCCCTGCCAGCCGAGGGTGCTGCTGACGGCGCTGGTGAGCCCGGTCCAGGCGTACTGAGATACCTGGAGGAGAACTGACTTGGCCGGATGCGTGGTCGTATATCCGACATGCCCGACCAAGGCGAACCAGACCACGAAGACGATTGCCGGGAGCGACACGACGCGCAGGGCGGCTCGCCAACCACGCCTGATCAACGCCACCAGTCCACCCACTGCGACCAGTGGGACCCCTACCCCTGAGCACATCAGGGCGAGCACCGCCACCGGCCAGTAGGCTAGGTCGCGCCGCCTCCCCGCGCGCTCGTGGTCGATAAGGAGCAGGCCCGCGACTCCGAGTAGCAGGCTAATGATCCAGGCCATCTGGAACGCCCAGGTCAGGTTCTCCGCGCCCGCACCTAGAAAGAGGAAGACGGTGGCCAGCGCCGTGGCGATCCAGGGGTCGACATCTATGCGGATCATGACCCGGAAGAGGAGGTGGGCAAGGATCACGTGGGCAAGCAGCATCACCACCAGATACGGGATGTAAGTGTGGAGGCCCACCGCCGCGTAGAGGGCCCGGTACATGAGGATCGGGATGGTCGACCAGTGCTCGTTGTGGGGGACGAACAGGTTGAGCGGACGGCCGCCCGTGCCCTGTCCAGCCAGGAAGTCCCACTCGTCGTAGAAGAACCAGAGCCCGCGGTCGACGTAAAGCAGGATTGCAAACGAGATGGGGAGAGAGATGAGGTGCACCGGCAAGGCTGCGTCGCGCAGCCGGGTCCGCCAATCGGCGTTCGAGTCCGTGGCGGCCGGATTGGTCTGGGCGGGTGCCCGCGTTTCGGGTGTGTCGCTGGAAGATCCCATCAGCTCGCCCTCATCCCAGCTCAACCGCGGTGGGCCACCTCGGCTGTCGACGGTCGAGGGGATGCCCTCCGGGGTGGGCGACGACTGCGGCGTCAACGATGCTGCCCTCGCGCGATGAGATCCGAAGCTCAGATGGAACCGGCCGCAATGGCCTGCTCGATCCATGGCACCACCTCGTCGAGCATCTGGTCGAGCGAGGTGGTGGCTTCAAAGCCGAGTACGCGGCGGGCCTTCTCGACCGATGGGACGCGCCGCTGGACGTCGTGCTCGAAGGGTGGATCTGAGACGTAGTGAAAAGGGACCTGATCCCCACGAATGCGCTTCCATATCTTCCCGGCGAGCTCGAGCACCGTCGTGGACGCCGAGGTCGAGAGGTTGAAATCGTCGTTGGTTGCGGCGGGATGCTCCATGGCGGCTACGATGCCGCGGGCCAGGTCACCGCCGTACGTGTAGTGGCGAATCTGAGCGCCATCGCCCAGGATGTGCAGTGGATCCTGGCCGCGGAGAACCTTCTGAACGAGGTCGGGGACCACGTGGCTCATTGCCAGCCGAACGTTGCCGCTATGCACCTCCACGTCTCCCAGAGCCCGCGCCTCGCCGATGCCAACGCAGTTGAACGGTCGGACGATCGTGTAGGGGAGCTGGTGTTGATCCCGCGCCGCGCGGGCGAAGTACTCGACGGCGAGCTTCTGGAATCCATACGACGAGCGGGGGGGCGGCATCTCGCGCTCCTGCCCCTCGAATGACGGCCAGGATGTCGTCGACTCGAAGACCATCGACGAGCTGATGTAAGTTACCTTCTCCAGGTGGCATTTGCGGTGAGCTTGGATGGCGGCATCGCAGGACGCAGCGATGATTCGCTCGTTGGTGGCAAGCAGGTCGTAGGCGTAGGCGTGGAAGTAGGAGATGCCTCCGATCATCGCCGCGCCCGCGATGAAGTGGTCACAGTCTGGCAGGAGGTCTGCGAGAAGCTCGGTGTCCCGAGCGTCGCCTTCGACGAACTGGTAGCCGGGATGGTCGTCGTAGGACTTGGCCACGCGTCCGTACTTCGACAGGTTGTCCAGACCCACCACCTGATGACCGCGGCCGAGAAGCTCCGCGACGACGTAGCCGCCGATGAAGCCAGCCGCACCAGTGACCAGCACCTTGCTCATGAACTTCCTCAGAATCCGTCTGTGCTCCCCGCTTGGGCGGGGAGAGAGCACACCGAGCGTTCCCCGCTGGAAACGTCCCCGATCCTAGCAAACGCACGGTCGCAGTTACCCGGCTCACCGAGGTGCCGGGGGCTGAAGGCCATTCTGTGCCGGCGCGCTGATGGGCACACGCAACAAATGGCGGGAGGGGTGGGCGAGAAAGGAATGACGCTCTAGATGCGTGTGCGGTGCCTGGTGGTAGCGGGTGACTGTTATCATCGAGCCGTCGATGCGGTGTGTACCTTGGCCCTGGGGACCGGCGCGGCCATCCGGCACTGCCCGCACAAGTCGGAGGTGAGGTGATGAAGGGGCTGATCCTGAGCGGAGGCCAGGGGACCCGGCTCCGGCCCATCACCCACACCAGTGCCAAGCAGCTCATCCCGATCGCAAACAAGCCGATCCTCTTCTACGGGATCGAGGCCGTGGTCGCTGCCGGCATCACAGACATCGGGATCATCACTGGGGACACCGGAGCCGAGGTGCGGGCGGCGGTCGGGGACGGATCTCAGTTCGGCGCCACCGTCACATACATCCCCCAAGAGGCGCCCCTCGGTCTCGCCCACGCCGTGATGACCGCCCGTTCCTTCCTGGGGGAGGAGAGCTTCGTCATGTACCTCGGGGACAACCTCATTCGGGACGGGATCCATGAGTTCGTCGACGAGTTCCGGCGGCTGGAGCCGGACGCCGAGATCCTCCTCGCGAGGGTCCCTGAGCCACAGCGGTTCGGGGTGGCTGAGCTGGAGGACGGGAAGGTGGTGAGACTGGTCGAGAAGCCGCCCGCGCCGAAGAGCGATCTGGCCTTGGTGGGCGTCTATCTCTTCTCCCCCAGGGTGTTCAGTGCCATCGAACGCATCGACAGCAGTGCCCGCGGCGAGCTCGAGATCACTGACGCGATCCAGCGGATGATCGACGACGGAGCCCGGGTGGTTCCCCATGTCATCACCGGATGGTGGAAGGACACTGGCCGCCCCGAGGACCTTCTCGAGGCCAACCGGATCATTCTCGACACCCTCGAGCCGCGGGTTGAGGGTACCATTGGCGACCACGTGAAGTTGGAGGGCAAAGTCGTCATCCAACCAGGCGCCCAAATCAGCAACAGCCGGATCCGCGGGCCGGCCATCATCGGATCTGGATCGCTCATCGAGCACGCTTACATCGGACCGTTCACCTCGATCTACCACCATTGCACGATCCGCAGTGCAGAGATCGAGCATTCCATCGTCCTCGAAGGGAGTGTCATCGATGGCGTCGACGGGAAGATCGATTCGTCGCTCATCGGCAAGGGGTGTACGGTCTGCTCTTCCACGGAGCGCCCTCGCGCTTACAGGCTGATGCTCGGCGATCAGTCCCGAGCGGAGCTCCGCTGATGGCCTGGATGCCGCTCACTGAGCCCATGGAGCGGGTGATGGCCCGCATCAGCACGTTCCAGATCTCCGAGCGACTGGGACGCATCGACGGCGTCATGGTCAAGACGTTTCGAAAGCACGTCGACCAGCGTGGCTTCTTCATCGAGCAGCTCAAGCGCGGAGACCTTGACGACGAAGGGCGCGTGTTTCTCCCCGAGCAGCCCTTCGCCCAGATGTCACGCAGCTTGGCCTACGCACGCGGCGGCAATCCGCCAGAGCTGATCAAGGCCTTCCACTGGCACAAGCGCCAATGGGACTACTGGGACATAGTGCTCGGGAACGCCCGCATCGTCCTGGTGGACCTGCGCGAAGGATCGCCGACGGAAGGGCGCGTACAGACCCTGATCCTCGGCGAGAACTCGCCTAAGATGGTTGCCATCCCCCCTTATGTCGCCCATGGCTACCAAGCGCTCGATCTGCGAGACGTGGTCCTCAACTACTATGTGACCGAGCCATATGACCCGTCGGACCCTGATGAGGGGCGGATCCCCTACTCTGACTCGCGCATCGGGTTCGACTGGCGCATCGAGAACATCTGACATGCGGCTTCTCGTGACCGGGGGCGCCGGATTCATCGGCAGCGAGTTCGTCAGGATGACCCTGCGCGATCATCCAGAGGACTCCGTGCTCGTCCTCGACAAGCTCACGTACGCTGGCAATGAGCGCAACCTCGACCCGGTACGCCACGATCCGCGCTTCCAATTCGTGCGGGGCGACATCGCTGACGAGGTGACGGTCGCTCGACTCGCCCGCGAGTCCGACGCGATCGTGAATTTTGCGGCCGAGTCGCATGTCGACCGCTCTCTGGAAGCGCCCGGCCAGTTCATCATGACTGATGTTTACGGTACCTACGTCCTACTCGAGGCGGCGCGCGCCGCCGGTCATCAGCGCTTCCTCCAAGTGAGCACCGACGAGGTGTACGGACACGTATCCGAAGGGCGCTCGATCGAGGGCGATCCCCTCCGGCCACGCAGCCCGTACAGCGCCAGCAAGGCTAGCGGCGAGATGCTGGTCCAGGCGTACCGCGCCTCCCACGCGCTTCCTGCGATCGTGACACGGGGATCCAACACCTACGGCTGGTTCCAATACCCCGAGAAGATAATCCCGCTCTTCATCACCAACGCCCTCGAAGGCAGGCCCCTGCCGATCTACGGCGACGGCGGAGCCGTCAGAGACTACATCTTCGTCGAGGACCACTGTCGTGGGATCGACCTCGCCCTGCGCCGCGGCGTCCCCGGGGACGACTACAACATCGGAGCCGGCCGAGAGATCAGCGGCGCGACCGTGGCCGACATCGTGCTCCGACTCCTAGATAAGCCACCCACTCTCAAGCAGTTCGTGAGCGATCGCCCCGGTCACGATCGGCGATACGCCATCGACTCCTCCAAGCTGCGAAGTCTGGGCTGGGAGCCTCAGGTAGAATTCGAGAGCGGGATCGAGCTGACCGTACGCTGGTACATCGAGCATCCAGATTGGTGGCGCCCCCTCAAGAACGGCGATTTCTGGGACTTCTACCAGCGCAACTACAGGGCGGTGACGGGGTCTTCTCGGGCGACGGATGCCCGGCTGGATTCTGGCGCGCTCTGAGGACGCCGGTATGCGGATCGAGGTCGTCGGTTCCGGGGGCCAGCTCGGCCGGGAGCTGCTGCGGACGTTGGCGCAGACGGCGCACACAGCGTCCGGCCACGACGTGGAGAGCGTTGACATCCGCGACCCGGAATCGGTCGGGGCTCTGCTGGACCGCGAGCAGCCCGAGGCGGTCATCAACTGCGCCGCCTGGACCCGGGTGGACGCCGCCGAGGCTGAGGAGCAGGCGGCGGCTCGTGTCAACGCCCTGGGCCCGCGCATCCTCGCCGAGGCTTGTGAGGCGAGGGGGATACTGCTCTGCCATGTGAGCACCGACTATGTCTTCGACGGTAGCGCGAGCGAGCCGATCGACGAGGCCGCGGTGCCGCACCCGCGAAGCGCCTACGGCCGGGGGAAGCTCGCCGGCGAAGAGGCGGTCAGGGCCACCCTGAGGTCCCACCAGATCGTTCGCACCGCCTGGCTCTATGGCCAGGACGGCCCCAATTTCGTGCTGACCATGCTCAGAGCGGCGCGGGAGCGGGGCTCATTGAGGGTCGTCGCCGACCAGTGGGGTTCCCCCACCTGGACGGGGCACCTGGCGCCCGCCCTGGTCCGGCTGGTGGAGCGTGGCGTCCTTGGCACCTTCCACCTCACCAACTCCGGGAGCACCACCTGGTGTGGCTTTGCCGAGGCGATCCTCGAGGAGGCCGGGATTGAGGTACCAGTCGAACCCATCCCGACCGCCGACTACCCGACGCCCGCGCCTCGCCCGGCGTACTCGGTGCTCGACAATCGCGCGTGGAGGCGGCTGGGGGAGGCTCCCCTGCCGTCCTGGCGCTCCGGGCTGCGCGCCTATCTCGCGGAGCGGGGCGACGCACCCCCCTACCCGGTGAGTGCGTGACCAGAATCCCACGGTCGGTATACTGCCGCCTCATACAGACCGGCGGTCCCTAGGAAGTCGGGAGGCTCCCCGTGTTCGAACGCGATATGGCCATCATCGGTGGCTGCGGGCATGTCGGGCTACCGCTCGGGATCGCCTTTGCCGACCATGGGCAGAAGGTCGTCCTCTACGACACCAATGCCGCTGCCGTCGAGATGGTCAACAGCGGCCGGATGCCGTTCCATGAGGAGGGGGCGGACGAGATGCTCCTCCGGACCCTGAGGAGCGGGAACATCTCCGCCACCACCGATGGCGGCGCTCTCAGCACCGCCGAGGCGGTTGTCGTCGTCATCGGTACTCCCGTCGATCGCTTTCTCAATCCGGACATCGGCGCCGTCCTGCGGGCTCTCGACGCGGAGGTCGGTCACCTGGTGGACGGCCAGCTTCTGGTGCTGCGGAGCACGGTCTATCCGGGCGTGACCGCCATGGTCGAGAAGCGGATGGCGGAGCTTGGCAAGACAGTCGATGTCGTCTTCTGTCCCGAGCGTATCGCGGAAGGCTACGCGCTCCGCGAGTTCAGTTCGCTGCCCCAGATCGTCTCGGGCCGCGACCCTCGAGCGGTCGAGCGGGCAGACAGGCTGTTTCGCCTGCTGACCGCGGAGATCGTCGAAGTCACGCCCGAGGAGGCGGAGCTGGCCAAGCTGTTCACCAACGTCTGGCGGTACATTAAGTTTGCCACCGCCAACCAGCTTTTCATGATCGCCAACGATTTCGGGCTTGATTTCGACCGCATCCGGCATGCGGTGACCTACCACTACCCGCGCGCCGCCGACATGCCCGGCCCCGGGTTCGCGGCAGGGCCATGTCTCTTCAAAGACACCATGCAGGTGGCCGCGTTCAACGAGAACCGCTTCACTCTCGGACACGCGAGCGTGATGATCAACGAGGGCCTCCCGCTCTATGTGGTGAGCCAGATCGAACGCCGGTTTGATCTCTCAGCCATGACCGTGGGCATCCTGGGCATGGCGTTCAAGGGGGGCTCCGATGACATCCGCTCGAGCCTTAGTTACAAACTCAAGCGCCTTCTCTCGATCAAGGCCCACGCGGTTCTATGCACCGACCCTCGAGTGAGCACCGACCCGAACCTGGTACCGCTGGAGACGGTGCTCGGGCGGGCAGAGCTCCTCATTGTTGCGACCCCACACCCCGAGTATCGCGGCCTCCAGGTCTCCGTGCCGGTCATCGACCTCTTCAACATCCTCGGCCAGGGCGTCCGGGTCTGAGCCGCCGATGCCGCGAGTGTCCGTCGTGGTGCCGGTCTACAACGAGGGACCGCGGATCAGCGATTTCCTCGACCGTGTCTTCGAGGCGGTGACACTCCCCTGCGAGCTGCTTGCGGTGTATGACGAGCCGAGCGACACCACCGTGACATTCCTCCGCGAGTACGCGGAGCGCGAGGTGAGGCTGCACCCTCTCCACAACACCTACGGCCGAGGCCCGGCCGCCGCCCTCCGCTTTGGAGTCGACCACGCCGACAGCGATGTGGTGGTGGTGACCATGGCCGACGGGAGTGACGACCCTCACCAGATCGATCAGCTGACCCGCCTGGTTGAGCGTGGCGTTGTGGTTGCCTGCGCCTCGCGATACATGAGAGGCGGTCAGCAGGTGGGGGGTCCCTGGGCGAAGGGAGCGATCTCACGGATGGCCGGGCGATCGCTGCACCTCCTGGGTAGGGTTGGAACCCACGACCCGACCAATTCCTTCAAGGCGTACTCGAGGGAGTTCCTCACGGAGGTCGGGATCGAGTCCGATGCCGGCTTCACCCTCGGTATCGAGATGGTCGCAAAGGCCAAGCGCCGCGGCCTGCCGGTTGCGGAGATCCCCACCATCTGGCTGGACCGAGCCGAGGGCACGTCGAACTTCCGGGTCACCAAATGGCTCGCCCGGTACCTCCGGTGGTGGTTGTACTCGGTCAGACCGACGGGGCGCCGGCCTCGTCCGCGACCCCGCTGACACGTTCGGCGGGCGGCCATTCCTGTACTCCTGCTATCCTCGGCGGCCGTATGGGACCCGGGGGCCATTTCACCGTCGTGACCCTCCCCGCCTACAACGCGGAAGGGACACTCGAGCGGACGATTGGCGCACTCCCGGCAGGGAGCGCTGACCACCTTCTGCTGGTTGACGACGCCTCCCCCGACGGCACGGCCGATCTCGCCCGCAGTCTGGGCATCGACGTGCGCGTCCACGATCGCAACCGCGGCTACGGGGCCAACCAGAAGACCTGCTACCGGGAGGCGCTGGACTTGGGGGCGACGGTTATCGTTCTGCTCCACCCCGACTATCAGTACGATCCCTCGGCGGTGCCGGCCCTTATAGCCCCCATCGTTGCGGGGGTGGCGGACTTCACCTTCGGGTCGCGCTTCGCGTGCACCGGCAACCCTAGGGCGGGAGGGATGCCCCTCTACCGCTACTGGGGAAACCGCTTCAGCACGGTGGTGGAGAATCTCTTACTCGGCTCCCACTTCACGGAGATGCACTCGGGGATGAAGGCGTACAGCCGGAAATTCCTGGAGTCCGTCCCGTTCGATTCGTACTCCGACGACTTCATCTTCGACACCCAGATTCTCGTCGCGGCGGTTGTCGGGGGCTTTCGGATCCAGGAGGTGGCCATCCCCACCCGGTACACCAGGGAGTCGTCCTCCATCAACGTTCGCCGATCCCTTGAGTACATCGGGCGGAGCATCGAGGTCTGCTTGCGGGCGTCGGGGACCCGCCGCCGCCAGCGCCGGCGGGAGACCTCGGTCCGGGCCGACTGATCCCGGCCGACCCCGACCCGGGGGATCGCTGCCGCCGCCCGGAGGAGGGAGCCGGCGTGGGCCATTCGCGTGGTCGGGCGCGGCGTGGTAGCTTCGGCCCCATGCCGACCACCCACGGGAGCCTGAGGAAGGTCCCGGAGATAACCGCCTACTTCTGGATCATCAAGGTGCTCACGACGGCAATGGGGGAGGCCACGTCGGATTACCTCGTCCATCGCATCGACCCCTACGTCGCGGTCGCCTTCGGTGGCGTCGCCTTCGCCGCGGCCCTGGCGCTTCAGCTTGGCGTCCGTCGGTATATTGCCTGGGTGTACTGGCTGGCGGTGGTGATGGTGGCCGT
>JBEKGP010000076.1:0-10680 GCA_050012735.1 Candidatus Dormibacteria bacterium
CGCCCCTGGAACTCGGGGATCAGGTCGCCCGGCCGGGCGACGTTGAAGGCGCCCGCCGCGATGAAGAGGATGTGGTCCGTGTGCACCGACCCGTAGCGGGTGTGCACCACCGACCCCTCCAGGATGGGCAGCAGGTCGCGCTGGACCCCCTCCCCGCTCACGTCGGGCCCGTGGTCCGGCGACGGGCCGCAGATCTTGTCGACCTCGTCCATGAAGACGATGCCGGCCTCCTCGACGTCCCGGATGGCATCGTCGTAGACGCGGTCCATGTCGATGAGCCGGTCGGTCTCCTCCTCGGCGAGCGCCGTCCGTGCATCGGCCACCTGCATCCGCTTGGTCCGCTTGCGCGGCGGCGCCATCTGGGAGAAGAAGTCGGAGAGCGAGTAGCCAACCTCCTCGAGCCCACTTCCCGCGAAGCCTTCGAATGCGGGCTGGAAGGGCTCCTCGACCTCGACGTCGATGTAGCGCTCCTCCAGGTGTTTGGCCCGCAGCTGGGCGGCGAGGCGCCGGCGCAGACGCCGGCGCAGACGCTCGAGATCCCCGCTGGCGGCCCGGCCGGCGCCGGCCTCCGGCGCCGGTGCAGTCACCGGCAGCCCCTCGCCCGCTCCCGCGGTGGGGCTGTCCCCCACCGGGCCGGCGGGCAGCTCGGACGGCTGGTCTGCCGGGAGATCGCCCATCGGGGCGGCGATGGCACCCGCGGCCCGCGCATCCGCGACGTCGGAGGCGGCACGGCCACCCGTGGCATCACCGGCCGCCTTGGCCGCAGGGCGGGCGACGGCGTCCGGCGACCCGGCCGCCAGGCGAATCTCGGCCTCCACCAGGATGTCGAGGATCCGTCGCTCGGCCACCTCGCGCGCCCGCGCCTCGACCTCGCTGACCCGTTCCTCGTGGACGTCGGTGATGGTCTCCTCCAGGAGGTCTCTCACGATCGCCTCGACGTCACGCCCGACGTAGCCGACCTCGGTGAACTTGGTGGCCTCGACCTTGATGAACGGGGAGGCGGTGAGCTTGGCGAGCCGCCGGGCGATCTCGGTCTTGCCCACGCCGGTGGGGCCGATCATCAGGATGTTCTTGGGCAGCACCTCGCCCCGCATCTCGTCGCTCAGCCGGCGACGGCGCACCCGGTTGCGCAGGGCGATGGCGACGGCGCGCTTGGCCGCCGCCTGCCCGACGATGTAGGCGTCGAGGTGGCGGACGATCTCCGTGGGGCGCAGGTCGTCCGGGTCCCGCGCTTCCGCGGCGTCAGAGGGGGGGCCGCCCGCGTCGGGGCCGTTGCCTGCGGGAGCCTCGCCCGGAGCTGGAGCCTGGCCCGGATCCGCGGCCACCGGGCCGCTGTCGCCGGAGGCAGGGGCGGAAGGCGAGGGCGGCGCGGTGTCCGTGGTCACCTTCAGGCCGGCTTCTCGGCGGCCGCCGACTCGTTCGGGGGCGTCTCCGCGGGGAGGTCGGCAGCGGCCGCCGTCTCAGTCGAGAGGGTTTCCACCGTGATCTCGTCGTTGGTGTAGATGCAGAGCGAGGCGGCGATCACCAGGGAACGCCGGGCCACCTCCGCAGCATCGAGATCGGTGTTCTGGAGCAACGCCTTCGCCGCCGCCAGCGCATACGGTCCGCCGCTGCCGATGGCGGCTAGGTCGTCGTCGGGCTCGATGATCTCGCCGTCGCCGGAGAGCAGCAGCAGCTGGTCGCGGTTGGCGACGATCAGCATCGCCTCCAGATGGCGGAGGAAGCGGTCGGTGCGCCACTCCTTGGCGAGCCCCACCGAGGCCCGCAGGAGATGCCCCTGATGGCGATCGAGCTGCTGTTCGAACTTGTCGAACAGGGTCAGCGCGTCGGCCACCGCCCCGGCGAAGCCGGCCAGCACGGTGTCGCGATGCAGCCGCCGCACCTTGGCGGCGCGGTGCTTCATGACCACGTCGCCGACCGTCACCTGCCCGTCGCCGGCGATCGCCACCATGCCGGCACGGCGCACCCCAACGATGGTGGTGGCGTGCGGCCGGGGCGTCATGACGCGACCTCCGCCTTCGCCGCCGGAGACTTCCGGGGCGGCCGGTAGGTGCACGTCGGGTACCCGCTGCAGCTGACGAAGGGGCCGAAGCGTCCCTGGCGGCGAACCAGAGGCTTGCCGCAGTCGGGGCAGCTCTCCCCCGTCTGCTCGGCGGCCGGCGCCGCCGCGGCACCGCCCGCACCGCTGCTCTGGGGCTGGATGTAGTGGCACTCCGGGTATCCGGTGCAGCCGACGAAACTTCCCCGTCGGCTCTGGCGGCGCGCGAGCGGACGGGAGCACTCGGGGCATTGACCCAGATCCTCGGTCTCGCCCCCCGGAGCGGAGCCGATGCCGGCTGCGGCTCCCGCGGCGCCGGAGCCGTCCGGGCCGCCGCCCCCGGCCCCGGGGATGTCCCGGAGGAAGCGGCACTTCGGGTAACCGCTGCAGCCGACGAAGGGGCCGCGCTTCCCCTGACGCTGAACCAAAGGCTTGCCGCAGCGCGGGCAACTCTCCCCGATCGGGACCGCGGACGACTGCTTCTTGTCCTTGATGTAGTCGCACTCCGGGTAGCGGGAACACCCCACGAAGGCGCCGAAACGGCCCTCGCGGATGACCAGCTCGCCGATCTCGCACTGCGGGCAGGCCTCCCCCGTCGCCTTGGCCGGGACCTTGACCCGCTGCATGTCGGTGTGAGCCTTGTCGACCGTGGCGTTGAAGGGCGTGTACCACTCCCTGACCGTGGGTTCGTACTTGCGCTTGCCGGCCTCGATGGCGTCCAGGCGACGCTCCAGGTCGGCGGTGAAGTCGATGTCGACGATCTCCGCGAAATGCTCCCGGAGCAGCCCGTCGACGGTCTTGCCCAGCTCGGTCGGATAGAGGCGGCGCTCCTCCTGGCGGACGTAGCCGCGCTCCTGGATGACCTCAATGGTGGGCGCGTAGGTGGACGGGCGGCCGATGCCCCGCTCCTCCATCTCCTTGACCAGGGAGGCCTCCGTGAAGCGGGGCGGCGGCTGGGTGAAGTGCTGCTCGGCGCTCACGTCCCAGCAGACCAGCCGAGCTCCAGGCTCCAGGGCGGGGAGCTGGCCGTCCCGGTCACGCTCCTCGTCGCGCTTCCAGATCCGCTGGAAGCCGTCGAACACGAGCACCGACCCGGTGGCGCGGAAGATGAAGTCGGAGGCCGCGATGGTCACCCGGGTGTTGAGGAAGCGGGCGGGCGCCATCTGGCTGGCCACGAACCGCCGCCAGATCAGCTCGTACAGCCGCGCCTGCTCCCGAGGCAGCAGCTCGGCCACCTGCTCGGGGGTGCGGCTGACATCGGTCGGACGGATCGCCTCGTGGGCGTCCTGGATGTTCTGACCCGTGCGCTGACGGGCCTGTCCGGTCCGGAGGTACTTCGGCCCCAGGGTGTCGCTCAAGTAGGTGGCGGCCTCCGTCCTCGCCTGGTCACTGATCCGCGTCGAGTCGGTGCGCATGTAGGTGATCAGCCCGACGGGGCCCGAGCTGCCCAGCTCCGCGCCCTCGTACAGCTCCTGGGCGATCGACATGGTCCGGCGGGGCGAGAAGCGGAGCCGGGTGCTGGCGTCCTGCTGCAGAGTGCTGGTCGTGTACGGGAACGGCGCCGAGCGCGAGGTCTCCGAGCTCTCCACGCCCTCGACCTGGAACGGCGGGACGTCTTCCGGTCGGTGCCCAGCATCGTCGAAGTTGAGGGCGTGCATCACCTCCAGGGCGTCCGCCTGGGTGGCGAGCACGACCCGTTCGGCCGGGTCGCCGATCTCCGCTCCCTCCACGCTGCCGCGCTTGGAGCCACGGGCCCGTTTGGGGACGGAAGCCGCCGCCTCCAGCGCGTCCCTACGACCCTGGTAGCGCGCGGTGAAGCGGCTCTCGCCCTTCTCCAGCACGGCGTCGAGGCTCCACGACTCGGTCGCGACGAAGGCGTCGATCTCGTTTTCACGGTCCACCACCAGGCGGACGGCGACCGACTGCACCCGGCCGGCGGAGAGACCGGTCCGCACCTTTCGCCAGAGCAGCGGGCTCAACCGATAGCCGACCAGGCGGTCGATCACGCGGCGCGCCTCCTGGGCGTAGACGCGGTTGCGGTCGACCTTCCGCGGGTTCTTGAGCGCTGCCTCGACGGCGCTCTTGGTGATCTCGTGAACCTCGATCCGGTCCGGATCCTTGAGCTTCAGGGCCTCGGCGAGATGCCACGCGATGGCCTCGCCCTCGCGGTCGGGGTCGGCGGCGAGCAAGACCTCGTCCGCCTTCTTGGCCGCCTCGCGCAGCTCCCGGATCTGCTTCTCCTTGCCCCGGATGACGATGTACTCGGGCCGGAAGCCGTGCTCCAGGTCGACCCCGAGGGTCGACTTGGGGAGGTCGCGGATGTGGCCCATCGAAGCCTTGACGGTGTAGCCGGCGCCCAGGAACTTGGCCAGGGTGCGAGCCTTGCTCGGAGACTCGACGATGATCAGACGGTTTGGCATTGGTGTCCTATGGCGGCAGGCGCCGACCGCGCCCTCCGGGTGTGGCCGAAGCCGGCAGATGATAGCAGCGGCCCCCGGCGCCGACCGAGGCCGTCATTCACTCTATCCCGGATCATCACCCGGGGTGGCTCCCGGCCAAACCTGCCGCCGATCCGGTGGGCGGTCACCTTGGCCGCTCCCCAGCCCCCTCGGCTGCGCCGCTCGACCCTCCGGTCGCCTCCGGGCGAGCCCGGGGGACGGGCGGGTGCGCAGGCGAAGCGATCGCCTGGACCGGCCGGCCCCGCCGCCACGGCGGGGAGCCGGTGATGGTGCGACGGCCGTCAGGCCGATCTGCGCTCGGCGGACCTGCCACGGGCGGCCGCCTCGTCCCAGCGGCGCTCGATGCCACCGAATCGCCACACCGACAGCGCCACCACCCAGGTCACCACGAAGAGGCCGACGATGAAGAACCCCGCCTCGTTGATGTTGAAGTTGGCCATGAAGTTCCAGAAGCCGCCCCTCAGGTTCAGCTCCGCAGCCAGCAGACCGAAGATCTCGATGGTGCCGATCAGCATCGCCACGGCGACCGAAAGCCCTGTGATGGTGATGTTGTAGTAGACCTTGCGCACCGGTTTGGAGAACGCCCAGCCGTACGCGAAATTCATGAAAGATCCGTCGAGCGTGTCCATGGTCGCCATTCCGGCGGCGAAGAGGATGGGAAGGCTGAGCACCGCGTACCAGGGAAGCCCCGCCGTGGCGGCGCCCGCGGTGGCCGCGAGCAGCGCCACCTCGGTGGCGGTGTCGAAGCCGAGACCAAAAAGGACCCCCACCGGGTACATCTGCCAGGGGCTGTGAATCGCCCGCATCATCTTGCCGAAGAAACGGAACATCAGGCCGCGTGAGTTGAGCTGCTGCTCGAGCTCGGCATCGTTGTACCGGCCACGGCGCATGTTCATGAACACCTTGACGATGCCCACCAGGATGACCAGGTTGAGAATGGCGATCAGGTAGAGGAAGGTGCCCGAGACGAGGGTTCCGACGATGCCTCCGAAGCTCTCGATCGTCGAGTTGGAGTTGCTGACCTGGCCGATGATCGCCCGTGCCGCGAAGGTGAGGCCGATCCCCAGAACGAAGACGACGGTGGAGTGACCGAGCGAGAACCAGAAGCCGACGGACAGCGGCCGCTTGCCCTCCGCCATCAGTTTCCGCGTCGTGTTGTCGATCGCGGAGATGTGATCGGCGTCGAACGCGTGGCGCAGACCCAGCGTGTACGCGGTGATGGCCACGCCGATGCCCAGCAACTTGAAGTGTTGGGGCACGATCGCCACGATGAAGATCCCCCATCCCAGCACGTACAGCATGACGATGAAGCCTGACATCGCACCGATTCGCGTCCACTCGCGGGGGGTGAGCGCTCCCCAGATACGGGACAATCGGCCTGCGTTCGTTGCCATGGTGTGTGCCCTCCCCGGCCCGAACCATCCAAATCCGAGGCTAGCACAGATGCAACTTAGTCGCAATCAACCTTCAGTCTCAGCTAGAGGGCCCGCCTCGCAGCCAGCACACCAACTGGCGCGCAGGCATCAGAGCGACCGATCGCGCCCCCCATCAGGGCGACCGGTTGCGCCGGCCGGGCACGCTCGGAGCGGTCCGCTCACGATCCCGGCCGGTGAGCGCCGAGGGGCCGGCCGGCGCGGTACGGAGGTCCTTTTCGAGTAGAAGTGTCCGGTGCGCCACCTCGAGAACTCAGCCGACCTCGCCGGGAGGACCGCCCGGACGACGTTCGCGTCGCTTGCCATCCCCAACTACCGCCGCTACGTCGGCGGGCAGTCCATCTCCCTGATCGGGACGTGGCTGCAGACCACGGCCCAGTCCTGGCTCATCCTGACCCTGACCCACTCGAGCGTCGACCTCGGGCTGATCGTGGCCCTGCAGACGCTTCCGGTTCTCCTGCTCGGTGCCTACGGTGGGGTCGTCGCCGATCGGGTCGACAAGCGGAAGCTGATGATCCTGCTGCAGTCTCTGATGGGGGTCCAGGCCCTGGTGCTGGGCATACTCGTCACCACCCACGTGGTCCAGGTGTGGGAGGTGGGGCTGCTGGCGGTCATCCTGGGGTTCAACAACACCTTCGAGAACCCGGCGCGCCAGGCCTTCATGCTGGAGATGGTCGGGCCCCGCGATCTCCGCAACGCGGTGAGCCTCAACTCGGTCCTCGTCAACGTGGCCCGTGCGATCGGCCCGGCGGTCGCCGGCCTGCTGATCGCGAGCGTTGGGGATGGGATCTGCTTCCTGCTCAACGCGGTCAGCTTCGTGGCGGTGGTGTTCAGCCTGGCAACCATGGACCGGTCGAAGCTGAAGCCGTCCGTCCCCAGCGGACGAGCCCGTGGACAGCTGCGCGCGGGGCTTCGCTACGTCGCCCAGACGCCGGACCTCGGCGTCCCACTGCTGATGATGGTCCTCATCGGGACCTTCGCCTACGAGTTCCAGGTGGTGCTGCCCGTGCTCGCCGACCAGACCTTCCACGGCGGCCCCACCGCGTACGGCTTCATGCTCGCCTCGATGGGCGTGGGCGCCGTCGCGGGCGGGCTGGTGACAGCCGCCCGCGGCCACACCGGGCTCCGCCCGGTGACGCTGGCGGCGTCCGCCTTCACGGTCGTGCTCCTCCTGGCCGCCGGGGCTCCCAGCCTGCTCCTCGAATACCTGGCGCTGGCCGCCGTCGGGTGGGCCAGCGTCTCGTTCGTCGCCCGGGGCAACTCGACCCTGCAGCTGGGCGCGGCCCCCTCCATGCGCGGGCGGGTGATGGCCCTCTGGGCGATCGCCTTCCAGGGCACCACGCCCATCGGCGGTCCCCTGATCGGCCTGATCGTGGCCGGCGCGGGGGCTCGGGCTGGCCTGCTCACCGGCGCCATCAGCTGCGCGGCCGCGGCCGGCCTGGCGATGATCTTCTTGAACCGCCTCAAGCCGTCGCGGGCCACCCCGGGACCGGAGGAGACGGAGGAGACGGCCGGCCCCGAGGAGGCGGAGGTGGACCTCGGCGTGGTCGACCTCGAGTAGTGAGGCGGCGCAGGTGGACCTCGGCGTGGTCGACCTCGGGTAGCGACGAGGCGGAGGTGGGCCTTGGCGTAGTCGACCTCGGGTAGCAGGGAAAGCCTGCCGGCCCACCTCGGGGCACCTCGACACCGCCGAGAGGCGGTGTCTGGTGGGTAGGTACCACCGGCCGACTCTCGCGTCGCGGGCCCGTCTACCCGCGGTTAACGATGCGGGGTCCGACCGGAGTTGGCCATCCCCAAATTGGGGCGGTCGAGGCCCGTGGAACCGACCTGCCTCCAGAGGCGGTCCTGCCCCCGTGGCGCTCCGGTGACGCGCTTCACCAGCGGGCGCGCGCGACCAGCCCACCCGGGAGGCTCCGGGCATGCCCGTCCAGCTCGAGCTCCCCCAGCAGGACGGCGAGCTCCGAGGCGCGCAGCCCGAGGGCTTGCACGATCAGCTCGCGAGGAACGGGTTCCGCACTGACCAGGGCGAGCAGTCGCGCTGCGTGGTCCCGGACCCCCAGCGGTGAGCTCCGTTCGCCGTCGGGCCGCTCCGGCCGGCCGCGTCGATCTGACGCACGTGGTCCCGCGCACTCGGGGAAGATGTCGGCCAGGTCGCTTGCGTCCAGGTAGGGCCGCGTTCCGTCGCGCAGCAGCCGGTTCGAGCCCTCATTGGCCGGGCCGAGAATGGAGCCGGGCACCGCGAGCACCTCCCGGCCCAGGTCCGCGGCCCACCGGGCGGTGCTCAGAGCTCCGCTCTTCTCCCCCGCCTCCACCACCACCACCGCCCGGGAGAGTGCGGCGATGATCCGGTTGCGATGCGGAAAGTGCCAAGCGCGCGGACCGTCCCACGCGGTGTGTACTCCGACAGCAGTGCACCCCTTAAGGACACTTCTGTCCTTAAGGCCCCGTGAGAGCGTGGGTAGTCCACCGCCAGGCCGCAGCCGAGCACGGCCACGGTCTGCCCCCCGGCCGCCAGGCAGCCGCGGTGGGCGGCCGCGTCCACCCCGAGGGCGAAGCCGCTGACCACGGTCACTCCCCGCCGGCCCAGGTCTGCGCCGATGCGCCGCGCCACTTCCTGCCCCGTCGCGTCGGCCATGCGTGCCCCGACCACCGCCACACCCGGCAGTTCCGGGAGCTCTCCCTCCACCCAGACGGACGGGACCCCGCACCGATCACCGAGCGCCTGGAGGTCGGAGAGGCCGACCGGCCAGCGCGACTCACCCGGGCGCAGCTGGCGGCTCATCGGCACCGTGCCCCGGGCCGGGGGGGGCATCACAACGCGGGGATGCGGAGCTGAAAGGCCTCGACCACCGCCTCCCGGCTGACCCGCTCCTCCCCGCCGAGATCGGCGATGGTGCGACTCACGCGCAGCACCCGGTGATACGCCCGTGCCGAGAGGCGCCACCTCTCCCCCGCCATCGTGAGGGCATCCCGGCCACGGGCGTCGAGGTGGCAGACCTCCAACAACGGGTCACCGTCCAGCAGGGCGTTGGCCGCGGCTCCCGTCGTCCCGGCCCGCTGCAGTTGGCGCGCCTGAGCCATCGCGACCCGCTCACAGACCCGCGCGCTGGGCTCCTCGGGCGGCCCGCCGAGGAGGGTCTCCCCATTCAGGCGCGGCACCTCCGCGATCATGTCGATCCGATCTCGCATCGGGCCCGAGAGCCGGGACTGGTATCGGAGCACCACCGCCTCGGGACACCTGCAGCCGGGCCCGTTCGTCTCCCCGAGGCGCCCGCACGGGCAGGGGTTGGCGGCCGCCACCAGGACAAACTCGGCCGGGAACACCACGCTGGCCCGGACCCGTGCCACCGCCACGCTGCGTTCCTCGAGGGGCTGGCGCAGCGCCTCCAGATGAGCGCGGGGAAACTCGCAGACCTCATCCAGAAAGAGGATTCCCCGGTGGCCCAGTGTTGGGGAATGTCACTCGATGGCTCGCTCTCTGGTCACGTGTTCCCGGGGATGACGAAGCACCCCTGACCACGGGTCTCCTGGAAGCCGTTCCACTCCGAGATCAGCCAGCCGCCGGGCCCTTCATCAGGGGTCGCCGGGTAGCGCGCTCGCAGGCGCTCAGCCGGCGACGATCGGGGTGACCGGCGTCCATGTACTGCCACCGTCCGACGTCTGGAGGAGGCCGGACGCCTGTGTGTCGGAATTGAAGGTGGTGGCCCAGCCGAGCTCCGAGGTCACGAACTGCACACCGGTGATCTGGTCGGCGCTTGCCCGGGCGGACACCTGGGTCCAGTTAGCCCCTCCGTCGGGAGTGTTCCACAGCGTCGTGGCCAGCGGCGGCGTTTTGGCTGTGGTGGTGGTGAAGGTGAGCAGCCAGCCGTCCGCGTCGTCGAGGAAGTCCGCGGTCTCTGGAGTTTGCCCCGTGCCAGGCATGGCGATCTGGCTCCAGCTCCGGCCGGCGTCCGTGGTGATGCAGAGGGTGGTGGTCGACTGCCCCGACGGCGCGAAGCTCCCGACCGCCACTAGCGCGCCCTCTCCCGACCAGACCCGGAGCACCTGGGTGGTCGGCTGAAGGAGTCCGGAGGTCGAAGGCAGTGACTGTGCGCTCCAGCTGCTCCCGCCGTCTTGGGTGACCCAGAAGAGCGGCCCGGTGCCGGCCGTGCTACTCCCGATCCAACCGGTGGTGGGATCGATGAAGGTGGCGCTCCCCTTGTCACCGCCGAAGGGGATGGAGCCGGCGGAGCCGGCGGGCTGGATGCTGGCCGGGTCGGTCTCGGCCACCTCACTCCAGTGCACACCACCGTCGACGGTCCGGTACAGCGCCATGCCCGACGAGCCCATGGCCACGCCCTGGTTCACGGAGAGCCAGCCGTCCTCGGGGTTCACGAAGTCCAGGGTTCCACCCGGGAAGTCCGGCACCTGGAAGGTCCCCGCCTGTGTCCAGGTCGCGCCACCGTCATTGGTCGACCAGGCGATGAGATCGGCGCTCTGGAGCCCCGGAGCCGGATAGCAGTTGTACAGGGTGCCGGTGAGCGCCTCGGCGGTGCTCGCCTCGAGGAAGGAGGCGGCCAGCGTCTGCTGGTCCCCGCTTAGCAGGGTGCGGAAGTAGCGTCTCTGGGGCCGCCAACTGGCGTGCGGGGGGTCCGAGATGGGTGGCCGTGTGGCGGTAGCGGTATCCGGCCCCGTGTCAACAGGCTGGCGGGCCCCCCGGGATCACTTCCCGGGCCATCGCTTCGGTGGGCCTCAGCCTGCCGCCGCGTCG
>JBEKGP010000077.1:0-10678 GCA_050012735.1 Candidatus Dormibacteria bacterium
AATGCGCCCGAGGACTACATGGGCGATGTGATTGGCGACCTGAACTCCCGCCGTGGTCAGATCCAGGCCATGGAGGAGCGGAGCGGTGCGCGCGTCGTTAGGGCGCATGTGCCGCTGTCGGAGATGTTCGGCTACGTCGGCGACCTGCGGTCCAAGACTCAAGGCCGGGCGAACTACTCCATGGTGTTCGATTCGTACGCCGAAGTTCCGGCGAACGTGTCGAAGGAGATCATCGCCAAGGCGACGGGCGAGTGAGCTCGTCCGGAGCCGAGGCATGATCGGCACAACAACAGGGAGTAACCTGGCCCGGTTACAACCGCGGCATAACTGAAAACATCAACATTGCTTGTAGAAGCACCAACTAGTCCAGGAGGACACAGAAGTGGCGAAGGCGAAGTTCGAGCGGACGAAGCCGCACGTCAACATCGGGACCATTGGTCACGTTGACCACGGCAAGACCACGTTGACCGCGGCTATCACCAAGGTTCTGCATGACAAATACCCCACATTGAACGAGTCGCGTGCGTTCGACCAGATCGACAATGCGCCCGAGGAGCGTCAGCGCGGTATCACCATCAACATCTCCCACGTGGAGTACCAGACCGAGAAGCGTCACTATGCGCACGTCGACGCCCCGGGCCACGCTGACTACATCAAGAACATGATCACCGGCGCCGCCCAGATGGACGGCGCCATCCTGGTGGTGGCCGCCACCGACGGGCCGATGCCCCAGACCCGGGAGCACATCGTGCTCGCCCGCCAGGTCGGGGTCCCCTACATCGTGGTGGCCCTCAACAAGGTCGACCAAGTCGACGACGAGGAGCTCCTCGAGCTGGTCGAGCTCGAGGTTCGCGAGCTGCTCAGCCGGTACGAGTTCCCCGGCGACGACATCCCGGTGGTCCGGGTCTCCGCCCTCAAGGCGCTCGAGGGTGACAAGGAGGCCGGCGACGACGTGATGCGGCTGATGGAGGCCGTCGACACCTACATCCCGATCCCCGAGCGGCCCGTCGACAAGCCCTTCATGATGCCGATCGAGGACGTCTTCTCGATCGAGGGTCGTGGCACCGTGGTGACCGGCCGCATCGAGCGCGGGGTGATCAAGGTCAACGAGCCCGTCGAGATCGTCGGCATCCGGACCACCACCAAGACGGTGGTGACCGGGGTCGAGATGTTCCACAAGGAGCTGGACGGCGGCGGCGAGGCGGGCATGAACGTCGGCTGCCTGATCCGAGGCGTCAAGCGCGAGGACGTGGAGCGCGGCCAGGTGCTGGCCAAGCCGGGCTCCATCAACCCGCACACCAAGTTCAAGGCCCAGGTCTACGTCCTGAGCAAGGAGGAGGGCGGCCGTCACACCCCGTTCTTCACCGGGTACCGGCCCCAGTTCTACATCCGGACCACGGACGTGACCGGCAGCATCGCTCTGCCCGAGGGCACTGAGATGGTGATGCCGGGTGACAACGTCGAGATGGGGGTGGAGCTCATCACCCCGATCGCCGTCGAAGACGGGATGCGGTTCGCCATTCGCGAGGGCGGTCACACCGTCGGCGCCGGCGCCGTCACCTCGATCGAAAAGTAGCGGTAGGGGAGAAGGCAGCGGCATCGCCATGGCGCAAAAAATTCGCATTCGGCTCAAGGCTTACGACCACCGGGTCCTGGATCAGGCCGCCTCGAAGATTGTCGAGACAGTGGTCCGCACCGGGGCGCACGTCGCCGGGCCGGTGCCCTTGCCCACCAGGATCAGCAAGTGGACGGTGATTCGCTCGCCCTTCATCGACAAGGACTCACGCGAGCAGTTCGAGATGCGCACCCACAAGCGGATCCTCGACATCCTCGATCCCAACCCCAAGGTGGTCGACGCCCTGATGCGGCTCAACCTCCCGAGCGGGGTGGACATCGAGATCAAGCTCGGTGACCAGCGATGAGCAAGGGGCTGCTGGCGCGGAAGCTGGGGATGACCCAGCTCTTCACCGAGCAGGGTACGGTGGTCTCGGTCACTGTCCTAGAGGCGGACTCCTGCCACGTCGTGCAGGTGAAGACTCCCGGCGTTGACGGCTACGACGCGGTTCAGCTCGGCTTCGGAGAGAAGAAGCCCCGCCGCACCACCAAGCCGGAGGCCGGCCACTTCAAGCGTGCCGGGACCCCGCCGCTCGCCCATCTTGCCGAGGTCCGCGACGCGGGCAGCCCGGCTGTGGGCACGCGGCTGTCGGTGTCGCTCTTCGAGGCCGGGGAGCGCGTCGATGTCACCGGCATCACCCAGGGCAAGGGTTTCGCCGGGCAGCACAAGCGGCACAACTTCCACCGCGGCCCGGTGAGCCACGGCTCCCACAACATCAAACAGGCCGGGTCGATCGGTTCGACGGACGCGGCCCGCGTCTTCAAGGGGCTCAAGATGGCCGGCCATCTGGGCGCGTCGCGCGCCACCGTTCTCCGACTCGAGGTGGTGCGGGTCGATCCCGAGCGCAACCTTCTGCTGGTGCGCGGTGCCGTTCCCGGGCATCGTGACTCCGTGGTCCTGGTCCGCGACAGCGAGCGCAGCGGAGCGCTGGTCTCATGAGCACCGCTCCGGTCGTCGACCTCGCCGGCGAGTCCCAGGGGGAGCTCGAGCTTCCCGAGACGGTCTTCTCGGTGATCCCCCACACCACGGTGATGCACCAGGCGCTGCTCCGCCAGCTCGCCAACGCCCGTCAGGGCACCCATGACAGCAAGACCCGCACCGAGGTGTCGGGAGGTGGACGCAAGCCGTACCGCCAGAAGGGCACCGGCCGGGCCCGCCAGGGGTCGATCCGCGCACCCCATTACGCCGGAGGTGGCGTCGTCTTCGGTCCCACCCCCCGCGACCACAGCCTGCAGATGCCGCGCAAGCAGCGGCGTCTCGCCCTGCGCAGCGCGCTGAGCGTCAAGGCCGCGGAGAGCCAGATCACCGTCCTCGACAGGATCGAGCTGGAGGAGCCGAAGACCAAGGTGGTGACCGGATTCCTCCAGGCGCTCGACGCGGGCCGCCGGGTGCTCGTGGTGCTCGGCTCCCATCACGACGCTCTCGAGATGAGCGCGCGGAACCTCCCCGAGGTTCGGGTCATCCTGGCCGGCAACATCTCGGTGCGCGACCTGCTCACCGCCGACACGGTGGTGATGACGCGGGATGCCGTCGAGCACATCGCGGAGGCATGGGGATGAGCCAGGGACGCGCCTTCCACCAGGTCATCCTGCGGCCGATCTCGAGCGAGAAGTCGTACGCAGTCATGGGCGGGCTCAACAAGTACACCTTCGCCTGCCCCTCCCACGTGACCAAGATCGACATTCGTCGGGCCATCGTCGAGGCCTTCCCCGAGCAGAACCTGACGGTGACCGCGGTCAACGTCATGGCCGTCCACGGCAAGGTGCGCAGCCGCCAGTACCGGCGCGGCAGCGGCGCCCGTCTGACCGGGAAGAGCCCCGATTGGAAGAAGGCGGTGGTGACGCTGGCTCCCGGGCAGAAGATTCCCGGACTGTTCGAGGGCGTATAGACCGATGCCAGTCAACAAATACAAGCCGACCAGCGCTGGCCGCCGTTTCATGGCCGTCAGCTCCTTCGAGGAGGTGACCAGCACCACCCCGGAGCGCAGCCTCACCGTCCACCTCAAGAAGGCGAGCGGTCGCAACAACACGGGCCGGATCACGGTCCGGCACCGCGGTGGCGGCCACACCAAGCTGTACCGGGTGATCGACTTCCGGCGCACCAAGCGCGACGTGGTCGCCCGGGTGGCGGCGATCGAGTACGACCCCAACCGGAGCGCGCGGATCGCGCTCCTGCACTACGCCGACGGCGAGAAGCGGTACATCCTCGCCCCTCTGGGGCTGACGGTGGGGACGCAGATCAGCGCCGGCGTCGGTGCCGAGATCAAACCCGGCAACGCCCTGCCGCTCTCCAACATCCCGCTCGGCACGACGATCCACAACCTTGAAGTGCTCCCCGGCCGGGGCGGCCAGTTGGTGCGCAGCGCCGGGGTTGCGGCCCAGCTGATCGCCAAGGAGGGCGACTTCGCCACCGTGCGGATGCCCTCCGGTGAGGTGCGGCGGATCGACGTCCGCTGCTTCGCCACGGTGGGCCAGGTTGGCAACGCCGATCACGAGAACCAGAACATCGGCAAGGCGGGCAAGTCGCGCTGGCGGGGCTGGCGGCCCTCGGTGCGCGGCATGGCCATGAACCCGTTCGACCACCCGCATGGAGGCGGCGAGGGCCGCAGCGGCGCCGGTGGGCACCCACAGACCCCATGGGGCAAGCCGGCACTCGGCTACCGCACCCGTCGCAACAAGAAGACCGACCGCATGATCGTGCGTCGCCGGAAGAAGTGAGACCATGAGCCGTTCCCTCAAGAAAGGGCCGTTCTGCGACGATCACCTGCTTGCCAAGATTCAGAAGCTGAATCAGAGCAGGGAGAAGCGGGTCATCAAGACCTGGTCGCGGCGCAGCGACATCTTCCCCGAGATGGTGGGACACACCATCGCCGTCCATGACGGGCGCAAGCACAACCCGGTGTTCATCACCGAGACCATGGTCGGGCACAAGCTCGGCGAGTTCGCCGCCACCCGCAAGTACCGCGGGCACGGCCACCACACTGAGCGGAGCACCGCCCTCAAGTGAAAGTCATCGCCACCGCCAAGAGTGTTCGGATCACCTCCCGCAAGGCGAGGCTGGTCGCCGACAGCGTGATCGGCCTGCCCGTGGCCGAGGCGCTCGCCGTGCTCAGCTTCACCCCGCGTCACGCCGCCAAGGAGGTGGCCAAGGTGATCAAGTCGGCTGCTGCGAACGCGGAGCACAACTACAACCTGGACGCCTCCTCGCTCCGCGTCGAGCGCATCGACGTCGATCAGGCCGGGATTATGAAGCGCTTCATTCCCAAGCCTCGGGGCATGGCCGGGAGCCTCTTCAAGCGCATGAGCCACCTCCGGTGCTACGTCACCGACGAGGAGCCGGCGCCGGACCGCCGCCGCCGTTCGGTGGTGGCAATGCCGGGCCGGTCCGGAGGACAGGGATCCACGCGGCCGGCGGCCACCCGCCGTCGCCGTCCCGCCCAGCTCCGCCGGGCTCAGGAGGCGGCCACCGCCGCAGCCGCCGCCGAGGAGGAGGCCGTGGAGGTCCCCGCGACCTCGGCCGGCGACGACATCGAGACATCCGAGACCGACGCCCTTGACCCGGGCGCGGCGGAGGCCGACGCCGGCGGAGCCGAGGCTGACGCCGCTCAGGACGACGAGGAGAAGGACTGATGGGACAGAAGGTGAACCCTATCGGCTTTCGCCTTGGGGTCTACCGGCAGTGGGACGCGCGCTGGTATGCGGACAAGGAGTACACGAAGCTCCTCCACGAGGACCTGGCGATGCGGCGGCTGATCGGCAGCCGTCTCCGCAACGCCGGCGTGGCCCGGATCGAAACCGAGCGCAGCGCCAACCAGCTGACCGTGATCATCCAGACCGCCAAGCCCGGGATCGTGATCGGCAAGCAGGGCGCGTCCGTCGACGCCCTCCGGGATGAGCTGGAGCGGATCAGCGGCAAGAAGGTTCGGGTGACGATCCACGAGATCAAGGTGCCCGAGCTGGACGCCCGGCTGGTGGCAGAGAACGTCGCCTCCCAGTTGGAGAAGCGGATCGCCTTCCGGCGCGCTCTCAAGCAGACCGTGATGCGGAGCATGCGAGCCGGCGCCAAGGGCGTGAAGCTCGAGGTGAGTGGCCGTCTGGGTGGCGCTGAGATGTCTCGTCGTGAGTGGGACCGCGATGGCCGCGTGCCCCTCCACACCCTCCGCGCCAACATCGACTTCGGCCGGGCCGAGGCGAGGACCACCTTTGGCCGCATCGGCGTCACCTGCTGGATCTACAAGGGTGACTACGTGACCGCCACCGGCGAGCCGGTGATGATCGGTGGCCCGGGGCGTGAGGTGGTCGAGGCGGCACGTCCTGCCGCGGCTCCCGAGCGCGAGCGGCGTCCGGCGGCTGCGACTCTTGCCCCCGACCGTGAGGAGGTGACGCCGCTGGTCGCCGAGGTGCCCATTGAAGACGAGGCTGGCACCGTGGCGAGCCAGCCCGACGCTGCTGACGCGGCGGTTGCCGTGCTCGAGGCTCTCGGTGAGGCCGATGTCGAGGTCGCCGAGGCGGAGCTCGCGGAGCTCGACGAGGAGCTGCCCGAGCTCGGTGTCGTCCCCGGGGCCGATACCAAGGTCGAGAAGCTCCCGGTCAAGAAGCCGGCGGCACGCCGCCGTCCCACTCCGGCCAAGAAGCCGGCCCCGAGCGGCGAGCCCCAGGTCGAGGCTGAGGAGGACTGACGGTGCTGATGCCCAAGCGGACAAAGTTCCGCAAGCTCCACCGGGGACGCCGCCAGGGCAGTGCCCAGCGCGGCAACACGCTGGCGTTCGGCCCCTACGGGCTTCAGGCGCTCGAGCCTTGCTGGATGACCAGCCGGCAGATCGAGGCGGCCCGGCGCGCCATGACCCGGCACGTCCGCCGCGGCGGGCAGATCTGGATTCGCATCTTCCCCGACCACGCCTACACCAAGAAGCCCGCCGAGACCCGGATGGGCTCGGGCAAGGGCGCCCCCGAGGGGTGGGCGGCGGTGGTGAAGCCGGGGCGTGTCCTCTTTGAGATGAGTGGCGTCAGCGAGGAGACCGCCCGCGAGGCGATGCGCCTCGCCGCCCACAAGCTCCCCATCCCCACGCGCTTCGTCGCCCGGCAGGGCACGGGGGACGAGGTCGAGGCGGAGGAGACGGCGTGAGCAAGCAGGTCGAGGCGGTGAATCTTCTCCGCACGATGACGACAGCAGATCTCGACGAGCACCTGCGCCAGCAGCGCCGCCGTCTCTTCGAGGTCCGTTTCCAGCAGGCCGCCGGCCAGGTGGAGAACCACCGGCAGGTGCGCGAGCTCCGCCGGGAGATCGCGCGCACCATGACCATCCAGCTCGAGCTGGCCCACGGTCACCACCTCGCCTCCGATCTGGAGGTCGAGGAGGAGCCGGAGGAGCAGCCGCGTCCGCGCCGCCTGCTCCGCAGGCGCTCGACCGCGGCCCCGGCCGGGGAGGTCGTGGACGCGGAGCCGGTCGACACCGGGGCCGCAGCGGCGGACGCCGAGCCGAGCGACGCCGGCGTGACCGAGCCGGAGCCCGCCACGAAGGCGCGCCGTCCTCGCCGGGGCCGCGCGACCGAGGAGCCGGTCGTCGAGGCCGAGCCCACCGGTGACGCGGCGGTGGAGGGCGTGGAGGCAGCCGGCGCCGGCTCCGAGATCGCAGACGAGGGCGCCACGGGGCCCGACGAGGAGCAGACAGATGAGTGACCAGCCCGTGACCGAGACGACCTTGGAACGCAGCCGCCGCAAGGTGCGCGACGGTGTCGTCGTCAGCGACAAGATGCAGAACACCGTCGTCGTCCTGGTCGAGGAGAAGAAGCCCCACCGTCTCTACAAGAAGGTGGTCACCCGCAACCACCGCCTCAAGGTCCACGACGCCGAGGGGACCTGCGCGGTGGGCGACCGGGTCCGGATCACCGAGACCCGGCCCATCTCCAAGGACAAGCGTTGGCGGGTCTCCGAGATCATTGAGAAGGCGAAGTAGGCAGTGATCCAGCAGGAGAGCATTCTCAAGGTTGCCGACAACAGCGGGGCGCGAGAGCTCCTCTGCATCCGTGTGCTCGGTGGTAGCCGCCGGAAGTACGGGTCCGTTGGCGACGTCATCATCGGGACGGTCAAGGTTGCCCAGCCCAACGCCCAGGTCAAGAAGGGCGAGGTGGTCCGCGCCGTCATCGTCCGCACCACCCAGCCCTTTCACCGGCCGGACGGCAGCCAGATCCGTTTCGACGAGAACGCCGCCGTGCTGATCAACCCCCAGAACAACCCTCGCGGCACTCGCATCTTCGGTCCGGTCGCGCGCGAGCTGCGGGAGCGGAACTACATGAAGATCGTGTCCCTCGCACCGGAGGTGATTTAGATGGGCTTGGTCGCCAACCGGCGCGCCGCCATCGCCAGGCACCATCGCGTCGAGGTGGAGCACGAGGGCTGGGCTGATGGCGCGATGCGTCCCCTCGACATCCGGAGCGGTGACACCGTGGAGGTCATCTCCGGCAAGGACAAGGGCAAGCGGGGGATCGTGGAGCGGGTTCAGGTCGAGCGGCAGCGGATCGTGATCCGCGGCGTCAACCTGATGAAGCGTCACACCAAGGCCAACACCCAGGGCAACGTGCAGGGCGGCATTGTCGACTTCAACGGGCCGATTGCCTACAGCAACGTGCAACTCGTCTGCAGCCGCTGCGATAAGAAGACCCGGATCGCCCATCAGGTGACCGAGGAAGGGGTTCGCGTGATGATCTGCCGCAAGTGCGGCGAGCGCTACGAGCGGGTGACCGGCTGATGGCCGTCGCAGTCGCCGAGGCCCCGCGCCTCCGCCGCCAGTACCAGGAGCAGGTCGTCCCCGAGCTGGTCCGGGAGTTCCGCTACACCAACGCGATGCAGGTCCCGAGGCTGGAGAAGATCGTCGTCAACATCGGCTTGGGCGAGGCGATCCAGAATGGACGCGCCATCGACGCCGCCGTCGCCGACGTCAAGACCATGACCGGCCAGGCGCCGATCGTGATCAGGGCGCGGAAGTCGGTGGCCGCCTTCAAGCTTCGGGCCGGGATGCCGATCGGGGTGAAGGTGACCCTCCGGTCCGATCGGATGTGGTACTTCCTGGACAAGCTGATCAACGTCGCCCTGCCCCGCATCCGGGACTTCCGCGGTGTCGACCCCAAGGCCTTCGATGGCCATGGCAACTACACCCTGGGGCTCAAGGAGCAGCTGGTCTTTCCCGAGATCGACTACGACAAGATCGACAAGCTGCGCGGCCTCGAGATCTGTATCGTCTCGAGCGCCAAGACCGATGACGAGGGCCGGGCCCTGCTCACCCATTTCGGCATGCCATTTCGGAAGAGTTAGTGTTGGTTGATAGTTCGCGCGCGTCGGCACCCGCCGATACGGCGCGACGAGGTGCCTCATGGCCAAGAAGTCACTGATAGCCAAGTCGCTGCGGGCGCCTAGGTTCTCCACCCAGCAGCGCCACCGGTGCGCGCTGTGTGGTCGGCCGCGTGCCTACATGCGCAAGTTCGGGATGTGCCGCATCTGCTTCCGCGGGCTGGCCAGCATGGGCCAGATCCCCGGGGTCAAGAAGAGCTCGTGGTGAGGCCATGATCAGCGACACCATCGCCGACATGCTCACCCGGGTCCGCAACGCCAATGCGGCCAACCACCGGACCGTGGTCATTCCCTCCAGCCGGATGAAGGTTGAGATCGCTCGCGTGCTCAAGGAGGAGGGCTTCATCGCCGATTACTCCGTGAGCGGGGAGATTCCCCAGGTGATCATCACCATCACCTTCAAGGCGCGCAGTCCGCGGGGCCGCGCGCTGAGCGGCCTGCGTCGCATCAGCCGGCCGGGCCTCCGGGTCTACGCCCGCAAGTCGGAGCTTCCCCGGGTGCTCGGCGGTCTCGGGATCGCGGTGATCTCCACCAGCCAGGGGCTGATGACCGGCCAGATGGCCCAGCGCCTCGGGCTCGGCGGCGAAGTCGTCGCCTTCGTGTGGTGATCTGATGTCGCGTATCGGCCGCAGTCCCATCCCGCTTCCCGCCGGCGTCACGGTGGTTGCAACCGGGGCCCACGTCTCTGTGTCAGGCACCCGCGGCACCCTGGAGCGACTGGTCCCGCCGGCGATGTCCGTTGTGATCGGTGACGGCGTGGTCGAGGTAAAGCGCCCGACCGACAGCGCCGTGCATCGTTCCCTGCATGGTCTGACCCGCACCCTGATCGCCAACATGGTGGAGGGGGTCAGCACCGGATTTACCCGCAACCTCGACCTGGTCGGCGTGGGCTTCCGCGCCACTCGCCAGGGCTCCGACCTGGTCCTGACGGTCGGGTACTCCCACCCCATCCGCTACACACCCCCCGACGGGGTGACCATCGAGGTTCCGGCACCGACCCAGATCGTGGTGAGCGGGGCCAACAAAGAGGTGGTCGGCCAGGTGGCCGCCAAGATCCGCTCGTTCCGCAAGCCCGAGCCCTACAAGGGCAAGGGCATCCTCTACCGGGGGGAGCGGATCCGGCGGAAGGCCGGGAAGTCCGGCAAGGCAGGCAAGGGCAAGTAGGCGAGGACGAACGAGGATGTACACCAAGCACGATCGAGAGGCGGCCCGAACGCGACGTCACCTGCGGGTGCGGCGCCGGGTCACCGGCACACCGGCGCGACCGCGCCTCTGCGTCTACCGCAGCCTCCGCCACATCACGGCCCAGGTGATCGACGACACGGCCGGGCGCACCCTGGCGGCGGCCTCGACCCAGGACCCCGAGGCGGTGAGCCGCATCGGGACCAGCCGGGCGACCGCCGGAGCGGCAGCGGTGGTCGGCGAGCTGGTCGCCGCCCGCGCCCTGGCCGCCGGGGTGTCCAAGGTCGTCTTCGACCGGGGCGGATACCTCTATCACGGCCGCGTGGCCGCTCTCGCCGAGGCCGCCCGCAAGGCAGGATTGGAGCTCTGAGATGGCTATGCGCATGGACCGCCGGGACGACCGCGGGGGTGAGCGTGGCAGCGAGCTCACCGAGAAGATCGTCTCGCTGAACCGGGTGGCCAAGGTGGTCAAGGGTGGCCGCCGCTTCTCCTTCAGCGCGCTGGTCGTGGTCGGTGACGGCCAGGGCCGCGTCGG